>WOYO01000028.1:4361-8250 GCA_011620765.1 Thermoplasmata archaeon
TATAAAAGGGCTAACAGGTGGGTGATGGAATGATAAGCGCATCTACAGCCATAGAAATAATCGGGTACGAAATAGGTCTGCTCATACTGGGCGTAGTTGTGTATTATACATCTTTTCCTCGCTTACGAAAGGATCTTGGCGAAGAGTATAAGAAAGAGATAAAGCATCTCTCCTTTCATTATCTCCTGTATTTTGTCCTTATAGGGATTTTTGCTGTAGCCATAGCGCTATATAGCGAAGGAGCGTCAGCATACATATATCCTGCAATAATCCTCCTTCTTTTTCTAATGGCAGAGCCGTTTATAGCTCTCTTTTCATTTGCGAAAGATGTTGAAAAAAAGGCCATCTTTTCAGAAACGAGTGGAAACAATGTCGAAGAGGTAAAGGTTGAAATGCCGCATAAAGCTTTTTTCCTTATCCCATTCATTCCTCTCCTGATCTCAATTGCTCTCTCTATCTATTTCTCTACCACAATCACCGAGCCCCTGCTTTTATGGATCTACCCTGCAGGGCAAACCTATTGCATTTTTCTCTTTCTCTGGGGAACACATATTGTAAGTAAGCTCCCTATTCTTCAGCATGGTTTTTTCTTTAAGAATTACAAAACCGCCATTCTGGAATTTACCGCTCTTATGCTTTTGCTTACCATATTCCATATGATTGTGTTAATGGCAGGGGGATGATAATGTACAGATCATTTATAAAGACAATTGCGTGCTGTTTATCTCTCACTTCCTTATGAACTCCCTCTTCGCGTATTTCGGGAAAAACTTTTTTACAATATACCTGAAGCTTTTTTTCAGCAACCCGCTTGAGAGAGATATCCAAGAGATAGCTGCAACTTCCACAGCAAGCCTCTTTATGCTCCTCAAAGCTCTCTATAATAGCGCTATTCTTTCAGGGTGAAACATACTCTATGGCAGCGCCTCTTATAACTGCAGAAACTATCTTTCTTTCTCCAGATTCTGTGATCTCTTCAGCATCTTTCAGCACCAGATTCATGTGAGGCTTGTCAAAACCCAATAAGGTCCCTCTGTACTCTCTCCTGCCAACAAGGCTCACTATAACCCTCTTGTTAATGCTTTGTTCCAGAACATCAAAAGGAATCTCAGGCATAACACCCATTTACTTGCTCGTTATTAAAGCTTGCTGACAAAAATATTTATAGCCCTGCTCTATTTTCAATTATGGTCTCCATACGCTGGCTTGGGCACTCATGCTTCAGGATAAAAAATGAAGAGGGCACAGATCTCATAATAGATCCGCATGATGGGCATTCTCTTGGTCTGAAGCCTCCAGATGAGACAGGTGATATCATACTAATAACCCATGACCATTTTGATCATAACCAGTATAAAGTTGTGCAAAAAGATAGCTCTAAGATAATAAGAGAAGCAGGTGAATATAACATAGGGGGGTATAATATAAAAGGTTTTAATGCGTTTCATGATGAATGTGGCGGAAAAAAGAGGGGGGATATTGTTATATTTTCAATAAGCACTGAAGGAATAAAAATGAGCCATGTTGGAGACCTGGGGCATCAACCAGATAATGCGTTATGCACAGCGCTCAGTAATACAGACATACTCTTTCTTCCTGTTGGCGGCTATTACACTATAGATGCACATGGTGCATGGGAGGTTGTTGACGCCATAAAACCGAAAGTCGTTGTGCCAATGCATTATGGCTTTGGAGGGCTCTCATTACGTTTAGATCCTGTAGAAAAATTCATTGATGAAAGAGAAAGAAATGCGGTAGGAAATGAGATAAATATTTTAAAGGAGGACATCCCTGAAAAAATGGAGGTATGGATTTTCTCGCTATGATTGAATCTTTGTATGACGAATGGGCAAATTTTCTTAGGCAGTACTACAAAACTCAGATGGACGAGATCCTTCTAACTTACCCCCTCAAAAAGAGCCTTTACGTTGATTACTGGGATGTTGATAGATACAGCGAAAGCCTCGCAGAAGCTTTACTGTTTTCCCCGAAAGAGAGCTTTGCAGAGGCACAAAAAGCTCTGGACACTTTTGTAGAGGGAAAAGATGTAGCTATAAGAATAAAGAACCTGACAAAAACATATAGACTGAAGATAAGCGCGTTGAGAAGTGAAAACCTGAACAAATTTGTAGCGCTAGAAGGATTAGTAAAAAAAGTAACAGAGGTCAGACCCATACTGAAGATAGGAGTGTTCAAATGTTCCAACTGCGGTGAGGAAACATATGTAGAGCAGGATACTAAACGCCTTCAGGAGCCAGCAGTATGCCAGAGTTGCGGGAAAAGGGCAAAATTTTCATTGATGGTTGAAAAATCGCTATTTTCAGACACTCAAAAAGTAGAGATACAGGAGATAGGAGAAGGCATAAGTTCTGAGCCTGCGAGGATTGGTGCTTATGCCGAGGGGGATATAGCAGGGATGCTCAACCCAGGGGATCATGTAATAGTTAATGGGGTACTTAGAGGCTCTGTGCGTCTTGACGAAAGGAACGCAAAAACAACGGTTTTTGATAAATACGTAGAGGCAAACAGCTTTGAGCTTCAGGAAGAAAAACTTGAGGAAATAGAAATAACAGATGAAGATGAGAGAGAGATATTAGAAATATCAAGAAGGGAGAGCCTTATAGAAGACATAATAGCGTCCATAAACCCTGCCATATACGGGCTCGAGATGGAAAAAAAGGCTTTAGCTCTACAGCTCTTTGGTGGGGTGCAAAAGGAGATGGATGATGGCACCAGAATAAGGGGGGACATTCATGTCCTTTTCGTCGGGGATCCCGGGACGGCAAAATCACAGCTTTTGAGGTATGTTGCGCAGATAGCACCTAGAGGTGTATATACTAGTGGTAAGGGCTCTTCTGCCGCAGGACTTACAGCCACCGTTGTGAAGGACTCTTTTGGTGAAGGGCGCTGGACCCTGGAGGCTGGGGTCCTGGTTCTTGCAGACAGGGGCATAGCATGCATAGATGAGATAGACAAAATGACATCCCAGGATGCAAGTGCCATGCACCAGGCGATGGAGCAGCAGGAGGTTAGCATAGCAAAAGCAGGCATATCCGCTACCCTCCAGACGAGATGTTCCATACTCGGGGCGGCAAATCCACAATACGGCAGGTTTGACCTTTATAAGCCGGTAGCTGAGCAGATAAATCTCTCTCCAGCGCTTCTATCTCGTTTCGATCTTATCTTCCCTTTCACAGATAAGCCCGATAAGGATAGGGATAGAAATCTTGCGGAGCACGTAGCAAAAGCTCATTTCAGTGGGGAGCTTAAGGCGCTCAAAAAGAGAAGAAGAGACGTCACAGTTAGAGAGTACATAGAAGGGAGCGAGAATGTTGCAAAACCAGTTATCGAGCCGTTGCTGTTAAAGAAGTATATAGCATATGCTAAAAGGATGATGCCTTTACTTACACCTACCGCGATGGATAGGCTGGTTGGGTATTACACAAATCTCAGAAGGCTTGGTGAGGAGGGGGCCATACCGATAACGGCAAGACAATTCGAGGCGATGATAAGGCTTGCTGAAGCAAGCGCAAAAATGAGATTGAGCAATTTTATAGAAGAAGAAGACTGTGAAACAGCTATAGGGATAATGGACTACTGTCTGAGGAAGATAGGCATAGACGCTGAGACGGGAAGGTTCGACATTGATGCAATAATAGGAAAACCAGCGTCACAGAGAAACAGGATGTCAAGGATAATGGAGATCATAAAAGATCTTGAAACCACTGACGAGAAGGGGGCGGAGGAAAGGGAAATAACTAGGATAGCTGTTTCAGAGGGGATATCAGAAGATCTTGTAACGAGCACTCTTAGAAAGCTCAAGGCTGAAGGAATGATATATGAGCCAAAATCTGGATGGTTCAGATCCATAAGGAATAGATGATTTTTA
>WOYO01000034.1:0-3266 GCA_011620765.1 Thermoplasmata archaeon
TGAACTCAAGCTTCTATCATTTTCCCTACAGGAACAATGTTGCTTCATGGAAGAGAAAGAGTGAGGGAAAGTTGAGGTGGAGTGTAAAGGTGAACAGGAATTTAACCCATACCTATAAGCTCAATGAAAAAAGCTACGACCTTTGTGAAAGATTTGTAGAGCTCTTCTCGCCGATGAATGATCTTATAGACTTCTTCCTATTTCAGTTACCCCCATCATTCAAGGGCAGTGATGAAAACCTTGACAGGATTGAGAGCTTTGTGGAGCAGACAAAAATAAGGAATAGGGAAAAGATAGCTATAGAACCAAGGGATGTGAGCTGGCTCGAATACGTAAAGGATTTTCAGCGGTTGGGCATAACTCTGGTTTCTGTTGATTGCCCTGATTTCCAGTGGCTCTTAAAAACTTCGGACATTTCATACTTCCGTTTTCATGGGCATAAAGAGTGGTATGCATACAGATATAGCGATGAAGAGCTTATGGAATTTATAAGAAAACAGAAAGCGCTTGATTGCGATGAGAACTATGCGTTTTTCAACAACGACTTGGGCATGCTTGAAAACGCGCAGAGCTATGCACGCATGTGGAATGAAATAATAGAATAAAAAAGTTGCAGAAAGCCCGTATTAAATTACCTGCAATAGGCCTAACTGGAAGGTATAGCTTCAGTGTCTTTCATCTACCTGTTCATAATATTATGGGCCAACGATGCTGGGTCATTGACCCCAAGTTAAATAAAAATTTTATAGGGCTTCCATAGTCAAAAAATTTATACAGTGAAGTTATTCAGGGATAATAACAACTGTTGTTATATTTATCTGGGGGTTGCATGTCTGTTAAAATCGAAGTTAAAGATGTCATCAAGATCTATGGAGACAAACCAGAGTTGGCTCTAAAAATGATTAGAGAAGGCCATAGCAAAGAAGAGATACTAAAGAGAATAGATCAGACCGTTGCTCTTCAGGGTGTTAGCTTTGAAGTAGAAGAGGGAGAGACCTTTGTGCTTATGGGACTTTCAGGCAGTGGAAAATCCACAATGATAAGGTGCATCAATCTTTTAGTTAAACCAACCAGTGGATCTGTGTATGTTGATGGGAAAAGAATAGATGCTATGGATAGAAAGCAGCTCAGGGAGATAAGAGGAGAGAAGATCGCTATGGTCTTTCAGCATTTCGCCCTTTACCCTAACAGAACAGTTCTTGATAATGCAGCTTTCGGTCTGGAGATAAGGGGGATGCCTGAGGATGAAAGGTACAAAAGAGCTGAAGATGCTCTTGAAAAAGTCGGCCTCCTCGGGTGGAGAGACAGATTTCCCACAGAGCTGAGCGGAGGAATGAAGCAGAGAGTTGGTCTTGCGAGAGCTTTAGCGGTAGATCCTGAGATCCTGCTTATGGATGAGCCCTTTAGCGCTCTTGATCCTCTGATAAGAAACGAGATGCAGGAAGAGCTTATCGCCCTTCAGAATGAGATGAAAAAGACAATAGTCTTTGTTACCCATGATCTTGATGAAGGACTCAGATTGGGGGGCAGGATAGCGATAATGAGAGATGGGCGTATAGAACAGATAGGGGATGGAAGAGATATTGTGACCCAACCAGCTAATGAGTATGTTGAGCGCTTCCTTGATAAAGTAAATAGAGCAAGCGTCCTCCGCGCGGAGGATGTCATGACCAGCCCTCCAGAGGTTCTTGGGGATTGGGAAACGGCATGGACTGCGGTTAAAAAGATGCAGAGAAAAGATATGGATTACATCTTTGTCATAAACAAAAACAACAAACTTGTCGGGGTGCTTCTGCTCGAAGATGCTATAAGGCTTGTGGATGAGAATGAGAAAAACATAAAAAAAATGCTGAAAAAACCAGAGGTCTTAGAACCCTCTGCCCCTCTCGCTGAAGCCTCTTCAAAGATCCTTAACACCGGAATCGGCGTGGCTGTGGTCAATGAAGAGAAGAATCTGGTCGGTGAAGTGAGCTGGAGGGAAATTATGGAGATAATTGGAGGGAGCAGATGAATCTGATGCTGCCTCTGATGCAAGCATTGCCCAAATTACCGATAGGCAGAGCTGTGGAGATAGCACTGGACTTCATCATAAGAACTCTCATGCCCCTTTTTGATGCGATAACGTGGGCATTCAATGGCACTATCTCTGCTCTAGAGGACGCTCTGCTTTTTTTGCCCCCCATCGCTCTCATAGTCTTTATTGCGGTTGTGGTGTGGCTGGTTGGAACAAAATGGCTAGCTCTTGGAACATCTGTTGGTCTTCTGTTGATTCTAGATCTGGACCTGTGGGGAGAGCTTGTTGAGACAATGGTTCTGGTATTCATATCTGTTATCATAGCACTTTTGCTCAGCATCCCATGGGGCATCTGGATGACAAGGAGTAATACCGTAGAAAAGATCACCGTTCCCTTTCTAGATTTCATGCAGACCATGCCTGCCTTTGTCTATCTTATTCCTGCGGTCATGCTATTTGGTATAGGAAAGGTTCCTGGACTTTTTGCGACGCTAATCTTTTCTATTCCCCCGCCCGTGAGACTCACGCATCTCGGCATAACACAGGTTCCAAAGGAGCTAAAAGAGGCTGCGAGGGCTTTCGGAGCAAATGAGAGGCAGGTTCTCACAAAAGTAGAACTGCCTTTATCCATACCAAGCCTTCTTGCCGGAGTGAACCAGTGCATCATGCTGGCGATATCTATGGTTGTTATATCATCCATGATAGGCGCAGGTGGTCTTGGTGAGGTGGTTCTGATGGGGGTCAATAGGCTGGATATTGCGATGGGATTTGAGGGAGGATTAGCAATAGTGATCCTGGCTATAGTCTTTGATAGAGCCAGCAGATCTCTTGGTAATTATAGAGAGATAAGGACAAGATTCAAGCACAAAGAAAAGGAGGTGAAGAGATGAAAGGAATGGAAAAGAAAAAGGCTTTTGTTCTGGTGGCAGCCCTGTTGTTTTTGCCTGTGCTACCAGCAACGGCGGAAAAGGGAGAAATAGAGATAGCATATGTGCAATGGGCTTCAGCAGAGGCTCAGACGCACATCACAAAGATCCTGCTGGAGGAGATGGGGTACGAGGTGACCACAAGAGCTGTATCCGCTGCCGTGATGTGGACAGGATTAGCAAAAGGGGATGTCGATCTCTCAGTATGCGCATGGTTGCCATATACGCATGAGAATTACTGGGAGAGATATGGTAAGGACGTAGTTGACCTTGGATCTGTGTATGAAGGGGCAAGGATAGGGCTCGTTGTTCCAACTTATGTTCCA
>WOYO01000034.1:3366-8150 GCA_011620765.1 Thermoplasmata archaeon
CCCCACTGGATGTGGTTCGCATACGATCTCAAGTTTCTGGAGGATCCTGAAAACGCTTATGGCGAGGAAGAGAACATAAGGGCAATAGGCAGAAAAGGTTTTAAAGAGGATTTTCCAGAGGCTGCAGAATTCATTGAGAGCTTTTGCATGAACGATGATCAATTGGGGGAGGTAACCTATGATATAAATGTGAACAAAACCAAACCTGAACAGGCTGCAAAAAAATGGATCAAAGAAAACAGAGATGTTGTTGAGAAGTGGTTGCTTTAGATAAGCCTGGGTTAGGGTTATGGGGCCATTAAACCGTAGCCCGGAAGACAAAATAAAAATATAAAGGAAAAAAGAGATAGTGCATAATGCTTGTATGCACAGAGAAGAGAGGCCTTGAGGGCGGTAGAGATCTTGGAAGGGGGCTGAAGGGCTATGATTACGCTATACTGTTTGCAGATATAGACCAGGATCTCAATTCATTTATGAAAGGTTTCAGAAGCGAATGTCATGCAAGGGTCATAGGCTGCTCGTCGTATGGCACGCTGAACAATTGTGCAGCTGCTGCCTATGGTATAAGCTCACACGAGCTGTTGATGGGGCTTTCTTCGGTAAAGATAGGCAAAAATCCGAGAAATAGTGGAGCACTCCTTGTAGATAGGGCTGTTGCGGATATAGGGAAAAACGGAGAAGAGTTATCCAGGATCTTTGCGAGATACAGCGCTATAGTCAGCAACATGCCCGAGAAGATAGCGATAATAAAGCCATATTATTATATGCTTCTATTCACCGATCCTTTTCAAAACTGTGATGAGGAGATAATAAGAGGGATCCACCTCAGAATACAGAGGCTCTCCCCTCTTTTTGGAGGGAGTGCTTACGGAAAGGAAGGAAAGAGCACTCTCTTTTGTGATAGAAAAGTTATGAGAGATGGTGCTGTGCTGGCCCTAGTCGCCACCACAAAGAGCATAGGCTATGCCTGCGAAAATGGGCTTATGTTACGGAGCAAAAAGCCGTATATGGTGACGAATGCTAGAGATAGAGTGGTTTACGAAATAAACAGGAAAAAGGCTGTTGAGGTATACTCTGAGATCACAGGATTTAGTGTTGAAGAGTTGATGGAGGAAAAATGGCTGATAAACCATACCGCGGTAGAATATCCTTTTGTTGTCTTTGATGATGAAGGAAAGAAGTGGATGAAAGCGCCATTCACAGCAAATGAGGACGGCTCGATGACATTCATGACAAGGATGGCTGTTGGTAATATCCTGTTTGCAGCAAAAAGCACTGAGAGCAGCATTATAAAAAGTGCAGAAATGGCTGTAAGCAAAGCTTTGAGAAAAGTAGAGGATCCTGAAGTGCTGCTTATTTTTGACTGTCAGCAGAGAAAGGCTTTTTTAAAAGATAACACAAAAAAAGAGGTTGAGGCGATAAAGAGAGCATCGAAGGGCACACCATTTATAGGTTTCTACACTATGGGGGAGCATCTTTCAACAGCGAATATACCCATGGATCACCTTAATGGCACAATTGTTGCTGTGGCTATAGGGAAATAATCGCAATGGAGAGGAAAAGATTAATTGCATGATTGATATTCCATCCATGGACTATGCTGAAGAGACAAAGAGAATACTGAACAAGCTGGGGAACTATGAGCTAATAGTTATGTCCGATGGGGAACCGTATATACACACAAGAACCTGGGAGGGTATATTATGCAAAACGACTGCTGGAGGGCTTACCACGGCCCTCAATCCTGTGATGCAGACATGCGGTGGTGTGTGGGTTGCTAGAGGGAGTGGCGATGCAGATAGAGCTGCGGTGAATGAAAATAATGAGGTTATGGTGCCTCCAGACAATCCAAAGTATACTTTAAGAAGGGTCTTTCTCAACAAGGAAGAGATAGATGGTTACTTCAATGGTTTCTCAAATCAGATGTGGTGGCCTCTATGCCACAATGTTTTTGTTAAGCCCAGATTCAATCCGATATTTTATACACTCTATAAAAGAGTTAATGAAAAATTTGCGGAGTCTGCGATATCTGAATTGAGTGATAAAAAGCCCCTTGTGTGGATTCAGGACTTCCATCTTACGCTTGTACCCGGTATGATAAGGAAGGAAAGTGATGAGGCGCTGCTAGCTTACTTCTGGCACATACCATGGCCTGCGCACACTGTATTTAGAATAGTCCCATGGCGCAGAGAGATCATGGAGAGCATGCTTGAAAATACGCTCATAGGCTTCCATACCTCCCAGGACTGCAGAAATTTCCTCTTAACCGCAGAGAATGAGATCGAGGGCGCAAAGATAGACTGGAACAGAATGACTGTAACAAGGGATGGAAGAATAACTTTTGTAAGGCCTTTCCCCATAAGTGTAGATTATAAGGGCATAGAAGCACTTAAAACAAGTGCGACAGTAAAAAGGGAGGAAGAGGTCATAGAGAAGAGGTTTGACTGCCCCATCGGTGTAGGTGTTGACAGGATAGACTACATAAAGGGCTTGCCAGAAAAATTTTCTGCCATAGATCGTTTTCTCTTCAAGTATCCGGAATACCAGGGCAAATTCACATTTGTTCAGACAGTCATACTTGAACGCCCGAGGGTGCCGGAGTTCCTTGAGCTTGACAGAAGGCTTGATTCTCTGGTGGATGATCTCAACTGGCGATACAGCACAGAGACATGGAAGCCTGTAGAGTACATGAAAGAGAAGATGGAGTTCACAAGGATTGTTGCAATGTACAAAAAGGCAAAAGTCTGCATTGTAAGCTCACTGAATGATGGTCTCAATATAGTGTGCAAAGAGTTCATATCATCGCAGGATGTTAGCGATCCTGGGGTGCTCATACTCAGCGAGTTCGCAGGAGCTGCTGAAGAGCTGGGCGACGATGCGCTGTTAATAAACCCATATGATATAGAGAGCTTCTCTGATACAATAAAGCAGGCTCTGGAAATGCCGCTCGAAGAGAGGAAGAAAAGGATGGAGAGACTTCAGAAAAAGGTTGGAGAGAATGACATATATAAATGGACATCAAACATATTCAAAGGGATGAGTGAGGTTATACCGATCGCAAAGGCGATGAGAGATAGGAGACTGTACAGGATGGGGGGAAGAGACTAGCCGTAATAGATCAACCAGACTTCAAAACTGAAAAGATTAATAGTCTAAAGCTCATATGCAGTATGCATGACATCTCAATGATGGGACACATACTCTATGATATAAGGTGCTATACAGATGATTTTCCTATGCCGGATAAAATGAGCCTCACGAAAGGAAGGATAAAATATAGTGCTGGCGGTTCTGCATGCAACAGTGCTGTCTGTGCATCAAACCTTGGAAAAAATGTGACTATATGCGGAAAGATAGGATTTGACGATTACGGGATCTTTCTGATTCAGAATTTCATATCAAAAAGGGTTGATACATCAAACATAATCATAGACTACAATGAGCCCTCGGGTGTAAGCGTGGTGGTCATAAACAGAGAGGGTGAGCCTGAGATTGTGGAGATGCTCGGGGCAAATGAACCGATATCTGTCAAGGATATAAAATCAGATTTTTTTGACACAAAACTTGTGCACATGACAGGTACAAATCTGAGCGCTCTCATGTATGTGAGCACATCTGCGAAAGAGAGAGGCATAAAGGTTATGTTCGATCCCGGTAGAAGCGCTTCTCATCTCGGCTATACAAGGCTGGAACCAATATTAAAGAACTGTGATGTGATAATAAGCAACAGGGTAGAAATGGCAAGGCTCCTGGAGATAGGGGATGAAAGAAATGCAGCCATAGAAAAAATAACTGAAAGAGCAGAGGAGCTTCTCAAGGATAAGGTGCTGATCATAAAGCAGGGCTCCGATAAAACCATAGTTCTGTGCGATAAAAGCTTTGAGGTAAACACCTTTAAAGTTAACGTAGTTGATACGCTGGGAGCAGGGGATACATTTGCAGGAGCTTTTGCCACAGCAATGGTAGAGGGAAAGAGTTTTGAGGACTGCGCAGTATTTGCCAACGGTGCAGCAGCCCTTAAGGTAACAAGGGAGGGAGCGCAGAGCTCTCCAAGCAGAGAGGAGCTGGAGACATTTTTAGAGAAGGAGGATGCAGCAATAAGCTATCTCCCCCTTTAGTATGATTTATTGGTGCCCTTATCCTTTATTCAATTCCCTTTCATTTCCATCCCAGTATAGAGTAAAGGTGCTGTGTTCACTTCCATAGCTCTCTACAAATATTGTTGCTTTTTCCTTTGTTGATTGTGTAACATTCTGCTTCGGTATTATCGCTCCATCCCTTACGAATATGGGTAATTTATCCAGGGGCGCTTCATAAAATATTCTTTTGCCTCCCACATATTCCTTTTTATCATGATAGTCATACCATTTTCCTTCAGGCAGGTAGATCTCTCTGTTTCTGGCTCCTTCCTTTATGACAGGAGCAACCAGAATAAAGGGCCCAACCATGAATTCATCCTCTATTGTGTATGTCTCCTTATCCTCCTGAAACTCAAAGAGCAGGGGTCTTATCACAGGATAACCCTTTGTGTGACTCTCGTATGCCAGGGAATAGAGATAGGGCAAAAGCTCATATCGCATCTCTACATATTTCCTTATTATATCTTCGTAATGTTTTCCATAGACCCACGGCTCCTGATCATAGTTCCCTTTTCCTGTATGATTTCTGAAAAAAGGCACAAAAGCGCTTGCTTCATACCAGCGCACAAGAAGCTCTGGAGAGGAAGAGTCTATGAATCCTCCAATATCCGAGCCTGTGAAAGATAAGCCAGAGAGGCCCATGTT
>WOYO01000013.1 GCA_011620765.1 Thermoplasmata archaeon
TGGCTGCATGTTTGTGCTGATCTATGAATCTTATTATCGCATCATAGCCCTCCAGAGCCTCCTTTTCTGTTGTATAGCCCTTAAGGTAAGGAGGTATGTACTTATTATTCCTCATCTCTGAGAGCTCAGCTCTTATATCCGAGACACACTGGGGGTTCAGAAGATCTATATCTGTTGCCTTTCCTCCAGTGAAGCTGTATACAGTGCCTGAAGCGCTGCCCTCCGCAACCATCCTGCCCAGAGCCTCCCTCAGCTGCCATGGTATTGGCCTATTATAGTTCGTACCCCCAGTTCCAACAGCTACATAACCCATTACCTGGTTCTTATCTGCAGGGAAATTATAGTCCACATATGTGGTTATCCTGTTATTTCCAGGGCTGAATGCATAGCCCTTCGCGATCTCTATACCCGGAGTAGACATAGAAGAGTATGTGTCATCGTAGTATCTATCACCATCTCCATCCTTCTTTGCCCACTCTGCATCAAAGGCAACCTGTGCTATATAATCTGCCATGGACATCATATGCCCATCATGCCACTTCCATTGTTTTATGGTCTCTGTGCCCTTCGAGATCGCCTTGACGTTATTCCCCACAGGCACCCACGCTTCCTTAGCAGTATCATAGATAAGAGCGTTTGACGGCACTGAAAGATCCCCGATGACAGTGCCATTCGAAGCCCTCTTTGCCTTTGACTCTATTGAATTCCAGTCAACAACAACGCTCTCATTATCATTTTTTCCTGTTGTTGGGTGTGGCGGTGTGACTGCGCCAGCTTCAAGAGCTCTCCATATGGCTGTGCTATACGTATCGCTGAATCCCTTAATACCAACAGGATCCCATGCAGACATAAAAAGCCCGCCCTGAGCAGAGTACTCTGTTATCCGCAGCACCTTATCTTTTGTACTGGCTGTTGTGAGCGAAAGCCTGCTGAGACCCATGCCCAGATCGTAGAGAAAACGTTCATTAAATCTTGGTTTATAGGCAACATAATACTGGTCCTGATAGGAGAGATATACCCGCACAGCATCCTGCAAACCGAGCGTAACGGCTTTTTCACACGCATCCCAGTACTCATCATCTGTTAACACATTGCCATATAGCGCTTTCTTTGCATTCTCATCTATCTCATCATTCTTATAGTTCCACCATCCCGAATTTGCACCTCCAGGCATGTTACCATAGAACGGCGCATACATCTGCGTTATTATTAGCTCCCAGTACGAGTAGAGCTGTCCCGCACCCCAGCCCTCAGTATATATGTTCCATTCATATTTTGCTGGGTCGTCATACAATACAGTGTTTATGGCTCTGACTCTGTCCCACAGAAGTTTTTCCACTTTTATGCCAGTCTTTTCTATCTGTCTCGAGACATAATCACCTACTCTTGTGCGCTCAGGATCGTCAACCCTTATCACGAACTTCACGCTAACAGGCTGGTTGTCAAAGTACCATGAGCTTCCTCTTTTTGTCAGTCTTCCTTTTAGCTCCGGAAGGTTTGAAGCTTCTCTCATGGCTTCCTCTATATCCTGCAGAGCTTTCTGCTCATTGCCCTGGTATGTGAGACCAAGCTTTGCTGGTATCTCATTGAAAAATACAGAGCTTGGAATAGAGGGTGTAGCCATGGTTATCATCGGACCGCCATGCCCATTCGATATCTCATCAACTATGAACTGTCTATTTATGAGATTGTGCATAGCAAAACGCACCTCTCGTATAGCAAAGGGATTAAAGTATTCTTTACCGCCCACTTTGACAAGGTATGGTGCCTCATTCGGTATTGGATTAAAGAGCAGGGACCATGAACCGGAGGGCGTGACGTACATGTCAAGCATATCTCTCTGTGACTGCTGGAGACCACTTATCATCGCCCCGGGAAGTCCGTGATAGTATAGGTCCGTTAGACCCTGCACAGTATCCATTAGCCCTACATCCATCTGCGTCCTTACGTTGAAGTATATAGTATCAACATATCCACCCTGCTGCGCTTCAACCTCTAGAGCGGGTAGAAGCAGAGCTGCTATTATGATCAGAGAAGCCCATTTACCCATGAAGTTAATCAATGTGGTTGTATAAATAATTTTTCTTTTGAAGACAAGAGCGCAGTTGATCCAAAATGTGAGGATAAAAAAAATAAGTATATATACGAGATAGATCATGTACATTGGGTGTGTGAATGAAGCGCATAATAAAAGCATATCTCAGAGTCTCCATAGGGAAAAAGCTGCTCTATGCTTTTCTTTTTGGTGTAGTTGTTGGGGGCGCGATGTGGGTGTATGGCTCTCTCACCGGTAATCTGATAGCAGAGCCTGTAGCACCTTATCTAACTCCTTTCGGGAGCATACTGGTAAATATGCTGAAAATGGTTGTTGTTCCTGTTGTCTTTTTCTCACTTTTGTACGGCTCTGCAAGCCTGCCTATCACAAAGCTCGGTAGAGTGGGAGGAAAGACGATAGGCTGGTATATGCTCACAAGCGTCATAGCTGCATGCCTGGGCATATTACTTGCGCTGATCATAAGACCTGGTGCAGGTGCTGCGCTGGAGTGGCAGAAACTAATAGACGCTTTTGGTGCGCAGGCTACCGAGCTTGCGGGCAATGCGGCTATGGGAGGAAACATAATTGATGTGGTAATAGGCATGTTCGCAAACCCTTTTGAAGCCTTAGCAGCTATGAACTTCCTGCCGATCATAGTCTTTGCGATGCTCTTTGGCATAGCGATGAGCCTGCTGGAAGAAAGGGAGGACTTAAAAGAGACCATAGGGCTGATAAAAAGAATGTCAAATGGGATAACAAATGTGATGTTCAAAATAATAGAGTGGGTGCTTCAGTACGCTCCAATAGGCATCTTTGCTCTCACCGTAGTTAACTTTGGGCTCTATGGACCGAGTATAGTTGGGCCTTATGTAAGGGTTGTGGGCGGCGTGGTTGTCGGAATTCTTTTTATGATGTTCTGTGTATATTCTCTCCTCAATTACCTGCTCACAAGAATGAGCCCTCTTAAGTTTTTCAACGCTATAAAGGATGCTCTTCTAACTTCATTCACCACCAGAAGCAGCGCAGCTACCCTGCCTGTATCCATGGATGTTGCCAGAAAAAATCTTAAAATAAGGGAAGAGCTGGTGAGCTTCTCTCTGCCTCTCGGCGCAACGATAAACATGGACGGTGTCTGCATCCATCTACCCCTCTTTGCCGTCCTTGCCTCTGAGATCTTCGGTCTGGAGCTTGGTGCTCCGCAGATAGCTCTCATGGTATTCACAACCGTTCTTGCAAGCATAGGTGCTGGGGGAGTGCCCGGGGGCAGCCTTATGCTTCTATTCGTTATCCTCGGTCCTCTAGGCTTAACAGCAGATCAGATAGGGATAGTAGTCGCTCTGGCTTTAGCAATAAACCCCATAACAGACATGTTTGAGACCATGAACAATGTAACCGGGGATCTGGCATGCACAAACATTGTTGCTCACACGGAAGGTATGATAGAAGACTAGCTATTACATTTCCTCCAGAGGTTCAACTCCAAGGAGCTCCAAACCACTCTTCATAACATAAGCAAAAGCATCAACAAGCGCAAGTCTCTGCTCTTTAACCATGGTCTTAAGAACGGGGCACTCAGTGTAGAACACATTGAAATCAGAGGCGAGCGCTAGAAGGTACTCTGCCAGAAGGTGTGAGGCTCTCTGCTCTGCAGCGCCCTTAACAACCTGAGGAAACTCTGCTAGCCTGAGCACAAGTTTTCTCTCCTCCGGCTCTGCAATCCCAACATCTATATCCTCATGTTTAAGATCTCCTGCTTTTCTGAGTATGCTCCTTGCTCTGGCATAAGAATACTGAAGAAAAGGAGCACTATTGCCTTCCATATTCAAAGCATCCTCCCATCTGAACTTTATCGGCTTTGAAGCCTGAACCTTTATTATGTTATACCTTACAGCCCCAATACCAACAGCCTTGGCGATTCTGCCAAGCTTTTCATCATCCAGATCGCTTCTCCGTTTTAGAACCTCTTCTTTTGCCCTCGCTATGGACTCATCTGCGAGATCATCCAGGTAGACTACTCTCTTCCTTCTCGTTGACATCTTGCCCTCTGGCAGAGAGATAAAAGCGTAGAATATTACCTCTGGTGCTCTCTGCTTTAGCAGCCTCAGAGCTATAGCAAGCTGCTCTGACTCAAGCTTGTGATCTTCACCAAGAATGTTAATAGCTATGTCACACCTTCTGGACTTATCTATATGATAGGCTATATCCCTGGTGAGATAGAGGGTTGTGCCATCACTCCTTGTTAGAAAGAATGGATGTGGTTTTAGATCGATGCACAGAGCCCCATCTTTAACCTGCGCATAAGGCTTCAACAGCTCTATAACCCTGCCAACCTCCCCGCTTCGTAGAAAAGTGCTCTCCTTAACAAAAGAGTCTATGTAAACATTTATATCCCCAAGGCTCTTCACTATTCCATCAAGAACCTTTTTGTAAGTTTCCTCCATCTCCTGCACAGCCTCTGTCTCTCCCTCTTCGTATCTCTCCAGCAGCTCCCTTATCTCTCTGTCAACCTCTGGATTTTCTTCCCTTAGCTTTGCAGCCTGTTGATAGCATGCTACAAGTCTATGATCCATCTTCTCTTCTTTGCTCTCTTCAGAACAGTTCTTTACACCCCACGCAAGCATAGCCACCTGCATACCTGCGTCATCCACATAATATTCTGTCGTAACATCATAGCCATTGAAGCGCATTATTCTCGCTAAAGTGTCGCCTATTATCGGGTTCCTGGCCCTACCTACATGTAAGGGCCCGGTAGGATTTGCACTCGTATGCTCCAGAAGCACCTTCTCTTTCTTCTTCTGCCCTCTACCGAACAGTTTGCTCTCCACCCCATCAAAAACCGCTCTTGCCAGACAATTCTCATCTACAAAGAAATTGAGATATCCCCCTTCGCTCCTGCACTCTTTAATCCATTTTCTCTCCTTGCCCATTATCCTTTCTGCCAGCTCCGTTGCTATAGCCGCAGGATCCTTCTTTTCCTGTTTGGCTAATGGAAAACAGGCAAATGCCGCATCTCCCTTGCCCTCTGGAGCTTTTATCAACCTTACCTCTGCCACTTCCAGAAGAGCTCTTATCTCCTCATAAAAGCACCCCAGTGGATCTCTCTCTTCGCTCATATTCCAGCATCACTCTCCTTCCGTACTCTGTCCTTTTCTGCTCATATCTTAAATCTCGCTATGGCCCCCATACCACCGAAGCCCTTGGCCAGGATCTCTCCCTCCTCTGTATCCCTGGATATCAGCTCAACCTTTGTGCCCTTCTCCTTTGCCTTGTGTAAAATATCTCCGAGAAGATCTTTTTCTTCATCTTTGTCCATTAGCGCACCACATTTGGGGCAAAAGAGCTCTTCGTTCGCATCTGCTGTTCTATCTTCAACATATCCGCACTGGGGGCATCTTGCTTTAACCCTGACCTTATCCATGTCCTCAGAGATCAATATAACGTCCAGAGCGCCCATATCAAGGTATTTCCTTATCTCCTCTTCTCCATACACAGCTAAACCATTTTCTTTGACTATCTCGTCCATAAAGGCTTTAAACTGTGCTTTCTCCTTTGCTAGCTGTGTCTCCTGAAGCAGCTCCTGAGCGTTGTTCACAAGCTCTCTCAGCCCATACTCATCAGTATAGCCCGTATCATAAGTCTTTGGAAAGATTTTTTTTGCGATCTCGTAGTGCAGATAGTTGCCCTGTAAAAAATAATCCTTTGTAGGTCCGGGGCCGCCCACAATTATGCCCTCTAAGCCTTTCGTATTGAGAAATACCTCACTTGCCTTGTCCCCAACCTTCTTGAAGAACTCATTCACAGCTATCTCTATGAGCCTTTCAAACCTTCGCTGTGATTGACCTCCTCGACCATGCTTCCCTGGCACCAGTGACTCCATTACCTCTACGGTCTCTATTCTGTTACCCTTCAACAATCCTATTGTAGCCTCCTTGCGATCGATGATCAAGAGCCCATATACCTTTTCTTCCCCGAGCATCTCTTTAAGAGGATCAAGAAAGAATTGAGAGTCACATCTGTAGATATAGGATTGAATGGGTTTCGGTGGGTCTATGACATAAGCGACCATCTCTGTCTGGTTTGCCTCTGCGCTCTTATGTCCAACAAACATGGCGATACCGTTGCCAGGGGCTATTCTGTAATACCTTAACCTTGATATGAGCGATTCTATAGCAGAGGTGACATTCTTTCTTGTGCTTTTTGATTTTATGTTTGAGGACTGTGAGAGCTCATCTCTGAGGTATGCAACGACATCTGATATCTCCTTACCCGGAGGTATGTAAAGAGATATCAGCTCTGTAGCTTTCCCTTTTATGTTTTCAAGCTCCTGAATAAGCTTCTTGAACCTGTACTCCTCTATATCGTCCATCTTCTTTTCAAATCCCTTAAGAGATAATCATTTATATAAATTACGAGATTACAGATGATGCTGGTTGTTTCGTACGGTGGATCAATAATAGCCCCAGAGAATATAGATACAGAGTTCATAAGAGATGTGGCAGACTACCTTAAAAGCGTAGAGGATAGGATCTATATCGTTGTTGGAGGAGGCGAGACAGCAAGGAAATACATAGAGAAGGGGAGAGCAATGGATGCAAACGAATCTTTGCTGGATGAAATAGGCATACTGGCAACAAGGATGAATGCTTATCTTTTGATCTGCGCTCTTGGAAGCGAAGCCTACCCCAGGGTTGCAGAGAGTATAAATGAAGCCATAACAGCAGAGCACCGGTTTGTTGTTATGGGGGGCACCATACCCGGGCACACGACTGATGCAGTGTCAGCACTTTTGGCTGAGAGGCTGGGCGCAAAGAAGCTTTTGCTCGCAACATCGGTTGATGGTGTTTATACGGACGATCCGAAGAGCGACAGAAACGCAAAAAAGATAAAAGAGCTCAAAGCCAAAGAGCTTGTCTCAATAGTCGCAAAGAACAGCGCCAGAGCAGGTGCTAAGAGCGTAGTGGATCTCCTGGGTGCGAGGATTATAGAGCGCTCAAACATGGAATGCTGGGTATTTGATGGAAAAAACCTTGAGGATCTGAGAAGAGCGCTCAAAGACGATAAGGAAGGATTCACAGGCTCAATAGTTCATTGAGGTGTGAACTGCCCACGCTTGGGCTTCCTGTTTCTACTTACCGTTGCCTGTCCTGAAAAATGGTTTAGATCCTCTTTATTGAGCAAGTTTTACCCACATCCATTTTTGGAGATTTTGTGTGGAAATTTAAGGATAAAAGCCTCAATTTGAGATTATAAGTGGGTAAAAACTCCATTTTGATGAATTTGTTCATTGGTACAATTGCATATACAAACGTGCGAAGCACGTTTTATATAAACCCAGTTTCCAACTCGGTTGTATAAGAATCCATGTCTGATCCCAGCTGTGCCGGTATGATAGTGAAAAACGCATCATTTTAAAATTTTATTAGTGTTTTTCACTTTCAACCCGACCAAGATCGGGTTTCTTAGAACTTGCTCGAGCAAGTTCTAAACCAGTCGAGAACATTTTTAGTTTAGTTTGTTATGTTCTCGACTAAAAAAGCATCATAAGAGAGACTACCAGAGGGTCTAGGTGAAAATAGAAAATAATAATGAGACTATACAGTTTTAATTCGCTATATGCGCGTTCTTCTTTCTGTCGGCTTTCATCCCTTCTCTTTCGGAAGGGACTTCCCGCCAATAGAGCTAAAGTCTCACAGTAAAACTTTCCGCTTTAGATCCTGTATTGCATTCATGTAGTTCATAAAAGCCCTGTATGGACTATCATATGGACTGAAATATGCATGGACCTCTGCATCAGATAATGTTTTGAGGGATATGTAATAGAGATTATCGCTCGTCTGGAGCAAACGCCATACATGCAATAACTCTTCATCCCCTTTCTTCTTAATTGCTTCTTCAAGATCTCTGATCTCATTAAAGCACTCATGCTGCATCTCATTGTCCAACCATGCGCTTACATCCCTCTCTACATCTGCCCATGAAATTGCGAGGGGCACATCAAGAGGTTCTCTTGGAGCGTAGGATGCTACCTCTCTGGGGGTCAGGAAATTCACACCTCTTGAAAGAAGCTGTTCAGGCAGAGCTCTCATAAAATCAAATATTCCTGTCTCCT
>WOYO01000002.1 GCA_011620765.1 Thermoplasmata archaeon
TTTTGAACCCGGGCGGGAGGCTTGGGAAGCCTCAATCCTAACCGCTAGATCACAGCCGCTAACATGAAAGCAATCTGAACAAATATTTATTTTTCTATTTCCATTGCGCATGTGGATGCTCTTGTTGTTGCGCAGAAAAAAATGAAGAACCTTGATGAAAAGCTAGCACTGATCACAACAGCAGGCTACAACATCGCAGATGTTGTATACATGCAAAAGCTTCCTATAAAAAGCGGGAAGATCGAAGAGCTCGCAAAACTTCACTCGGATATAATAATATTCTTGATTCCTCTATCGCCGAGCCAGAAGTTTAATCTACAGAAAGAGACTGAAAGAGAGGTTATAGACTTTTATGATCTTGTTCTCAGGGTCTTTGAACTGCATGCCATTTCACAGGAAGCAAAGATACAGATAGAGCTTGCCAGGTTAAGAAAGGATATGCCATATGCGATAAAGGAAATAAGCGTCGGTGTTAAGAAAGAGCACCCTGGCTTCAGTGGTGGTGGGGAATACATAATACACAGCCACACGTCCAACATAAAAAAGAGGGAGGCAAAACTCGAAAGAAAACTTAAACAATATGAGGTGCGCAAAGAGAGGGAGAGAGAAAGGCGAGAGAATGTTGTTTCACTTGCAGGATACACGAACAGCGGTAAAAGCACGCTTTTTAATGCTCTATCTCACGCGCAGCAGAGCGCAAAAAACGAGCCATTCACAACCCTGCAGACAAAGAGTAGAAGGCTCTATCTTGACGGCAGGAAGGTTGTCCTTAACGATACTATAGGCTTCATAAGCGACCTTCCTGTTGAGCTCATAGCACCATTCCGTGTGACAATGAAGGATATAGTGGAATCCGATGTTATCCTCCTGGTAATAGACATGAGCGAGGACATAGGATCTATAAAAAAGAAGATCGACGTCTGCCTCTCAACTCTTAGAGAGATAGGGATAGATAAAGAAAAGACAAAGGTAATAAAAGTTCTTAATAAGAAAGATATCGTCAAAGATCTTGAGAGTAAGATAGCAGAGATAGGAATAGAAGAACCATACATCGCTGTATCTGCTCTCAGAAAGGAAGGCATAAGGGAGCTTAGGAACCTTATATCTCTGTTTTTACAGGCAAAATAGCCCCACATGCATGGCAGCGAAGCATGGTTATACGCCCCTCCTTTACTAGCTCAGTATCTGGTCTACCGCACACCCCACACAACACATACCTCTCAAGGTATACCTTTATCTTCTCATTGATCTGCCTCTCCGGCACAACTCCCTGAAAGATCACTCTCGTATCATCCATATCGCCCGAAGTCCCGAGCTCTTTCAAAAGGAATTTTAGCAGATGTGCTTTATCCCTTCGCATTGCAGCAGCTATTTCAGCAAAATTTCTTATTATTGTTGTCCTGCCTTCATGTATGATACTTGCTTCAGGCAACTGAAATCTCTCTCCCTCAGATGTTCTCTCCGGTATCTTCTCTCTCGCTCTTTTTAACAATGAATCATAATCATAGGACATAAGGGTAATTGATTTCTTGCTTTATATTCATAGCCCTGGGCAGATTCGAACTGCCGTCATCGGCTCCAAAGGCCGATATGCTTGGCCACTACACCACAGGGCTCTATTTCTAAAGTTTTCCTGCATTAAAGAGCTTTTCTATCATTGCTTTTTACATCAGAGCTCTTCTTCATCCATGAAAAGCTTCGTTTACTTCTGTTACAGGTGCGACCCACGTGCTCCCTGCTTAAACAATGTGCATACGGCAAACCAGACACACCAGCTATAGTACCTGCCCCTGACAATTCTTTTCGCAAAGGATACCCAAACGATATTATGCTCAAGAGGGTATAAATTATAAGATCCAAAGTCAAAGTTATCTCCTTAACGAATAGGGATCATTTTATTTATAACCTGATCATTCAGCATCTTTAAAAGCTCCACAGATCTATTGTCTGCTGCTTGAGTTCTTTTTCTCTTTTTCTCTTATTGCTGCTCTTGATTTTTTCTTTAACTTCTGTGCTCTCAAGCTTTGCTCTGATCTTCTCTCTCAACCTCTTCAGCTCAAGGTGCATGGCTCTCTCTTTTCTCTTGCTTGCCCAGTAGAAAGCCTCATCCCTTGTTCCTCTGGTTATCAGAAATATAACCCTGCCCGGGGCATTCCTCCCGGTTCTTCCCCTCCTCTGAATAGTTCTTATCTCTGAGGGTGAAGGCTCATAGAATATAACCATGTCTGTGTTCGGGACATCAAGCCCCTCTTCTCCCACAGATGTAGCCACTATCACGTTGTACTCGCCTTTTCTAAATTTATCCATTATCTCTATCTGCTCTTTTTGCTTCAGCCCTTTTTCCCCTACCCTGTTGGCCTGACCTATGAACTTTGATACTTTTATACCCCCCAGCTTTTCAGTTATCTTTTCCACAACATCTCTATATTGCGCGAACACTATTATCTTTGAATCCTTTTTTTCCTCCAGCTGCTTTTTCACAATCTCTACGATCTTTTCAATTTTCTCATGCCCGGCAGTACAGTTTTTTGCCAAATATATCGCTTTAAGAACTCTCCTATCCTGCATTATCATCCTTCTTGCTCTGGTATTATCCTCCTTCAGTCTCTCAAAATACTGCAGAAAAGCATCTATATCCTGCGTCTCTATGAGCTCTATAGCATGATCGATCTTCAAAGCCATAGCGTAGTAGGTTGAAGCGGCAAACCTTGAGCCGCCCCCAGACCTGAGCTCTTTTCCTAAAGATATCAACTCCCTCTTTGGAACCTTTCTGAAACCCCTCAGATATCCCATGTCTTTGAGATTATTTATAGCGTCATCGTAAACCCCCTGCAGCAGTGCCCTTATCTCTTTCATATCTTCCGGAAGCTCAACCATTATCCATTCATAGGCTATCCCTCTTACATACGACTTTACGTCTTCATCATCCTCACTTCTTATCTCTATCTTCTCTATACCTAAATTCCTGCATATCTCGAGTATTTTATCAGCATCGCTACCGGGAGAAGCCGTCATTCCTATCGTATGCGGATCTGCATTCTCTTCCAGATACCTTCGAGCTATGGCTACATAACTGTAGTTACCTACAGCTCTGTGGGCTTCATCAAAGACTATCAGGGACACTTCGTTAAAATCTATCACGTCCATATCATTCTCTATTACTTGAGGAGTAGCAACTATTATATCAGCCTCTTTATAGACCGCAATCCTCTTCTCTTTCGGGATGATGCCTGTTAGCATCTTTACCCTGCGATGGGGATGAGGATCAGAACCAGACTTAGACTCCAGATCGAAATAAGAGCTGATCGTTTTGAAGTGCTGCTCAACTAAAGGCTTTGTCGGCGCTAAAAAAAGCACTCTACCAGACTTCTCTTTTATCGCCAGCATCGCTACAAGCGTTTTACCCAGACCTGTGGGGAGAACCACCAGCGTCGAATGCTTTTTACAGGTCTCTGCTATATTCCTCTGATAAAGCCTGGGTTCAAACACACATGCAATAGGATTGTTCTTTAATCTTTTTTCTGTTTTACCAATCTATTTATATTGCCAGGATAATAAACCTCATGGGTTTAAGGCTTGCCATAAAGGGTGGGTCCACTGAGGCTACGTCGCTAAGAATGCTCCATTACAAAAAGGCTACGGATAACTTTTCAAAAAAGACGGGCATTGATGTGGAGATCGTTATGGGTGCGGATAATGACCTTGCTTACAGAACACAGATAAAGAATGGAGAGCTGAAAGCTGATGTTGAGCTCATAGATAGCCTCTGGGTGCCTGAGCTGGCTGAATCTTTAGAGCCATTAGATTCCTTTGTGAAAGGCTGGGAGGACTGGGCCCAATACCATGAGAAAGCTAAGGGGCTGGGTGAATACGGGGGCCGTATCTATGGTATCCCTCATGAAATGGACGTTAGAGGTATCTTTTACAATAGAGATATGGTGAAAGAAGAATGGTCCCCGAAGAGCCTTTCAGAGATCCTTGATAAATCAGAGGATCTCAAGGCACCTTTGCAGCTCTATTACGGAACAAAAGAAGGAGAGACTGCGATGTGTGAATGTGTGCTTCCAATACTCTATGCTTTTGGGGGGGAGATATACAACGGCAAATGGAATGTGAAGAGTAAAGCTATGTTGATGACGCTCAGATATTACTATGAAGCGTTTGTCTCAAGATCTCTCTGCTCCAGGATAAGTTCTGCTGAGGCTAGGGAGCTGTTTGCTTCAGGAAAAATTGGCATACTGTTTGATGGTATGTGGTGCTGGGATGAATTCTGGGGGAAGGAGGGAAAATTTCCTGTTGAGGATAGGGAAAAAAAGATACGCTTCGTCAGTGTACCCGGGATAAATGGGCCTGTGAACCTGTTTGCAGGATGGGTCTTTTCTGTTGCTTCTGCATCACAGGAGGCAAAAGAGCTTCTTAAAGAGCTCTGCAGTGAGGAGGTAACTGAAAAGATATGCACATCAACCGCGCATGTTGCTCCGAGAAAGGATGTCATCGAATCCAGTGCCTATTCTAAAGATCCGTTCCTTGTTGAATGCACCAGGATGCTTGACAACTGCTTTTTTAGACCAAAAGCTAAGGAATACTCCTTAATTTCGTATCAGATCCTCAGGGCAACTGAGATGGTTGTTGATGGAATGCGTCCGAGAAAAGCTTTAAGAAGGCTGTCAAAGAGTGTTAATGGATTGCTCAGAGCGCCTTAAATGAGTTTAATCGACCTAGTTGAGGCTCTGAGAGAGACAAACGTGGAAGCAATGATAACACAGAGGGTGCTGGAGTTTTCGGATATAAACGAAAAAGAGAGCACGGAGTGGTTCCTCGAGCTATGCTTCTGCATAATGACAGCAAATTTTACAGCTGATAGAGCTATGAGAATACAGGAAAGCATAGGCAAAGGGTTTCTGACAATGGATGAGAACGAGCTTGCTATAACTCTTAAATCTCTTGGCCACAGGTTTCCGAACTCAAGGGCAAGATATATAGCAAAGGCAAGGGAATATGCGCAGGAAATAAAAGAGATCCTGGAGCCCTTGGATAAGGTAGAAAAGAGGGAGTGGCTTGTTGATAAGATCTATGGCATGGGGTACAAAGAAGCGAGCCATTTCCTGCGGAATACAGGACATTTTGATTACGCCATAATTGATTTTCATATCCTTGATCTGCTAGAAAAAGAAAAGATCATAAGAAAACCAGAGCACCTGTCTAAAAACGTCTATTTAGCTATTGAAAAGAAGCTGCAGGAGCTCGCTGAAGAGCTCTCAATGCCTGTGGGTATTCTTGATCTTTATCTATGGTTCATTGAAACGGGCAAGGTGCTTAAATAGTAGAAATAACAGAGCACTCACTACCATGCTAGGTATAGAGCCCCCCACATAAGGGCCTGCTACCCAGAACGTTATCACGCCAGCTGCCCATGAAAAGAGGGCTCTAGGGTTAAAACCATAAAGATAGCGGTACTTTTTTCCGCTTATAGCTGCTTCCACATCATATTCCTTTCCATTTTTGAGATAATCCGTTATCACTATTGCAAAAAGAGGACAGAATAAAGAGCCTATGAAGAGAAGGAAGTTCTGATACTGATCTATAGGGAACACCAGGGAAACAGCTATACTCACAAAGCCAGCTATAGCCATAACAACATTGCTATTTGCCTTCTCTCTTATATTAAGCCACGAAGCAGCAGCTGAGTAGACGTCCATATAATCTGAGGTTATGGTTGATAGCGCAACAACGAGCATTGCCGGTAATCCCAGGCCGAGGGCAAGCATAGCTTTCGTTGGGAACGTTTCACCTGTGCCAAGGGCGGAGATGAGGCCTATGAAGTACATCCATGAGCTAAATATAAAATAACCCATCCATGTGCCAAACATTGAGCCCTTCTTTGCAAAGCGAGAATAATCACTCACTAAAGGAAGCCACGATATTGGCATTGCTATCACAAGGTCCAGGGCTATACCAAGAGGTAAAGTTCCTTCGGGTGTGCTTACAGGAGGAAAAGAGGTAAACACTCTATAGGTTATGATTATGGTAAAGATTATTAAAAGAGTTATTGATACTGTGTTAAGGACCTTCCATGCTTTTTGCCCTCCCATGGCCCAGAAAGTTGTTAGCATGCCTATAATAACTATCCATAGCTCTCTTGAGGAGAAAGAGAACACGCTCTGTGTTATTGTATCTATAGCATCTGCCGCCACTATCTGCATAACAGCCATCCAGCCTATGAGCTGTATTATGTTTAAGATAGCAAAAAGATAACTTCCGCGCACCCCGAAGGAGAAGCGAACCGAGAGCATAGATGTTATCCCCTTTTCCTGGCCAGGGAGGCATGAAAGTGCTAAAGGGGTGTTCCCTATAATGTGCCCTATCAGTATGATACCAATACCGGTTGCTAAACCTAAGGGAGCGAGGAGCGCCCCCGAGAATATCTCCATTATGGATATCGCAGCACCAGCCCATAGAAAGAAGAAATCCCCCTGTGTGAGCTTTCTATCCTCTTTAGCCGTAGGCCTCAGATCCATGGACGTAATGCTCATGGTAGAATTTAAAACCATCATGTTTAAATTCTTTAAAACCTCTCCAATTTTATGAAGGTTAAAGATCTCAAAGAAGGAAAGGTTGATGAAATAGAGCTGGAGGTTATAGAGGTTGGTGAAGAGAGGAGCGTACGTGGCAGATACGGCAACAGCAGGGTGTGTGATGCTACAGGCAAGGATGAAACAGGCCAGGTAAAGATAACGCTCTGGAACGATGAAATAGACCTCGTAAAAGGGGCTTCAAAGGTGAGGATAACAAATGGCTGGGTGAAGGAGTGGAACAATGAGCTCCAGATATCTGCCGGACGATATGGAAAGATAGAAGTTATCGAATGATCTCGCGTTCCCCTTAACAACGCTGCCCTTTATGAAATCGTAAAACAGAAAAGCAATATCTGCAACAGGAGCTAAAAGCTCTGTTGATATCAGAGCGGCAGCAGGCTATATGCTTTAAGCAGACCCTCGCCTGAGAGAAGTAGATGGAATGAGTTTAAAGATGAGTATGTTTGAAAGGTAGAAATGATTATAGATCAATAGGTCCTATTTACAATTGGCTATAATTGTGTAAAAAAGATTATAGAATGCCCTGGACATGCAAGACAATTTATCATTTCTTTTTCCATTCTTTGGATCTTGGGAATGAATAGAAAGATAGCCCATTCAAATCATTATAAGCAAAAATCGGAAATGTATAAATATAGAAGACGGTATATATAATAAAACATGTTTGAAGAGTTTGCGGTGCTTGAGGCAACAATTGCATCCTTAGGTTTCGTAATTACCCTAAAGTTCTTCAGCGGCGCGATGAAGTTTCTGTCCTTAGCCTTGCTATCCGATGCCATAAGCAACATTCTCTACATCTTTTTGCTCGATGAGATCGTTTTTACAGCTAATGCTCTGATCATATGTATTTTGATAATTCTCTTTAACAGAGAAGTAATGAGGAGAAAGTGGCTACTATGATCCCGATAGATCTTATCGTATCTTTGTTTGTTTTCGCCGTTGCAATATGCAGCGCCTATTATACATATAGAGTAATAAAGTCTTCAGGGATCGTTCGGGTAGAAAGGGTTCTGATATTCTATCTCTTTATTATAGCCATAGATAGAATGATCGATGCCATATCTAACATAGCTGGTATTCCTTATCCCATTAGAGCTAACAACATAATCTGGTGCCTCTACATAGTTGGTATCGC
>WOYO01000020.1 GCA_011620765.1 Thermoplasmata archaeon
AAGAGAAGAAAGAAGAGGAAGCAAGCGAAGAGGATATTGCCTCAGGACTTGGTGCTCTCTTCGGTTAATTCAGAAGAAAACCCTCTTTTTTTAATTTTTCTATCATTTTCTCATCTATTATCGCAACCTTTGGTGATAGTCTGGTCAGCTCTTCAGGGTATTTGATCATGAGCTCATCCAGGTAAGATTTTTTCTCCACAAACATAAGGGTTGCTCTCTTCAGCACCGCTGTTTTTTTGCTGTCGATCCACTCTCTAATGTATACTTCAACATTATGCGGGATAGGTTTCATTGAAAGCTTTTTAAGGTAAGCTACCACATTATTGATATAGGATGAAGCAATGATTATGGAATCTCTGTTAAGCTGAGCCCTGGTTGCTACATCTACGTGCTCCACATTTCCGCAGCACATGACCTTTAAAGCTTCAGAGAGATCAGCCTTGTCCAAAAACATAGTTACCTCAAAATTGGGATTGATAACAATGAATTTTTTACTGGTTGTGTTGTTGCCATTGTTCTCATCATTGTTCCTGCTATTATGCTCTTCATCCTCAAATTCAACTCTTAAAGCCTTTTTACCCTCTCTGCTCTCTGCTAAAGAGATAAAACCCAACCAGCTGAGAAATAGAATATAGCTATTGATATCGTCTGCAGAGACCCATCTGCCTGTATCCCCGGCTCTTATGGCTTCTGTCCTCATCCCTTCTATAGTAGAACCTACTTCATACCACCTATTTCTCTCCAGCTTCAAAATAGCCTTTAAAAAGTCTGCAGCATCCTTTATCTGTCTGAGGGTGTATGATCCATTGCTAAAGATTGCTATAGCATCGCAATCAGAAACCAGCCTTTTCATCACATCCCGCTCGCTACCCTTAAGAAGTTTTTCTGCAGCTTTTATATCTGTCACCAGCCTGCTCCCCCTTCTGCAAAGAACGCCCCTATTTAAGAGGTATCTGAGACATGTTCTTAGCTTTGCCTCTTTGTATTCGTCGCTTGAATTCATTATCTGCAGGATCTTTTCGGTAGAGTATTTCTGGGGTTCATCTCTCTGGGTGAGCTCTATTCCATTCGTTGCGCCGAACCAGAGTATGGCAAGCAGATCGTAAGCGAGATCCCCCTTAACCACATATTTGCACACATCAGAAACTACTGCAAATTTTTTTTCTTCTATATCAAGAACGTTCTTCAAAGGGTCTATTAGCTCTTCAGGAACATAGTATTGATCCCCGCAGGAATACACAAGAAAATATGACATGAGCGTTGTTATAGCCCCAACAAAGGCATAGTTTTCATGGATCTTTTTGAGAACCTCTTCACTAACAGGCTCTCCTTTTATCACCATAAAGCGGAGAAGGTCTATCTCATCATCGCTTAACTTTCTGAGCACCCCCCTGATATAGGAGTCCATGGATAGCTTTTCTATATAAAACTGGACATAATCGCCTTTGCCCTTGAACCTTATTCCCCATTTTGTGCCCACAAGATGGTTGAGCTGGTTTGCATCATAGCACAACAGTATCTCCCTCAGGCTTGTCTTTGACAATCTATCACCTCTTTAATATGGTATGTGTATCCCTGCTCAGTCAGAAACAGCTGCCTTTTTGCATTCACTTCCTGGTCTCTTGTGCCCTTTGTGATTATTGAGTAGAATTCAGCCTTATCCCCATTCTTTGGGCGCAAGATCCTCCCAAGCCTCTGCGCTTCTTCCTGCCTTGAACCGAAGGTGCCAGAGAGCTGTATTGCCACATTAGCATCCGGTAGGTCTATAGCAAAGTTTGCCACCTTTGAGACAACAAGGAGGTCTATAGCTCCTTTTCTGAAAGCATCATAAAGCGCAAGCCTCTTTTCATTCAGTGTCCTTCCGGTTATCAAAGGAGCGTTCAAAATTCTAGAGATTTGCTTGAGCTGCTCTATGTATTGCCCTATCACAAGGATCTTGTGCCCTCTATGGGACTCAACTATTCTTTTAACAACCTCATACTTTGCGGGATTCGTCGAAGATATCCTGTACTTTTCCCTCTGCTGCGCTTTTACATATTCTCTGAAGAGCTCTCTATCCATCGGCACCCTTATCTCATAGCACTCTACGCCCGCTATCCATCCCTTCTCCTCTATCTCTTTCCATGGTGCCTCAAATCTTTTAGGACCTATAAGGGTGAATATCTCCTTCTCCTTTCCATCTTCTCTAACAAATGTGGCTGTTAATCCGAGCCTTCGTTTTGCCTGCAAGCCTGCAGTCTCCTTGAACACCTCTGCTGGCAAAAGGTGCACTTCATCATATATTATAAGACCCCAGTTGCGCCTGTTGAATATCCCCATGTGAACCATTTCGGAATCTCTCTTAAAAGTGAGCATCTGATAGGTCGTGATTGTTATCGGTTTGATCTCCTTCTTTGTTGCAGTGTATTCTCCTATATCCCTGGCATCTGTCTTATCCAGAAGCTCGTTTATCCACTGGTTAACCGAGACCTGGTTCGGACAGATTATCAATGTGCTAGTCTTTAACTTTGCTATGATGCCGAGACCGACTATTGTCTTTCCTGCACCGCACGGAAGCACAATGGTGCCATCACCTGTGAAAGAATCTATAGCCTCTCTCTGGTAATCTCTAATTTTTACTTTTAAGCTTATATAATACCTCTCACCCTCCTCAAATCCACAGAGATCCTCAACAGGATATCCCAGCTTGAGGAGCTTCATCTTCACAGCTCCCCTGTCCTTAATCTCAAACCGGGGCATATGAGGAAAGAGATTTTTAAGAAGATCCTTGTCCCTGGATTCAAGGAATAATCTTCCGTTCCTTTTAACAAGCCTGATGAGTCCATATTTACGGGTCTCTTCCTCAACGAGCTCAGCAACCTCATCAGGCAGATCAACCCTGCTGTGCTCTCTGAGAAACTCCAGAATATCCTCTGCCTTTAGCCCCGCAGCCGCAGCACTCCATAGCGATGGAGGGTTAATCTTATAGGTGTGCAGATGCGGTGGACTCTTCTCTAAAACCGCAAATTTTATGAGAAAACTCCTCACCTTCTGATACTCTCTGCTGTCAGCATCCACAATCAGTGTTGAGTCCGGGAGAGGAGTTATTATTTTCTTCACAAATCTTTGTAATTGGGTTAGGCTTTTTTAAGTTTTGCTATTTTAGAATATTCTTGAAGTTGATTTGAGTCTCTACCTTTTGTAAAATCGCAGGATTAAATAATTGTTAAAGAATGCCTTGATCCTTTCTTCCCATTTTCTGCATTTTTCTAAAACTTCCTCCATTCTGGTTTATAGCTTCTTTGCTACAGGATGTTCCTGTACATTTCAGATGATCTTCTGTACTATTCATAAAATCTGTAAACAAATCGTACTTATAACCCTTACAAAAAACAGTATACGAAGACTATTTACCACATTTCGAAAAATTATATATAGAGATAGCACATTTCCGTTTATGGATCCGCTTGATGCAAGGATATTGGAGATACTGCGCCATAACGCCAGAACCCCTTTTCTGCAGATAGCAAGAGAACTGGGGGTATCTGAGGGAACTATAAGGATTAGAGTGAAAAAGCTTACAGAAAAGGGAGTAATAAAAAAGTTTACAATTGTCGTTGCCAGAAGCACTACAAAGGCGCTCATAGATGTAAAGGTTGGTGTTAATGTCAGCACTTCAACGGTTGCATCGCGCATAAAGAATATCAGAGGAGTAATATCTGTTTTTGAGATCTCTGGGGATTATGATATCGTTGCGCTTCTTGAGCTGGAAAGCATAAATGAGCTCAATGAGGTGATCGATGAGATAAGAGAGATAGAAGAGATCTCATCAACAAGAACAAGTCTGATACTGAAGGAGCATTAAAATGTTTGAAGGAGTTTATACAGCACTTGTAACCCCTTTCAAAGAAGATGGATCTCTGGACTTAGAATCTCTACGTGCTATAGTAGAGTTACAGAATGAAGCGAGGGTAGATGGAATAATACCCTGCGCTACAACCGGAGAAAGCCCTACGTTAACCGGGAGGGAACGCATACAGGTGATAAAAACCGTTATTGAGCACTCAAAAAGCGCAAAGGTTATAGCTGGAGCTGGCACAAACAGCACAGAGAAGTCAATAGAGCTGGTTAGAGAAACGAGTGCGCTTGGCGTAGATGGTGTGCTCTCCGTCTGCCCTTACTATAACAAGCCAACCCAGAGGGGGTTGTATGAGCATTTTACTGGCATAGCCTCTGTGGGCTTACCGATAATAATGTACAATGTGCCTGGCAGAACCGGTTGCAACATGAGCGCTGAGACTGCAATAAGGCTTTCATCCGTTCCTAACATTGCAGGAATAAAGGAGGCTTCAGGTGACTTTCAGCAGATAATGAAGATCTTAGAATGCTCTCCTAAGAGCTTCAGTGTGCTTTCCGGAGATGATGCCTATACCTATCCTATGGTGTGCCTTGGTGGCAAGGGCGTTATCTCTGTGGCATCAAATCTTGTTCCGAAAGAGATGGTAAAAATGGTGCACGCTGCTCTTGAAGGAAGGTTTGATGATGCGAAAAGAATCCATTACAAACTGCTTCCCCTCTTCAGGGGGCTTTTCATAGAGACAAATCCCATCCCTGTGAAGGAAGCAATGAATATGTGCGGGATAAGCGTGGGAGGCTTCAGGCTTCCTCTGTGCACCATGGAAGAAAAGAACAGAAACGCTCTGAGAGATATACTCATCTCTCTGGATCTTGTGGAGGCATAAGACATGGAAGTTTTTGTGTGCGGTGCTTCAGGCAGGATGGGTAAGCTGATAGTTGAAAGAGTAAAAGAGGAAAAAGATATGGAGCTGGCAGGAGCTGTGGTTAAGGAAGAAGATGTCCCTGGTTTTATGCCCGATACAGAGCTGGAAGATGCTCTGAAAGGCCACAAAAAAGCAATAGTTGTTGATTTCACAGAGCCGGAAGCTACCGTAAAGCATGCAGAGATAGCTCTCAGCATGGGACACAACATGGTTATAGGCACCACAGGTTTAACGGAAGAGGAGATAGAAAAGATGAAAAATTTAGCATATGAGAGTAAAGCGTCTGTTGTTCTCTCCCCAAACTTTTCTCTGGGCATAAATGTTCTTTTGAAAGCAGTTGAGCTAATATCCCAAAAGCTCGAGGGTTACGATGCAGACATAATAGAGATCCATCACAGGAATAAAAGAGATAGGCCTTCCGGCACAGCGATAGCAATCTCTCAAAGGCTGGTTCAGAAGGCGGACATTAATTCTATAAGAGCCGGAGACATCTTTGGAGAGCATATTGTGATGTTCGCCGGCTCAGGTGAAAAACTGGAGATAAAACACACCGCTCTTGGCAGGGACTGCTTTGTCTCCGGCGTTATCAGAGCAATACGCTGGATCTATGGCTTGAGTGATGGAGAGATCCATTCGATGGAAGAGGTGCTGGGGCTTTAGTGCCGGGCTGGTGAGAAATATGGTAAAGGTTTTGAAGTTTGGTGGCTCGTGCATAGAAAAGATGGATAAGATATGGAGAATACTGAAGGAGGAAAAAGAGGAAAAGATAGTGGTTGTTTCGGCGTTGCCCGAGGTAACAGATGAGCTCTACATATCATTTCCTTCCAGAGATGTAGAAGGCTTGAGAGAGAGACACATCGCCATGGTTGAACGCATGGATGCTGGTGAAGAACACAAAAAAGCAATGATCTCAAGAATGGAGCAGATGCTTTTAAACGCAAAAAGAGCCGAGAGTTTGGACGCCTTTGTCAGCTATGGAGAGAGACTATCCGCCATGCTGCTTGAAAGATACCTTAACTCCAAGGGTATGAGAGCAACAGTTCTGGAGAGTGATAGCCTTCCGCTGATAACGGATGAGAGTGGAGAAATAATGCTCGAGGAGTGCACAAGCGTAAAGAAGAGGATAAAAGAAGAGATCATGAAGGGCTCTATACCGATAATAACGGGTTATTTTGGTATAGATGAAAAAGGCAGCATAAAAACCCTTGGCAGAGGAGGTTCGGACTACACAGCCTCTGCAATAGCCTATCTCATAGATGCAGAAGCTGTTGAGCTCTGGAAGGATACTAAAGGCTTTATGAGCGCTGATCCAAAGATTGTAGAAAAAGCGCACCTTATAGAAGAGCTCTCTTACGAAGAAGCTGCCGAGCTTGCGCACTATGGTGCAAAGATTCTACACCCCAGAGCTATAGAGCCGGCGGTGAAAAAAGGAATAAAGATATTCATAAAAAACATAGACAATCATAGCGAAAAAGGAACGCTCATATCAGATAAAACGAGTGAAAAAGCGAAGATAAGAGCTATATCCTGCAGAAAAGGGGTTAAGATCCTTAAATTTTCCATACCCGGGCTGGCTTACACAAAGATACCTGGAAAGATCATAGATGACCACTACCGAAAAGGTGATCTGATATATGCCATATCGACCTCACAGGCTTCTCTGGCCCTTCTTGTAGATGAGGATTGTGAGGAAAGGGCTGAGGAGATAAAACCGATGCGCATAGAAAATGTTGCCCTCATAGCTACGGTGGGATATGATATAGGAATGACCCCTGGCATCAGCGCTGATGTGTTTTTATCAATGAAGAAAGAGGGGATAAACATACTGATGATCTCTGAGGGTGCCTCAGATTCTGCAATAAACTTTGTTGTTGCTGGGGAAGAATGCGATAGAGCAGTTAAAGCGCTCCACAGAGATCTGATAGAGGTGAAAAATGGAAATGAGTGATGAATTGTTGCTGGCTGAGAAGTATGATACGCCACTCTATGTGACAGATGCGGGAAAGATAAGGGAGAGGTACGGGAAGCTTAAGGGCGCTTTTGATATGATCTATTACTCATGCAAGGCGAATACGAATATAGCAATACTGAAAATACTGCACAACGAAGGAAGCTTTGCTGACACAGTCTCTGTGGGTGAAGTGCTCGCATGTCTCAAGGCAGGTTTTCCTGAAAATAGGATAATGTTCACAGGCACAGGCGTAAGAAACGATGAGCTTGCATTTTTAGCAGAAAAGGATGTGATGATAAACATAGACTCCTGCTCGGAGCTTGAGAGGCTATGCACATTAGCAAAAAAGCCCATATCCCTTTCTTTCAGGCTCAACCCGGGTGTTGGAGCTGGCCATAGCGAAAAGACAATAACTGGAAATAAAAACTCAAAGTTTGGCATGGAGGAAGAGGCCCTCAAGAGAGCTGTCAATATGGCTATGCAGAGAGGGCATGAGGTAAAAGCACTGCACTGCCACATAGGCTCCGGCATACTGAGCGAGGAACCTTTCATAAGAGCCGCAGAGATCTTAGAAAATACTGCCTCACGTTTTAAGGAGCAGATATCATTTGAATTTTTGGATGTTGGTGGGGGCTTCGGTGTGCCATATAAGGATGATGAAAGAGAGCTTGACATCCCTTCTTTAGCAAATGCTCTGCGCAGGATAATCAATGAGCCCATAGCAATAGAGCCTGGGCGTTATATCGTTGCGGATTCTACAGTGCTCTTAACCAGAGTAAACACGATAAAGAGTAATGGAGGCAGGAACTTTGCGCAGGTGG
>WOYO01000024.1 GCA_011620765.1 Thermoplasmata archaeon
GAAGCTATGGGAAGAGCAAAATAAACTAAAGCATAGAAAAACTGCCATGCCCACACAGAGGTCAAATAAAATACTATAGCAAAAGAATGAAGCCAGAGTAGTATAACAACGATCAACAGATCATACAGTATCTTGGATATCAAAGATCTTCTTGCCATTCTGATTATCCTGTACATGAAATACAGGGTTGCGGTTGTGAGAGATATCGCTGCAATTACATAGATAGCGAGCTGCATCACACACTCTCCTTTTTCTCAACCCTTCTCAATATAAGAATGACCGCGATCAACCATGAGCCCCACATGAGGAAAGAGAAAGCGCTTCCTAAATATCTGAGTGCAGGCGCTGTTTTTATGACGTTCCGCAAGAAGTAAAGGAAGAATGCGATTGAAGAGATAGAGAATGGCAGGAGCAGCAATCTGAAATAGCCCAGAGTTTTCCTATTGTTTAAAAGCATAAGCGACCCAAACGTAAAGCATGCAGCTCCGAATAGCTGTGGTGCCCCTGCGGGGATGTTCATAATCAGAATATTATGTTTTTTCTATATATCTCTTGCTCTTCTTATCAATCACTTTTATATTTTTCTGAGAGCTCCCTGTACTGCCTGTGGAAGAGGAATGCGCTATAAAGCAGAGCGATAACAAGTGATGCCCAGGAGTTGAGCATAAGCAAAAGATTGTAGATTATTGAGAGAAGAAATATCCTGGGCAATGGCTTAAAAATTTCTGAGCTGAAGGCAGTTATTGCTGTAGAGGAGTGAAAGAGAATTGCTGATGCGGAGAATACTATTCCATATAACGCATCAGATGTACCATAGAACAGAGAAAAGAAGCCTATTGCGAGACCAAAACCTAGACCGAAGAATAAAGAATAATTTCTCTCTTTTCTCAGGTTAACTCCAGCTATCTTTATCAGAGAGTCTATAAGAGCCCCGCCAATGAGAAACAGCCATCCACCAAGGAAATACATAGAGAAAAACCAGGAGAAAAGACCAAAAAATGAGCCTGCGAAGAGTGAAGAGAATGCTCTCTCGCCAGATACCTTTAGATTTCTTCCCGCAAAAATGGAAAGCAGAATGACAAGGGCTAAAGGAAAGAGATATATCAATCTTCAGCCTCCACAGCTTTTATTGCCAGTTCCAGCTCTTCCTTAAACTCTTCCCCATCCTTTATGCTCTCAAGCTTTTCTACAAAGCTATCAACCAGAAGCGCTCTTGCGATCTGCGTCAGCATCCTCATATACTCTCTTTCTTCACTATCTTTTGCTCCGAGAAGGAAAAGGTATCTTATCCCATTGATCTCTTTCTTAAGCCTCAAGAATGAGACAAAGCTCTCTTTAACACTACTACTCCTGGCGTGAGGTATCGCTATTCCATTGCCAACATCAGTTGAGCTCATAGCCTCCCTTGCCATCACATCTTTAACAAACTCATCCACAGAGCGCACTAAAGCTTCGGGCACAGCCTTTTTTATAGCTTCTTCTCTGCTATTTGCGTCTATATCAAATTTCGCTATTATCCTCATTTTCTTTCACCTCCCTTTTTAGCAGCCCGCAAAGAAGCGCTGTGATCACAGATCCAGCAAGCAAGGCTAAAAGGAAGAAAGGGTAGTTTTTTATCGTAGGTAAAATGAAGATCCCTCCATGGGGTGCAAGCTGTGAGCATGAAAAAACCATTGAGATAACCGCACCGACAGAGGATCCAGCAATTATTGAAGGAATAACCCTCAAAGGATCCGAAGCTGCATAGGGTATCGCTCCCTCTGTTACGAACGACAGACCCAAAAACCATGCTATCCTTCCATTTTCCCTCTCTTCGATGGTAAATTTTTTTGGGAACAAAAATGTGGCTATGGATAAGCCTATTGGAGGTATCATTCCAGCAATCATCACAGAGCTCATTACTGGGCTCTGGACACCAGCCTCCAGGGTCCAGAGAGCAAAGAAGTATGCAACCTTGTTTACGGGCCCTCCCATGTCAAAGGCCATCATAAGCCCCAGCACAAGAGCTATCAGCAGAGAACCCCATGAAGCATAAGCGCTAACCAGCGCATCATTTAATGCTGTTGTCAGCTGTGATATTGGTGCGCCTATAGCCTCCATGATAAGGCCAACTATAAGAACGGAGAGCAGAGGGAGCACAAGGATCGAGCATATGGGCATTAATGAAGGCGGAGCCTTTTCGATTATCGTTTTCTTGAACGCGAGAGAAAGATAGCCAGCCAGCAGTCCACCCAGAAGCGCCCCGAGATAACCAGCACCAAGCTCTATAGAGAGGGCACCTGCGAGCATGCCTGATGCTAAACCCGCCCTATCGGCTATGGAGTAGGATATGTAGCCAGCAAGAGCTATGAGCATGAGATTGAATGCAGCGCTTCCTATCTTGTTGAGGACCTCACTGTTTGGTATCATAAAACTGAGGGAGATCAATATTCCTCCGGCCACAACGAAGGGTAGCATGTAGCTTACGCCAGTCATGAAGTGCTTTCTGAGCTCGATGTGCATGCTAAGCCTCTATCGCCTTTTTAAGAAGTGCCTCAGGGTTCTTAACCGCCTCACTGAGGGCTACTTTTATGACTCTTTTGCCATCAAATCTCTCAACCTTAGATATGGCAACATCGCTTGCTATTATTATTGCGTCAGCTCTCTCTATATCATTTTCGCCCAGTTCATTAGATATCCCGATTGTTCCCTGGGTCTCAACCTTTATCTCAATTCCAAGCTTTTTTGCAGCCTTTTTCAGTTTGTCAGCTGCGATGTATGTGTGAGCTATACCTGTCGGGCACGCAGTTACAGCAACAATAAACATATGAAAGAAGAGTTCTGATGGTTGATATTCTTATCGATGTCCTGGGATTTTCTAGCAAAGCTCCAAGAGGTGCGGAGAGCAAAAGATCCGCAGGGATCCCAGCAGAACAAAAAAAAGATTAATCCAGATATCCATTGGAGATGTAATGTACAGAGATATGCTGGAGGCTCTATTGAAGAAAGAGCTTGCTGTTGCTGAAAGAGCCAGGGCGCTCGGTTTTGATCCTGAAGAAGAAGTTGAGATAAAAATAGCTCATGACCTTGCCGAGAGAGTGGAAGAGCTTGTTGGTCCCCAGGGCGTTGCTCAAAGAATAAGAGAGCTATCTAAGGAAATGGACAGAGAAGAGCTCTCTTTACGCATAGCGATGGAGATAGCAAGGGGAAAAATTGGAGAATTTAAGACAGATGAAGAGCGCATGTTCCATGCTGTGAGATGCGGGCTTGCTACTCTAACGGAGGGTGTTCTCGTTGCGCCTCTTGAGGGTTTGATAAAGGTGAAAAAAGGGGAGAACGCTGACGGTAGTGATTACATCTCTGTGTTCTATGCAGGTCCTATAAGGAGCGCTGGTGGAACTGCTCAGGCTATGAGCGTGCTGATAGCAGATGTTGTGCGCAGAGAGATGGGTGTTGGAAGATACATCCCTACGGAGGAAGAGGTAGAGAGGTATAAAGAAGAGATACCTCTATACAAAAGGCTGCAACATCTTCAATATTTACCAAGCAATGAAGAAATAGATCTTATAGTGAGGAACTGTCCTGTTTGTATTGATGGTGAAGGCACAGAGAAAGAAGAGATAAGTGGGCACAAGGGCTTGAAAAGATTTGAGACGGATAGAGTCAGGGGCGGCGCTTGCCTGGTTATATCTGAAGGGCTGTGCTTGAAAGCAAGGAAGCTTCAGAAGCACGTCAGAAAGCTAGGGATAAATGGCTGGGAATTCATAGACTCGATGATAGAAAAAACGGATGAGGAGAGCGATGAAGAAGAAGGGGAAGAGGGAGCTAAATATCTGAGTGATGTCGTTGGTGGTAGACCTGTGCTCTCCTACCCGAATAGGGCAGGAGGCTTCAGATTGAGATACGGGAGATCAAGAACCTCTGGTTTAGCTGCATGCTCTCTAAGCCCTGTGGTGCTTACCCTCCTATACGACTTTTTGGCTATAGGCACGCAGATAAAAATAGAGACACCCGGCAAGGCTGCAGCGGTTAGCATATGTGATAAACTGGCTAAGCCCTCTGTAGTTCTGGAAAATGGAGATTTCGTAGAGGTAAGGACAGTAGAAGAGGCAAAAGATCTCAGAGGCAGGCTTAGAGAGATCGTCGATCTGGGAGAGATCCTTATTTCTTATGGAGAATTTCTGGAAAACAACAGAGCACTCCTGCCGCCATCTTATACAGAAGAGTGGTGGGAGAAAGAACTTGGGAGCGGAAGAAAGCCTGAGAAACTGGACTTTAGCACAGCTTTAGAGCTATCAAAAAGATATTCGATACCGCTGCATCCTCAATACACACTATTCTGGGGGGATGTGGACCTAAAAGACGTGAAAAAATTGAGAGATCACATCCTGCAGAAAGGATCAATAAGCCAGGGCAAGCTCCTGCTTGAAGCTGATGAAGGAATAAAGCGTATTCTTATAGACCTTGGGGTTTATCATAAAGAAGAGGGGGCATACAGAATAATGGAGCATACAGACGTGCTTCTTGCTTCTCTGGGATTGGACTCTTTAGGTGATAGAGTTGTTGAGAAGTACAGTGACTGTGATGCGACCTCTGCTATAGAGTATGTCTCAAAGATGCTGGGCGTAAGAGTAAAGAACAGAGCCCCGACAAGGATTGGAGTCAGGATGGGAAGGCCAGAAAAGTCAAAAGCAAGATTGATGAATCCCCCGCCGCATGTGCTCTTTCCCTTGAAGTTCGCCGGTGGAAAGCAGAGGCTTGTTAATCAGGCAGCAAAGGAGAACTATATAGAGGTTGAGATAGGGGTTCGCAGATGCACTTCCTGTGGGCAAAGAACTTACAGGTATAAGTGCTCCTGCGGGGAGAGAACAGCATTTGAAAATGTTGAAAAGGCAAAGATAGATCTGAACAGTGAGCTTGAAAGCGCAATAGCTCTTGTGAGAGAGAGGAACATAGGAAATATAAAGGGAGTAGAAGGGCTTATATCGCCAAAGAAAGAACCAGAGATCCTGGAGAAAGGAGTTTTAAGAGCAAAGTACGGTATTCATGTGAACAAGGATGGAACACTGCGTTATGACATGACAGACGTGACTCTAACGCATTTCAAACCTTCAGAGGTTAATGTGTCAATAGAGAGATTAAAGGATCTCGGTTATGATAAAGACTGCTATGGTAAAAAGCTTGAGAATGAAGAGCAGATAGTGGAGCTGAAGCCCCAGGATATAGTTGTATCAAAGGATTGCATGGACTTCCTTCTGAAAAGCGCCAAATTCATGGATGATCTATTGGTTAAGGTGTATGGTCTTGAGCCTTATTATAACGCAGATAGAAGAGAGGATCTTTTAGGATGCGCAATAGTTGGTTTAGCGCCCCACACCTCAGCGGGAGTCCTGGGCAGGATTGTAGGATATACCAATGCAAATGTGTGCTTTGCGCACCCGTTCTTTCACGCCGCAAAAAGAAGGAACTGTGATGGTGATGAAGATTGTGTGATGCTTCTGCTTGATGCATTTATAAATTTTTCTATACGCTATCTACCGACAAGCAGGGGCGGGCGCATGGACTGTCCGTTGATATTAACAACGATCATAGACCCTAAGGAAATAGACAAAGAAGCATGGAATGTTGATATAATGCATTCCTATCCATTAGAGTTCTACAGAAAAGCTGAAGATGGAGCAAACCCCAAGGACATCTCTGACATAATGGACTATGTTGAGAAGCACCTGGGCACAGATTTTTCTATGGGCTTTTCATCAGAATTTGATACTGAACGCATTGATAAAGGAAATACCACATCCAGCTACAAGGTTCTGGGGAGCATGCAGGAAAAGATTGAACTGCAGCTCGAACTTGCAATGAAGATAAGGGCTGTTGACGAGATCGATGTAGCAGCAAAGTTGATAAACACACATCTCTTGCCGGATATGATGGGAAATTTAACCGCATTTTCGAGGCAACAATTTAGATGCACGAAGTGTAATACAAAGTACAGAAGAATTCCATTGAGCGGTAAGTGCAAATGTGGAAACGCTTTAATCCTCACAGTTCACAAAGCTTCTGTACGAAAATATTTAGATATTTCAAAGAAAATAATAGAAAAGTATGATGTGCCAATGTATGTGAAGCAGTGTGTTTATGTGGCCGAAGCTTCTATAAACTCATTGTTCGAGAACGAAAAGAAAATAACCCTTGCAGACTTTATGGAGGTTAAATGAGCAAGAAAACAAGTTACGGATCTGATATCGAATACGTAAGGGATAGAATGGTGCTGCTGCAGCTGAAGCTTGCAGGCAATAAAGAACAGGCAAAAGAGCTGGAAACAAGGATAGATGAGAGGAAGAAGGGCAGAGAACTGGCATTTGATTCCCTGGTCAGAGAGCTAGATCTTGATGAGATAGAGGAGAGCATAGTGCTCATACTTTTGAGCTATGATCTTAATCCGGAGGAGGATGCTTTCGGCAAGGACGTCCTTGATAAAGTAGCAAAACTGTTCAATATGGATCCTTTAGAGGCAAGAAGATATTTTTACAGCAGTGGAAGACTTCTGTCCAATGATGTAGTTATTATAGAAGAGGACGGAAACACAACGATGTCTTCAATATACTCTCTTAACGAATGGGTTATAAGAAGGATACTCGGTCAAAACGATGGTGCGTGGGACACCTTCGTTGAAGAAGAAGAGCGATACGAGCCTGTTGAGAGGAAAAACGAGATATTCCGCACAATAGAGCCTGCGGTTAGCCTGAAGGATGTTGTGATGAATGAGAGCACAAAAGAAAAGATAAACGAGGCTCTCTCGCAGATAAAATACTATAAAAGAATATTTGAAGATTGGGGCGCTCAGGAGCGCTTCACAAAAAGCCTCAACTTCTTATTCTACGGCCCTCCAGGGACAGGAAAGACTTACACCGCAGAAGCTTTAGCAAAAGAGATGGGGAAAAAGCTCTATATGGTCAACTATCCGAAGCTCATAAGCATGTGGCTGGGCAACACAGAGAAAAACGTAGAGCGTGCTTTCAAAGAAGCAAAGGAGAATGATGCCGTGCTCCTCTTCGATGAAGCTGATGCAATGCTCAGGGATAGAAGCTTTATGTTCTACAATGGGTTATACGAGAGCGTCAATGTGCTGCTCTCCGAGCTCGACAGGTTTGATGGTGTTGTCATATTCACAACAAATCAGGCAACGCTTCTGGATAAGGCGCTTGATAGGAGAGTTAGCCTGAAGGTTCCGTTTGAGTTGCCCGGAGAGAAGGAGAGAGAAGCTCTATGGAGGATATATCTGCCCAGAGATCTGCCCACGGACGTGGATCCAGGAGAGCTGGCTAAAAGCTTTAACTTAACCGGCGCACAGATAAAGAATGTGATCATCAGTGCTATGCGCAAGGGTGCGCCCAACAATTTTGTAACTATGAAGGAGTTTACAAAGGCATGCAAGGAAGAATTGATGGGAGCAAAGAGCACCAAGGCAGGATCGCAATATCTATGATGTGATGACACTATACTAAGAGTACTAAAGGAATAGGAAAGATAAATAGCATGTAG
>WOYO01000050.1:0-1072 GCA_011620765.1 Thermoplasmata archaeon
CTGAACCATCCGGATGGTTTAAAGCAATGATCCCGGCAGAAGGATTGGTAATGTCCTGGGAAGATAGCATAAGCCACACGGGTAAGAGGTGTGTTAGCATATCCAATAAACACCTCTATGATAAACCAGTTTACAACAACTGGGCTCAAAACATAGAATTCGCGCATAAAGAAAAAAAGGTTGAGCTCTCTGGCTGGATAAAAACGGAAAATGTTACAGAGGGAGTAGCATATCTCATAGTCCAATGTATAGGAGAAAACTACACTTTACTTGCGGACAGCTCAACAAAAGGTGTAGATGGAACCACCGATTGGACTCTTTACAATACATCCATCATGGTGCCCGCAGAAACAACAGATCTGTGGGTCAGAGCCGGGCTTACGGGCACTGGTAAGGCATGGTTCGATGATGTTCAGCTTAGAGCGAATGAAACGCATGGAGACTCTACAAGCTTATTAAAAAACTCTGGTTTTGAAGAAGGCACTGATTTTGAAGAAGGTGAAGGTATGATCTCCTTTTCTCCACCAATAAACTATGAAAGTCAGGCGCTTCTCGGGTTATGGATGGAGAGTGAACCTTCTGGTTACATAAAAGAATGGAGATTTGAGAAAGATGTGGGGCCAAATTATGTTGTGAAGGTGGACTTAAATAAAATTCCTGCAGGAGAAGAGGTGAAGGTCAACTGGTACGCGTATGTTTTTACAAAAGCGTTTGATTATTCAACACTACCTGAAAATGCACCGATCTCAGGTCTTAGGGGCATGCCAGAAGATGTAAAAAGATGGCTTGAGCCAACTGAGGCAGTTCAATCAGATCATCCTGAAATTATAGCAAAGGCAAAAGAGTTGAGGGGAGATAGCAACGATATTATGGAGATTGCACGTCAAATAACCAATTTTGTCGGTAAAGAGATTGGAGCTAGAAGCGGAATGCAGGATGCTTTAACTACCCTGCGCACCGGCGGGGCAGTCTGTACCGGGCATGCAAATCTGGCTGCAGCGCTCTTCAGGGCAAATGGAATACCATGCAGGGTTCTTGCCGTTTCATCAAGTAGTCAATTACAGACCCACTA
>WOYO01000050.1:1172-4379 GCA_011620765.1 Thermoplasmata archaeon
TTTCTGGATCTCTACTCTTCAGGGAAGTGAAACAGAGTTTGAAAACTGCATCCTGGGTTCGAATGGGAAGTCGCTCCCACACATCATTTTACTATCGTAGTGCTCTGACCTGAAAATTTGAACCTTTTCTTGAACTCTGGCGTTGTTCTGAGTATTTTTGTGCTTCCCTCTTTTTTGTATCTCACCAATCCTCTTTTGCACAGCTCTTTAACGTCTTCATAGACCCTCTCACCAACGAAATCTCTAAGAGCGCTCTGCTTTATTGGCTCGTTTGAGGCTATCAATGCTAAGGTCTGCAGAAGCTTTTCACCCATCTCTGGCTCTACAAGATCCTTCACCACAGGATAGAACTCCTCTCTAAGCTGGAGCACGTACCCTCTGTCGGTAACAGCTATCTCAAAGCAATGCTTCTCATACTCTTTGTTCAAAGAATCTATAGCTCTCTTAACAACCTTTGCTTTAACGCCAGAGATCCTTGCTATCTCTGTCAGGCTCAGCGCCTTATCGGAGGCGAAAAGCACAGCCTCTATATTTTTCTTTACGCTTTTATCCATATCTTTCCGAACGGGAAGTTCTCCTGCCATAGTTCTATCTTCCTATCCCTTGCGAGATAAAGTAGAGATATCATGCCTTCAATTAAGCCGAACTTTGCAAGTATGAGATCTCCATCATCTATATTGTTATCCTTTATAAACCTGTAGACTTCGTTGCTGTTTATCTGCTCTGCATGTATCTTTCCATCAAGGCTTACCTTTACCCTCTTCTTCCTTTCTCTCTCTACCTTTTCGATCCTCTTTGCGCTATCCAGAGCCTTAACAAGATCAAAGACGCTCACAGGTCTCTTGAAGCTTTTTACTGCTCTGGGCTCTATGTAAGAGCTCTCCAGCTCAAGAGGTTCATAAACCTCTGGCTCCGGCGCAAGCGTGAATGTTTCTACAGCGCTCTCCGACTGGGCTCTGAGGACCTCCCATGCAAGCAGTATAATTCTACCTGCATAAACTATGTTAATGCCCTCCTTTTTGAGCTTTTTCAGATATTCTTTAGAAAAAGCAACTATGTCTATATCCCACGGGTTTATCTTTTCCTCCATGGCGAGGGAAAAAAGCAAGGCTATCGAGCGTTCGTAATCATCCTTTATTTCCGCATAACCATCAGACACTTTTTTTAGGAGATCTATGTAGTAATCTATGTCTTCACCCAGCGCTTTGTGGAAGAGAAGATGATCAAGTATCTCTTTTTCGTCCATCAGTTAGCCACCTCTGTTATCTCATTTATGTTTATCTTCCCTATGATCTGCGATATGCCATCTATTGAGGTTATTCCATAGACAACATCCGCTTCCTTCAGAGTAGCCTTTCTGAGAGATATAACTAACGTTTGTGTGTTGTTAGAGCTTTCCTTTACCATTTTCCCGATGATCTCTGCGTTAACACTATCCAGAAACATGTCAACCTCATCCAGGAAATAGAACGCTGAGGGCGATATCCGCTGTATAGCAAAGACTAAAGCGAGTGCAGCAACGCTCTTTTCTCCACCAGATAGCCTCTCTATCGATTGGAGCTTTTTTCCATCCGGCTGCGCGACTATCCTAAGCCCCCCGGCGAAGGGATCTTCTCTGTTGTCCAGCGAGAGCTCTCCATGCCCCCCATTTGAGATCCTGGCGTATATGGCTTTAAAATTATCATTAATGGAGTCAAAGACCGTGAGAAAAGCTTCTTTTTTCTTAGCCCTGCATTCATTCATCAAAGCGATCAAAGACTTTTTCTGCTCGTTTAAACGATCAATGCTGCTATCTATCTCATTTGCCCTCTTTGCAACTTCATCGTATTGCTCCAGAGCTCTCTGATTAACCGGCTCCATAGCAGATATCTTTTTTTCTAAATCACTCATCTCAGACTTAAGATCCTCTATTGATCTCTCACTCACCTCTACTTCACTGTTGCCCAGCTCTTTTCTGCTCTCTCCAAGCATCTCTAAAAGCTTCTCTCTTTCATTCCTGCATCTGTCTATGAGATCCTCTGTTGTATCTACCTTATCTTTCAACCTGGAGATCTCTATACGGAGATCACTTGCCTCCTGAACGATCCTATCCTTCTCTTCGTTGAGCTTTCCTACCTTTTCATCATAACTTCCCTTAACAATCAGCAGAGTTTTCAGCTCATTCTCAGCCTCTTCTCTGTCCTTCTTTGCCTTTTCTATCTCTTTCTCATAGTTCCTGCTCTCTATCTTCTCTATCTCCTGCTTCCTCTGTTCAATAGCGAAATCTTCAAGCCCTCTCTCTGCCTCAATCTCTTTGTTTTTGAGCACTCTTATAAAGCTCTGCAGGCTATCGATCTCTCCCTCAAGCTTATCTATGGTATCTCTGATCCTCTTTGGAGTCAGCTCTCTCATCTCCCTCTCAAGGGTTTCAATATCCTTTTCTCTGCCTTCCAATCTTTCCCTGATCTCTGAGAGCTCCTTTTCACTCTTTTCCTTAAGCTCCCTTATCTCTCTCAATTTAGCCTGGGCATCCTTCACCATTGCCCTGTATTCTTTGATCTTTGACTCTCTTGCTGGTATGGGAACCATAAGCTTCTGCTCCTCAAGCGCTTTCCTAACTTCTACATCTAAAGCTCTTACCTCTTCGTCAATAGATGTCAGCTCCGCACTCAAAGACTCAAGCTCTGAGGTTTTCTCGTTTATCTCCCTCTCTATGGCTTCAGGCGGCGCAACGTTCCCCACTGCTATTCTGGAGCCTCCCATCATCGCGCCCGAGCTCTCTATGAGCTCTCCTTCCAGTGTAACAAGCCTTACACCTCCCATGAGACGCCGGGCATTATTGAGATCGTTAACCACAACAGTTGTGCCAAAAACGTAATCGACAGCGCTCTTTATCTCGGGCTCATAATCAACCAGAGATGAAGCAAAACCGAGGGATGCAGGATCATTTACAGCTATCAAAGCCTTCCCCATAGGCTTTGGTGCTATTAGCCTGTTTAGCGGTAAGAACTGTGCCCTACCTGCGTTCTCCCTCTTCAGCAGCTCTATTGCTCTCGCAGCGTCCTCATCTGTCCTGGTTATTATGGCATTGATCCTGCTGCCTGCTGCCACATTTATAGCTACAGCATACTTCTCATTCTTTGGACTTACCCTTTCTCCTATCGTCCCTATTATCCCTTTGAGCTTACCAAGGTTCCTTGCCTTCAGCACAGCGCTCACAGCTCTGTT
>WOYO01000050.1:4479-7277 GCA_011620765.1 Thermoplasmata archaeon
AGAGCTTTTTCTCGTGCTGCTCGTCCAGAAGCTTTTCCCTCTCTTTCCTTATTCCATCAAGTTTTTGATTCAGTTCTTCAAGCTTTGTGCTCTCTTTTTTTCTCTCCTCTCTTATCTTCTCCAGAGCTTTCTTTTTATCCTCAAGATCCTTCTCATTACCTGCTATACTCTCCCTTATCTCATCAACATTCCTTTTTGCCTCTGCATTCTTTTTCTCAAGCTCCTTTATCTCTCTTACAAGCTCCCTCTTTCTCTCAGCATCCTTTTTAAGCTGTGCTTCATAAAAGTTAAGAAGCTCTTCGCTTGTCTTTATCTTCACATTGCATGCATTTATCTCCTCCTGGATCCTGCCTCCTTCGCCACCAAGCTTCTTCTCTATCTCCGCTGCGATCTCGGCCATCCTGTTGTTCTTCTCTTCCAGCTCTTTCTCTTTATTCTTAATGCTCTCCTGGAGCTCTTCTATCTCCTTTTCATAACCTTCTATAAGATTGTCGTTCTCTTTTATTCTCTCTCCATACTCGTAAACCTGCTTCGCAAGAACCTCCATCCTTCTTTTATGGAACCTGTCCTTCAGCTCGAGATACCTTAAAGTTTTGTTTCTATCCTGCTCAAGGCTTTTTAGCTGAACTTTCACCTCCTCAAGTTTACCATCAAGGATCCTTATGTTCTCTTCAACCTCCTCCTTTTTCCTTTCGCTCTTCTCTATATCCTCATCAAACCTGCTAACGCCCGCAACATTTTCGATTATCCTTCTCTTTTCAAAGGCGCTCGAGGTGACTATCTTGTTTATATCCCCCTGCTGGACTATATTGTAGTGCCCTTCCATGCCACTGGAGGCAAAGAAGTTCTCAAACTCTGAAAGCGATGAACTCCTGTCATTCATGTAATAGTAGGAATAATAGTTGTTGTTCTTCACCTTAACCGCTCTTCTCAGGTTTATCTCTCTACCACCATCATCGAAGGTTAGTGTGACACTGCAGTGCGCTGCTGGTCTGCCGTTCTTTCCTCCGTCAAATATCAGCTCCTTGAGATTCTCAACCCTCATGCTCTTTGAGCTTTTAGGCCCAAGAATGAAAAGAATAGCGTCAAGCACATTTGATTTTCCACTTCCGTTTGGACCTGTGATGCCCACAAAGTTTCCTATGATGGGTATCCTTTTTTTCCCAGCGAATGTTTTGAAGTTTTCAAACTCTATCGCTTTGAGTCTCAACGTGCATCCCTTCCTGACAAAGGTATTTATGTACTAGGTCATATTTAAAACTTGCTGAGTTCATAGCTCAAAATCGTGAATTATTCTCTTCTCCTTTCCTTCCTCTCCCTCTATCCTCACCTTGACGCTGATATACTGCTTAAGCTTCGTATTCTCCATCTTCTTCTTCAGCATCTCATCTATCTGGAATATTCCGCTTGAATTTGATAATACCACCTCTATCATTATGGGTCTCTCCTCTCCACTTCTTATCCTTACATCTTCTACAGCAAGGGCTGAAACCGAATGGATGTTGATCTCACCTGCCTGGAAAGGTATCCTTGCCCTCCCTTTTTTCATATCCAGAGCATCAGCCACTCTTACTATTTCTGCTTCAAGGGTTAGCGGCTTGATCCCACGCTGGTGCGCTATTATGGCATGGAGGACCTCTGATTTTATTACTGTGCTCTCTTCTATAGTATATATATCCTTCAGCGTTCTATCGAGTATGGGCAGAGCTAGGGGTATAGAAAAATTTTCATGGCTCTCTCTATGCACAGCATGCCCTATGTCGTGCATAGCCGAAGCGAGAAACACTATCACCTCAGCATCCTCGTTTTTGAGACCATAGCTCTCAACAGCGCCTGGCACAACACCTGCATCTGTGAGCATGCGGAGAAGCTTTATGGCTATATTCGACACTATTTTTATGTGTGTTGGTCCATGATCTGAGTATCCAAGCCTGTCTATGGCCATAATGTTAGAGGCTTTCATGTACGTTTCCAGCTCTTTATCTTCCTCAACAATCTTTAGAACATGCTCAAGTTTCAGATTATTCTTTACTGGTATACCAAACCGCATCAGCGCACCACCAGCGTATCATCAACCATCAATACATCTCCAGTGAGAACTCTCTGACGCCAAACCAGAAGCCTGTATTCTTTATATAATCTCTCTCAGCCAGTATCAGATCAAAATGTGCTTTTTCCATCTCCTCAAGTCTTCTGTACATGCTCTTAGCCTCATCACTTTCTGCTCTTTGTCCCTGCTCTCCGTAATATTTTATTCCTCTCTCTTCCAGCTCAAGTGCTGTCTCTAAAGCAGAAAGCTCATCAAGCCCCTCTGTTGTCCTTATCTTAACATCACTTTCTCTAAGCTTAGGCACAACCTTCTCAACCTCTGATTTATCAATCTCAACCTTTATCCACCCCTTCTGCTCCATCAAATTCTCAAGAACTCTGTTTAACATCTCCATGTGTGAGAATTCGTCCGTGGAAAGCCTTATGAACATATTCTTCCCGCTCACATCTTTCGTTTTCCGTGCAAACTGAAGGTAGCGACTGAGGCTCTCCTTCTCCATCTCTACTGCTGTTCTCAAAGCTTCAATATCATTCATAAAAGAAAAAGGGCATAATACCATTTAAACTTATAGAACGTTTTATATATAGTATCTCATATATACATTATGGATCTATCTGAACTAATCACAATACATGTGTGCACGCTTATAGTTATAGTTGTTTCTCTGATACTTTCGCGTGAGCTCTGGAAGAGGTATAGAAATAATTTTCTCACAAGCAGCCTTTTGCTTTTCATTTACGTGTTTTCC
>WOYO01000005.1 GCA_011620765.1 Thermoplasmata archaeon
GAAAGTCCTGAACAAGAGAAACACAAAATTGCAGAAGAATTAACGGATCATAGATCTTAACGAGTTTTTATCTCCATTTTCAATTTCAACCAATCACATTAAACAGCAACCGCAGATTATAAATAAAAAAAACGATGTAGTTGTATATGCATATCGAAAAGAAGGTTAGTTGGAATGCCATAATAGCTACATGTTTGCTTGCTATCTCACTGCTGGCAGGCTGTGTAGAGCAGGGAGAGGGTAAAACACTAAAAGTGTTCCATGCAGGCAGTCTGGCGGCACCGTTGGGCGAAGTTGAAAGAGAATTCGAACAGCTGTATCCAGAGATAGATGTGCAGAGAGAATCCTATGGCAGTGTTGAAGCAATAAGGCAGATAACAGAAGCAGGAAAAAAAGGAGATGTACTTGCTTCTGCAGACTATACCCTGATACCAGATATGATGTATGATGAATATGCTGAGTGGGTGATCAGATTCGCAACAAATGACATGGTGCTTGCTTACAACTCTGAAAAGAGCAGGTATGCTGAAAGTATCACCGCAGAGAACTGGCATAATATTCTGCGCAGAAGCGATGTAACCTTTGGTTTTTCAAATCCAAACCTTGACCCATGTGGTTACAGAGCTATGATGGTCTGTCAGCTTGCAGAACTGTATTACAACGATAGCAGGATATTTGATGATCTAATTATGAACAACACTCTCATTTCTGTTGAAGATGGTGACGAATATCTTATAAAGATAAAAGTACCAGAAAATCTCGGCCCTGATGCCAGAAAGGTCACCATAAAACCCAAGGAGGCTGAACTCACATCTCTTGTTGAGATGGGTGGTCTTGACTATTATTTCATATACCGGAGTGTTGCGGTTCAGCACAACCTCAGTTTCGTTGATCTGCCAGGGGAGATAGATCTTAGCAAGGTAGAATACGAGGATCTGTACAAAAAGATAGAAGTTGAAACCGCTGATGGAAGTGTAAAAGTTGGAAAGCCAATTGTCTATGGTATAACTGTACCGAAGAATGCGGAGAGCCTTGAACTCGGGCTAGAGTTCGTAAGATTCGTCACAAGCAAGGAAGGACAGGAGATATTTTCCAGAAACGGGCAGCCTCCCATCGTTCCTCCAGTTGGGAGCGGGGATCTGCCAGAGAGCCTAGGGGTTAAGGAAACATTAAAGCTGGCAACTGGAAGCCCCTATGAGCTAGGACTAATCGATGCGCTAGCTGAGCCATTTGAGGAGAGATATAATTGCAAGGTTGAAGTAACAAAGGCTGGAAGTGGTAAGTCACTGGATCTCGGCAGGGAAGGCAAAGTTGATCTTGTAATGGTACATTCACCAGAGGAAGAGGAGAGATTTATTGCCGATAAGCATGGTTTGGATAGAGCTTATGTGATGTCCAACGATTTTGTAATTGTAGGCCCGGAGGATGATCCTGCGGGGATTAGGGGGATGACAAACGCCACAGAAGCATACAAAAAGATCGCTGAGACCAGAACACCTTTCTTTTCCAGAGGAGATAACTCTGGAACCCACAAAAAAGAGATGTCTATTTGGAAGGACGCCGGGATAACACCCAAAGGGGAGTGGTATAGAGTAACACACTCATTTATGGCCACAACACTTGAAATGGCAAACGAGGAGCAAGGATACTTCATGACCGACAGGAGCACTTACATCACACTGAAAGATAAAATAGACCTGGACATACTGGTTGAAGGAGACCCTGAGCTGGTGAATCATTATCATGCGATTGCAGTGAATCCGGCTAAACACTCCAACGTGAATTATGTCCTAGCAAAAGCATTTATTGATTATTTAACATCCACAGAGGGAAAAAGAACAACTATGGAATTCGGAACAAAGGAGTTCGGTGAGCCTCTCTACTATGTTATGTTGCAGAGGGAGTAAATGAGTAATGGGCTATTAGAACATTCTTCTATTCAATTAGAACAGAACATGAGTAGGATCAACAGGCGGCATAGAGATCAACAAAAGCAAAAAACAGATTAGGTGAAAATAGGTGTGAATAGGCATATGGGTTGGAACAAAAAAAAGCTTCAAAGGGACTGTTGAAAGCGAGAGCATATTTATCGTATCTTTCCTGGTTGGTGTTTTTCTTGTTGCATTTGTTATTCTCACTTTGAGAAACATGTTCTATGCACAGATGGAAGATTTTCCTCCGCTCATTGAGCAGCAAAGGATCTATCTGTGTTGGAGTCTTGAGTAATAAGTAGTTAGGCTGCGATATGCTCTACGCTTATAGTTCTTATCCTGGCGAATCCATTGGCATACCTCCTTGCCAGAAAGGATTTTGTGGGTAAAAGCAAAATAGAGGGTATAGCCGATATAAAATAACATAGATTTATAAAAAACCACCACCATCGCATTTATGGATGATGACTCGTTCTATCTTTTGATTGCGATCGTTGATCTGATCATAATCCATGGCCTTGGGGGATCTACACTTCTATCAGCAACCATAACAGGAATGACAGCAACACTTGCTGTTTTGGGCATCTCATATCTCATTCTTCTAGCGATCCTGCTTCTCTATATCCTGGATAATGGTATCGCTGAAAAGATGAGAGCAAGGACTATAATAGAAAATAACTCGATAACATCATTCCTCTTACTTATCTCTCTCATTTTCTTCATTCTTTGTATCGGTATAGGCGGCAATGCAGCAACAATATTTGATCTCTCGCAGAACTCTAGCCTCGAAGAGATCTTTGGTTCCATATCTCTGGGCCCTGCGAATTTGATAGGGCAAAGCCTGATGACATTTTTCATATTCTTTTTTGGACCATTGGCTTATGTAGCTTTAGCAAAAGGTTATGGCGCAAAGAAGAGCTTTGAGATCCTGAAGCTGAAGATAACCAGGCGCAGCATTCTATACTTCTTAGCTGGTATACCCGCAGTTATTTTACTGAACGGCGCTTTAGAATATCTATTGTTATTTCTGCAGGATCTCTTCGGATTTCAGCTCGCAGAAAATGTTGTCGCGATAGGATTGGTGCAGGGCATGAATGTGCCCATGGCTTTTATCATGGCAGCGCTTACAGCTTTCGGTGAAGAGCTTTTCTTCAGGGGCTTTATGCAGAACCGGGCTGGAATCTGGCTCACAACAATAGTCTTCACCCTCTCGCACATAAGTTATGGAAATCTCTATGAGATCATAGCTGTATTTGTGTTTTCTCTCATAATGGGCTATGGAGTGAAAAAAACAAAGGACCTGGGCTTTTCCATAGGCATGCATTTTACAAACAACTTTGCAACAGCTATCATCATCAACTATTTCCCGCATCTGGCGGGTATCTGATAACTCTTGCGCCAGCTCTGAAGTAATATGGAAGTAGAGAGAAAATGTGAGGCTTTGCATAGCGCTCATCCCCGCAAACTATGAAAGCCTTATCATCGATACCTCTCAAAGCCCTTCCCATAGCCTGCGAAACTCTCCTTATCGCAGGCACAGTGTATGCATAGTATCTTCCCTGCTTGGCCCCATAGAGGTTCATGTAATACTTGATATAAAGCGTTGTTTTCAGTGTTGCCCTCTCAAAGGGTATACCAGCTATAAACACAGAATCTAAAGCTTGAGGCAGATCTATGCCCTCTGCAAATCTGCCCTGAGCACTTGCGACAAGGCATCCCCGCTCTGCTTCCCTGAAACTCTCAAGCATCACTTTTGCTTCAGCTCCACTCATAGAGTGTTCCTCAATAAAGATGTTATCGGCATTCAAACCGGCATCTAAAAGATCACCCATTATCCTGTAACTTGAACAGAACAGTGCGCTCTTCTTACCCTGATTAAGAAACCATGAGACCGCTTCCACATACCTGTTAGCCATCGTTTTGCTCAGAGCCTCTCCCTCTGTCGATAAGCCTTCTATTATGTAGCCCTTCACATTTTCTTTCTTGAAAGGCATGTAAAAACTCTTTCCTTCATAGTCCCTTAACCCTATGGTGTCGGCGAATCCCTCTACAGGTTCAAGAGTGCCAGAGCAAAAAACACATCCTAAAAACTGGTCCCATAGCTCTGAAAGGAGCTCTCTAGCTCTCATATCGTATATCTCAAAGCTTTCATCGCTCGCTAACATAACAACACCTTCAGCAGAAGCTTTTTCTTCAACACTCTGCAGAAAAGATCCAAGATGATAAAGCGATGATCTTGGCGCAAGATTTTGCTCAAGTTTCTCAGCCCTTATTTTCTCTCCATATTCCATAAACCTGGAAGCTAAACCCCTGAGGTTTAAAGCGTTAAGGAAGCCCTCCATATCAACCCTGCTTTCTCCTTCTATACGCTCCATAACCTCTAAAAGCGCTTTAAGAGCTGCTTCACCATCTTCATCATCCATGCCTTCTATCTCATCAATAGCATGCTCAACACCGCCCTTTCTAAGGGAAACGGAGCTAAGATTTATGGCTGCCTGCTCAAGGTTGTGGGCTTCATCTACAACTAGAAAACTATCAGGGAATGAAAAAGAAGAGCGAAGAGAATAACCGGCAGTAGAAAGGATGTAATTGTAGCTGAGACCTATAACACTTGCATAAGGTAAAAGCTTCCTCTGGAAATAATAGGGGCAGATCTTTTCTTTCTTCGCTATCTTCAAAAGCTCAGAGTAGAGTAAGGGCTCTTCTGGCGAAAAAGAAAAATCAGATAGATTCTTGTTGAAGGCGCAATCCTTCATCTTTTTCTTGCAGAAGTAGGAAGCAGTATCATAATCAAGCCCTTCCTTGAGCAGACACATGTCCTTTTTCCCTCTGTATGAGAGACCGAAAAAATTGTTTATCGCTTTAAGTTCCTCAATAGGTCTATCACTCTCATTCCCTGTCCTTACAGCCCATATTATCCTTTTGCGAAAAGGCAGGAGGGCAGAGAGTATGCAGGGCGTCTTCCCGAAACCTGTGGTGGCGTTTATGCAAAGCGGTTTATCAATATGAGAGGACACAAAATCAATTAAATCCTGCTGCTCAGCCCTTATGCGATATGGAAAGATCAATTTCCTCACTACTCAAGCTCCTTCCTGCTTTTTGTTTTTATTGCAAGATCATAGCCAATCTTTATTTCACCCATTCTTGAGATCGCTTATTCTAAACAGAGGGACAAGCTCCAGCTTGTTGCTCTTGAGTATTTCCTCAGCCCCTTCTTCTCTATCAACAACAGTAACAACCCTATCAACATAGCCCTTGTTGCTTCGTATCACCTTGGCAGCACGCAATGCGGTTTCGCCCGTAGTTGTAACGTCCTCGATTATACATAGCCTCTTGCCCTCAACCTGCCCTATATGCTCTTTTTCAACTCCATGCTCTCTTTTTTCTTTTCTTATTATCACATAGGGCTTTCCAGAGTAGAGTGAGGCAGCAACAACAAGCGGCACTGCTCCGAGCTCAACACCGGCAAACCCATCATACCCTACTCCCCGCCAGGATAGCTCCCTACCAAGGGACTGAAGCGCTGCTGGCTGTGTTATGAGACCTTTTATATCAACATAATAGTTGCTCTTTCTACCGCTCGTCAGAACAAAATCCCCCTCTTTAACACAATTGCTCACAAGCGATCTCAGCTCCTCTACGTTCTCTTCCTTAAGTGGCGCCACCGGAGCACAATCTGTACAAAGCCCGAGCATGGGCCTATAGCATGATGTGCAAACATTTCTCTTGCAGCTTATGCACACATACCTTGCTTCATTTATCCCGCATATCTCACATTTCATATCATCACCTCACCATGGTACGTCCTTTAGCCTCAGCTTGTAGGCAGCTATATTGGCTGCCCGATGAAGCAGTGGCGTCATTACCAATACAGTTATGGCTATGTACCAATTAAAGCTTTCCAAAAACCAGTCTCTGCTAAATACGAAGCACAGAAACCATGAGCCAAAAACAAGGTTGAGCTGATCAAGCACTGGAAGCTTTTTTCCTTGCTCTATACCCAGCCTCCTCTTTAAAAAAGAATTGCAGATATCACCAAAAAGCCCGCCAAATGAAAGAAGAAATATATTAAAGTAGGAGCCATAGAGCCCAGAATATAGCTCAACTATGACGCCAGCAATAAAGCCTAAAAGCGTCCCCAGGGCTAATCCTTCAAAAGTCTTTCCCCTGCCCAGAATCCTTCTTCCATCAAAGAAATTCTTACCCAGATCTATGGGCATTTTTCCCCTGGAGAGCACTGCCCCTGGGCTTGAGATGTAGGCTGGAAGCATCAACAGAAAAGCTTTAAGCAAAAAGTTCATTTTATTTCTTCCACACAAGCAATCTGGCTCAATACATAATTGCGTATGTCCTCAGCGCTCTTTGAAGCGTAAACCCTCTTCCCTTTTTCAATAACCTTATTCAGCATAGGCTTCATCCTCTCACCACAGCACTGTGGTGGCTCTGCACCCCATGGAAGAACCTCAAAGTTGAAACAGTGGTCGCATCGAAACCACTGCTTCTTTCCCCCGAGCTTCCCTCTCTTAGCAACGGGTTTGCCCTCCTTCTCAATAACATCCATGGCAAAATTGATGGTCGGAGCATTGCTTATGCACGTTCCAACTCCGAAACCATCAACAAGATCTCTGAGCTTTAATACCTCTTCTTCATCAACCCCGCCTGAGACAATAACCTTTGCTTCAAATCCCCTTATGTTCATCTCCCACTTCACCTCTGCTACTATGTCCTCCATCTTCCCTTTTCTTGAGCTTGGAGTGTCCAATCTTACGCCTGTGAGCTTTTTTCCAAGGGTCTTGCAGGCAAGGAGCGCTTCTGCCTTCTCATCATAGTATGTGTCTATAAGAGCTATGCGCGCTACACTCTCATCAGCTGTCTCATCAAATGCTTTCCATGCAGCGCTCTGATCACCGAACATTATCATAAGGGCATGGGGCATTGTACCTACGGGCACTTTACCTATGGCATTTGCTCCAGCTATGCTTGAGACACTATCACAACCACCAATGTATGCGCTTCTATCTATCATTGGCGCGATAGCTGGATGCATTCTCCTTATGCCAAAAGATAAAACAGTTTTACTACCCGCAAGTTTTTTTATCCTTGCACTTTTCGTTGCTATGCCCGAAGCCTGACAGATCAATCCTAAAGCCGGAGTCTCCAGTTCGCAGAAAGAGCCGTAAGGGCCCTCAACATAAGCAACAGGCACTCTTATTCTCTTCCTATCCTTATTTACAAATATCGTGCCTTCATCGACTGCATAGACATCTACAGCTCTATTCTCAAAGAGCGTTAAAAACTCTTCAAGCCCGCAGAAAACAGCCCACTGATAGTTGTGCGGAAAAGTATCTGCAGTGAACTCCGCAACTACGCTCTCTCTGTCCTTACCGTACTTTTTCAGAGCATTGAGAGTGTTAACAAAGTAAATATCTGTAGTTTCACCATCAATAATCTCTTTATCTCCAGCAGTAAAAAAAGCCATAGAGTGGAGAGGCTTTACTCAAAGAAAAAGGTTTCCATAACAGACTTCAGTAAAGATCCAGAGATCCTGCTCACCTACCTACCCCTGCAGAGATACTATATACACACCGCCGCCATCAAATGATATTGTATTGCCGTAAACCACGGGATTTTACTTGAACGTACCAGCTGTTGCTATAAGTATCCCCTGAGCAGATAATGAATCATAAGCATATCCCACCCTCTTCATAACCCAAGCTCTGGCACAGCCTAGCCTTGAGGTATTCGGCCTTATGACCATAGCGCACCTTTTTTTAAAGATTGGACGCCCTACTCTATTGCTCCAGCGTTGATAGATCACCAGCTTCAGTGCCCACCTCCTTTGCTCTGAGCAACCTTCTCATTATCTTTCCACTTCTCGTTTTCGGCAAAGATTCAACAAACTCTATCTCCGAAGGCTTTGCTATGGATCCTAGCTCATGGGCCACGTGTTCTATTATTTCCTGCTTGAGCTCATTAGAAGGCTCAACTCCCTGCTTGAGAACAACAAATGCCTTTATTATGTTACCCTTTAATTCATCAGGTTTTGGTATCACGGCCGCCTCATTCACTCCAGGATGACTCACTATAGCACTCTCTATCTCCGCAGATCCCAACCTGTAACCTGAGACCTTTATCACATCATCCTCTCTCCCTATTATCTGTATGTAGCCCTCTTCATCAATCTTTGCGGCATCACCTGTATAATAATAGCCGGGAATTGTTGTCCAGTACTTCTCCCTGTATCTTTCTGGATCATTATAAAGGCCTCTAAGCATAGAAGGCCATGAAGGTTTAAGTACCAGATGCCCTATCTCCTGAGCCCTCACAGGTTTCCCTTTATCATCGACAACCAAAGATTCTATACCAAAGAATGGCTTCCCTGCCCAACCAGGTTTCATCTTCATTCCCGGGATAGTCGTTATGGTGTGCATACCCGTCTCTGTCTGCCAGTATGTGTCAACTATAGGGCACCTGCCATTTCCCACAACAGTATATAGCCAGTCCCATGCTACAGGGTTTATTGGCTCTCCAACAGTCCCAAGAATTCTGAGAGAGCTTAGGTTATGCCTCTTTGTCCAAGCATCACCGAAGCGCATGAGCCCCCTTATAGCAGTGGGGGTGGTATAGAAGATCGATACGCCATATCTCTCAATTATAGACCACCACTTGTCAGGATAGGGGTAGTTAACAGCTCCCTCATAGATTATCTCCGTGGCACCGTTAAGCAGAGGACCATATACCACATAGCTATGCCCTGTTATCCAGCCTGCATCACCGGTACACCAATATGTATCCTCTTCTTTGAGATCAAAATCAACCTTTGTTGTAATATATGTTCCAACCATATACCCGCCATGAGCATGAACAACCCCCTTGGGCTTTCCTGTAGTGCCAGAGGTGTATAGTATGAAAAGGGGGTCTTCAGCATCCATAACCTCAGTTTTTACTTCATTAGCAAGCCTCAGGGCCATGAGCTCATGGTACCAGTAATCCCTCCCAGGCTCCATATTAACAATCATCTTTTCTCCTATCCTCCTTACCACTATACAAGCTTCTATAGTTGGGGATCTGCTAAGAGCCTCATCCGCTATCTTTTTGAGCTCTAGGGTTCTTCCGTGCATGTAACTTCCATCCGCTGTGATGAGTATCTTTGACTGTGAGTCTCTTATTCTCTCGCTCAGAGCCTCTACGCTTAACCCACTGTAAACAACGTTGTGCACAGCCCCTATCTTTGCACAGGTAAGCATCGAGATTATCTGCTCAGGTATTCTTGGTAGGTATATGGTTACCCTATCTCCCTTTCGGACACCAAAGCTCTTAAGCACTGCCGCAAACTTCTCACACTCCTGAGCGAGTTGATAATAACTCAGTGTTCTGATCTCTCCATTTTCTCCCTCCCATATTATGGCTAGCTTATTCTTTCGCCATGTGGTCGCATTTCTCTCGAGTATGTTATAAGCTATGTTACATTTGGCCCCAACAAACCACCTTGCAAATGGTTCATTCCATTCCCAAACCTTATCCCACGGCTCAAACCAATCCAGCTCTCTGGCTATCTTGTCCCAGAACTCATCTCTGTTCTCTATGGATTTTTTATACCATTCGTCGTATTCCCTAGGCTCCATAAAATTGGATATAATCCTTGCCATATATATTTTTTGTTATATAGATATCCTGCAAAAAGTAAATAAAAGTGAATAAATCTAAACTAAAGAGGTTGTGATTATATATATTATATATAGTAAGTTCTATAATAGAGTCCACCCATGTCCGTTTATGAAAGGTTTGGCAGCACTCATAGCACTTCTGCTTCTCCTGCCACTGAGTGCAGGACTGCAAGAAGAGGAGTTGGAAGGACTAAACATATACTTTGGCAATCTACACAGCCACACATCACACTCTGATGGGGAAGGCACTCCGGAAGAAGCATTTGCATTTGCAATGAATGCGGGTTTAGACTTCTATGCAATAACAGACCATGCGGAACAGATAAGCGATGAAGAATGGATTAATACAGGGGAGGCTGCAGATGCATTCTACGCTCCTGGAAGTTTCGTAACAATGAGGGGCTTTGAATGGACATCCCCATTTACAGGTCACATAAATGTCTGGGGCACAGAAGATTTCACAAGCGCAGTAAGAACCCCGAGGCTTGAAGGAATCTACAAATGGATAGATGAGCACAACGCTCTCGCGCAATTCAACCACCCTGGAAGAGAGTCTGGACCTTTTGTTGGGGATTTTGATGGTCTTGCATTTGACGGCATAGCAATAGATAACATGGTCAGCATAGAGACAGGGAATAAGGGCACAGGAAACAATGATGGGGGATATTATAAATACTATCCGCTAGCTCTGCAGAATGGCTGGATCTCAGGCCCTGCGAACAACTGGGATAACCATGATCTGAAAAGCAACCCCCACAGAACCGCCATAATAGCTAGCGAACTGACAAGAGAGGGACTTTACGATGCTCTTGCACAGAAAAGGTTCTATAGCACAGATGACAGCAACATGCGCGTGATATTCAGATGCAATGGTGGATGGATGGGCTCAGAGGTCTATGGAGATAAGCTTAATTTTGAGGTTGTGATAGAGGACGATGAGCCTATAATGAGGTTGGAGATCCTCAATGAAAGAGGCGAGGTTGTTATGTGGATGGAAACGGAGAGCACCCATGTTGAATGGAGGCCTGAGATTGAGACTCAAGGCGGTGCATACTATTTAAGAGTCTTTGAGATGGATACAAATGGTGATGAGCCCGATGCACCAGAGGGAATGCAGGTGGCTGTTACAGCTCCTGTGTGGGTGAGATAATGAAGGGCATAGCTTTTCTGCTGGCCCTCTCTTTCATATCCTTTTCTGGGATCTATTCTGAGAACTATGTAGATATAGACAATACGCTGAGGAACAGTGATGAGATAATAGCCATAGCGCATAGAGGGGAGGCAAAGCTTGCCCCAGAGGACACACTGGCTGCTTTCGAGCTTGCTATCAATGAGGGAGCAAAGTCCATAGAGATGGATGTGAGAATGACCGCGGATGAGCATCTCGTTCTTATGCACGATGATGATGTGAGCAGGACTACTGATGGAGAAGGAAGGATAAGTGAGATGACTCTGGAGGAAGTAAAGGCTCTGAGAATAAAGCCGAAAGCATGGATGACTGTTCATGAGCCTCAAGAGATCCCGACACTTGAAGAAGCTCTGCTTTTCATAAAGGGAAGAGCCATAGCAGACCTTGATGTAAAGAGCGCTGACCCTGCTTTGCTTGTCAGAACAATAGAGAGCGCTGACGCTTTGAATACTGCCTATGTTGATGTTTCAAGCGTTGAGGAAGCTTTGCTCCTCAGAGAAATTAACCCATGGATAGCGATACAGGCAGGAGATATAGAAAGCACAGATGAGGCTGCGCAGTACATTGATGCTTTAGGTAGAGTTGAGGTCTTCGAGCTGGAGGAGATCCATCAGGGGATTAAAGAGACCATAGATTTCTGTCATAAACAGGGTAGCAAGGTGCACATACCGGAGAAGGAGACTCTCTATCTTTTAGGATGGCCTTTGGCGCTTTCTCTGGGGGTGGATGGGATACAGACAGACAATCTGCAGATGCTGATGCCCTATCTCGAGAGAATTAACAATGGTGCAAGAGTTGAGGAGGTATTTTAGAAAAGAAAAATAAGTAAAAAAGAATTTATTGCTTATGTCCATATTCAAGGCATATGACATAAGGGGTATATACCCCGAGGAGATAAATGAAGAGACGGCAGAGAGATTGGGCAGGGCTATAGCAAAGCATTTCAAAACCACAGTTGTTGCTGGCAGGGACACAAGGATCTCATCTTTGCCCTTATTCAAAAGCTTCGCAAAGGGCGTTAATGCTGAAGGCTATGATGTTGTTGATATAGGAATAATAGATACGCCAGGACTCTACTTCGCAACAGCACACTATGGCTTCGGATGCGGAGTTATGATAACAGCCTCTCACAACCCTAAAGAGTACAATGGATTGAAGATCTGCAGGGAAGCAGCAATACCTGTTGGCTCTGACAGCGGACTTAAGGATATAGAAGAGATATTTAATGCTGTTTCTACAGGCACAGAAAAAAAAGGAAAGATCATAGAAAAGGACATGCTCGATGATTACGCTGACCATCTCATGCACTTCTATAAAGGGAGCAAAAGAAAAGCTTTAGTCGACTGCTCTAATGGCGCTACGGCGAGGATCGTAAAGAAGCTCATTGAAAAGGGCATACCTTTGGAAGTCATAAATGACGAGATGGATGGAAACTTTCCTGCACATGAGCCTAATCCTTTGAAAGAAGAGAACCTCCAGCAGCTAAAAGATAACATGAACGATGCGGACATAGGGATATGCTTTGATGGGGATGGCGACAGGGTTGGCGTTGTTTCCAGGCAAGAAACCATAAGAAACGATTTTATAACGGCAGCAATAGCCAAAGATCTGTTGAAGACTCATAAGGGAGAGACAATTCTCTACGATCTGAGATCAAGCAGGGTGGTGAGAGAGGAGATAGAGAAAGCCGGAGGGAGGGCTGTCATGTGCAGGGTTGGACATGCGTTCATAAAGAAACAGATGCGCGAAGAGAATGCTCTCTTTGCTGGAGAGCTCTCGGGGCATTTCTATTACAGAGAGAACTACTTCGCGGATAGCGGGCCGATAACAATGCTCACACTGCTTGGAATGGAGGACATAGAAACAGGAAGCTTCAAAAGATACTTTCCTAGCGGCGAAATAAATGTTGAGGTGAAAGATCCTCTAGCAGCTCTAAAGAGGATAGAAGAGAGATTCGCTGGAAAAGGAAGTATCTCTTACCTCGATGGCATAAGCTTTGAGTGTGAAGACTACTGGTTCAATGTGAGGGCAAGCAACACAGAGCCTCTGGTGAGAGTAAATGTGGAGTCAGGCAACAAAGATAGAACACAGGCTGTTGTTAGACTTTTACTGGATCTGCTGAGGGATTGAATTGCTAATCAGCATATCCTGCCCTAAGCTTTCTTTTATACCCTTAGATGTGGCTCTGAGAGAGATCGGAGGAAAGTTTGAGGGCATAGAGATTCTTGCAGAGGAAGAGCACAGCGCAGAAAAGATAAAAAGGATAGAATTGAGATCATCAATACATGCTCCCTTCAACGATCTTAACATTGCTTCTCTGAAAGAGGAGCACAGGCTCTATTCCATGAATGAAGTAAAGAAGGCAATACTGGCTGCTGAGAGGAAGGGTATGAAGCTTGTCACCTTCCATCCAGGCTGGCCTTCACCATTTTCAATGGTTGCTAAAGATAGGGTCATAGAAAACGCAAAGAAGAGCATAGAAGAGCTCAATTCATTTGCCTCAGCTCACAGAGTCACCCTGTGCGCTGAAAATCTACCGAACTTCTTCACAACAGCAGAGGAGCTTCTTGAGGTGACAGATAACATATGCTTCGATGTGGGCCATGCGAACATAACAAAAACAATAGACACGTTCTTAGATCACAAGAAGAGCATAAAGAACGTGCACATACATGAGAACAGAGGAGAGTATGATGAGCATCTTGCTGTAAGCGGAAGATACATAGACATAAAGAGCATCATAAAAGAGCTCGGGAATAAGAACTATGTGATAGAGGTTACCAGCATAGCGGATGGTGAGAGGAGCAGGGATTTTCTCCTGGGGCTCTAGATCTCAAAGAGAGCTTATGCTGCTATCTATGATCTTTTTTATCTCTGCATCCAGTGCCGGCGGTAGCCCTTTTATGTCAACGCTCAAAAACCCTCTAACGATAACGCTGGTTGCTTCCTCCTCGCTCAAGCCTCTCGACATGAGGTAGAATATCTCTTCCTCTGCTATCTTTCCTATAGCTGCTTCATGCGATAGATCAACATCACTTAGCGTTGCTGTCAGCTCCGGAACAGAGTATATCATCCCTTTCTCTCCTAGAATCAAACCCCTGCATTCTAAATGCCCTTTCACTCCCTCAGCTTTACCAACGATGTCCCCTCTAAGATAGGCATTACCTCCTGTGCTTATTCCCCTCGAGATCATCTCTGTCTTTGCACCCTTGCCTTCAAGGTGTGCTCTTGAGCCCACATCTATGTTGCTACCCTCCTTTGCAACAACAATTGTGCTGTAGCGCACCGTTGCGTTGTCTTTAACATAGGACACGGGATACATCTGGGTGCTCTTTGTCGGCCTCATGTTCACATAGTTGCTCAGAAATGTGCCCTCAACTATGGCTCCGCTTCTGGGCCTGACTGCAACATCTTCCCCCCAGCTGTGTATCATGGTGAAGCTCAATTTTGCCCCTTTCTTTACATAAAACTCGCTTATCCCTATGTGCAATCCTCTGTTGCTCTTCTCTCCCACAGCACATCCTGTGATAATATCAAGCTCCGAGCCCTCTTCTGCTATTATTATGTTGTGCACATTCTGCAGTATGTCCGAGCCTTTCATGTACAAGCATGACTGAACAGGAAATCTTGACTTTACTCCTGGCAGAGCCCTTATGAAATAACCCTTTACCGGATGAAGCTGGGAGTATGCGGTATACTTATCCTGATCAACCTGAACAGCCTTCCACCAGTAGTCCCTGAGCCAATCGTACTTCTCCAGAGCTCTGTTAATACTCATGACCTCTATCCCCTCCTGCAGTGTTTCTTCACGCAACACCGAGGAATCAAACTGCATGTATGTGCCGGAACGCCCGCTTTCCTGTATCCCTATGTCCAAAAGTCTCTCTCTATCCCCGGGATCTACACTCGGAGTTGTGACTGGCTCTTCATAATCCTCTATGTTTATATCCTCACCATATGGTGCTTTCTTGTTTAAAGCTTCTTTTGCCCTTTCATCTACTGTCTGCATCTTGCACACTCCTCATATCCATTCTCTTTTATGTTCTCTAAAAGCTCCTGCGGATTGCCCGAGCACACTATAGTCCCATCCAGCATTATGAAACCTCTATCAACAAGGACATACTGCATTATTGAGCCTAAATGTGTTATTATTAAACCTGATGCTTTTCTAACTCTGGGCTTTTCTCGCTTTAGCAGCGCGTTCATTGCCTTCCCTATCAACTCTAAATTCTCAATATCAACACCCGAATCCGGCTCATCAAAGAGAGAGAGATCAGGCTCCATCAAAAGCAGCTGAAGCATCTCACTCCTCTTCAGCTCACCACCAGAGAAGCCCAGGTTAACATCTCTTTCAAGAAAGTGGGACATATTCAGCTCGGAAGCAACCGATTTTATTCTGTTCTCGTCAGAGTGTATGTGCTTTAAGAGATCAAGAAGCTTAACCCCGCGCACAGCTGGGGGCTGCTGGAATACCACGCCAATGCCCTGCTTAACCCGCTCATCAGCTGCCATCTCTGTTATATCCTTACCATTGAAAAATATTGCTCCTCCTGTAACTCTATAATTCGGGTTGCCTGCTATAGCTTGAATGAGCGTTGACTTACCGCTCCCATTAGGGCCAAAAAGGACACAGCTCTCTCCATCCTCTATCTTGAGGTTTACTTCCTTCAGTATGCCTTTACCCTCAACCTCTACACTAAGATTCTTTATCTCAAGCATCGCAAGGTATTGGTTAGAAGGTATTTATCCTTTTTTGCTTACATGTCTGTGAGTTTTTAGTCTACAGGCTCGAACTCGCTCTTTTTTGCCCCGCAGATAGGGCACACCCACGTATCTGGTATCTGTTCAAATGGCGTGCCGGGTGCAACGCCGCTCTCAGGATCTCCTTTTGCAGGGTCATACACATAGCCACAGACAGTGCATCTATACTTTTTTTGCGCGTTCATTTTTTCAGCCTCCTCACCATTAGCCTTCTCATCCTTTATATAAGTTGGTGCACTCTTTGGTGCCTTACCTCCCTTTATCTTATGGTAGTAATCGTAGGTCATTGGCTCTTCATTGCTCATGATATCGCAATCAACAACTTCTCCCACAAATATCGTATGCGTTCCAGCATCCATTTCATCCATAACCCTCGCTTCTATGTATGCTATGGAATTGTCTAGAACTATCGGTGCTCCTGTTTTTCCATCCTTATAATTTACTCCTTCAAACTTGTCTATATCTCTCCCGCTCCTGAAACCAAAACGGCCTACGAACTCCATAGATGTGCTCTTTGAGAGCACAGAGGCGCAGAACACCTTGCTTTTCTCTATCATACTATGCGTCAAATTTTCTTTATTCAGAGCAACAGCAATCCTTGGAGGTTCTGAAGTTACCTGGAATAGTGTGTTGGCTATCTGTCCATTCTTTTTATCTCCATCAAATGTGCTTACCACATAAAGTCCGTAGCTTATCCTGTGCAAAGCTTTTGGATTCATGGTCTTTATTTTTTTCATCGTTTATTTAACTTTGTCTCAAGGATCTCTTTGCACTCAAAGAGATCCTTTGCACAATAATCTGCCTCTGCGCTCTGAGAAAAAACAAGAACGGTTTTGAAACCTGATGCTTTTGCCCCTAATATATCCCTCTCCAAGGAGTTGCCCACAAATACTCCAGTGCTTAAATTGCTCTTACGCAGAGCCAGTTCGAATATCCTTCTATCTGGCTTTGCATAGCCTGCTTCTTCGCTTGTTGTTATAGAGGAGAAATATCCGCGTATCGGCTTTATCTGAAACTCTATGTACTGCGTATCAGCATCGCTTATCATGCCTGCGGGAGCAAAAGCCTCCAGGAGCTCAATAGCGCCATCATTTAACCTCACATACTTCTTATGCATTCTGAAGTACTCCTCCAGAAACCAGTTTGTTGGACCATTCTTTACCCGGCTAAGGAACCAGTCCTGTGCTATCTCTAAAGTGTTGTACCACCTGCCTCCGGCAACATTTTTCTGCATTGCCTTGTTGTAGCTTGCCAAAAGCTCTTCAGCATCAAAACCATATCTCTTTTCTATGGCTTTCATAAGCTCTTCATGCGCTCTCTCATCACTCTTTTCATCCATGAGCGTGCCGCCAAAATCAAAGAATATCATATTCGCCTCCAGCCAGTATAGAGAGAAAACTTAGAACCTCTTCATGATCCTTAAATAAATATCGAGCTTTCGTCTCCCTCCTCCCGACAGCTATTGTTATGCCTCTATCCCCTACGGCTTCAAAAGCCGGCTCATCGCTGTTATCATCCCCTATATATATGCAGAGGCACGAGTTTTCAGAGAGCAGAAACTGAACCACTTTGCCCTTGTTCCATCCTTCATCAGGTCTAAATTCTACAATCTTTTTCCCATACTCTATATGCATATTGTCCAGGTCTAAACCTTCGAGCATTCTTCTAAACTCATCAAAAAATTCTCCTTCATCGGCGTTCCTGTAGTGAAGCGCTATGCCAAAGGTCTTATCCTCTACCACCACTCCTTTCGTCTTCATCCCATTGAAGTGCTCATACAATCTTTTTACAGTCTCTCTGTATTGATCAAAGCGCTCTTCAGGTTCCTTTACCCTATAAAACTCGAATCCATGATTTGCCACTACAGGTAAATCCAGATCAAGAACGCTTTTTATTGATCTCATAGATCTGCCAGTAACTATGATCACCTCATCCTTCAATCTTTTAAGTATCTCCTTACCTTTCTCCCTCAGCACAGCATCCTCTGGGTTTTTTGTTATAGGCACCAGGGTTCCATCGTAGTCCAGCAGCAGCAACCTTTTTTCAGCCCTGAGCGCTCTTTCAGCCATCGCCAGCTTCTCAAAATCTTTTGCCATGATCTCTCTCTTACCATAAAAAGCCATGGATGGATGGTATGAGATGAAAAAGTGATCGACAAATGTGCCATGGTATTTATCTAAGCTCATTTTCCCCAGAAACGATTCTATAGCCGTAGAGCCTAGAAGCGCAATTATCCCTGGCTTCACCATTCTTATCTCCTCCTTTAACAGAGGCAAGCATCTTGCAATTTCGTCTTTTTTTGGCTTCCTGTTCCCAGGCGGCCTGCATTTGACAACATTTGTTATGTATAAACTCTCTCTATCTATTCCTGCCCTCTTCAACAGACCATCAAGCTCTTTCCCTGCTTTTCCCACAAAGGGTATGCCAGAAGCTACCTCTCTTTCTCCCGGAGCCTCCCCTATCAGCATAACCGGTGCGCGCTCATTCCCGTAGCCATAGACCGCCTTTGAGGCTAGAGGACAGCCATTGCACTCATTTCTCTGCATTTATGATCCCTTCAGAGTATCCTGCTTCAAATGCAGTCTTATTGAGTTCCACAAATCTCTTCGCTACTCCACTTTCTATAGCTTTCTCAAAGCTCTCTTTTTTGATAATCTTGGTAACGCCGAGGAAGAAGCCTGTTATCACCATATTGGCAACTATCCTGTTGTGCAAGCTTTCAGCTATACCTGTAGCATCTATCCCATAGCCCTTTCTTTTAACCCCTGGCACAAGGGAAGAATCGTAAATAACAGGACCCCTTAATAGCGGTTCATTCAGCTCATAACCCTCCTTTGATAGGGCTATGAGGTAGTCTGCACTCTCAACAATAGGATAGTCTATTGGCTCATCGGATATCTTCAGGTTTGCCTTGCATGCTGAGCCTCTTGCCTCTGGCCCATAACTCTCCTGAAAAACGGCCTGCTTCCCCTCATATATTGTGGCCGCTCTACCAAGAAGGTAACCTGCAAGCATTATCCCCTGTCCGCCGAACCCTGCGATTATTATCTCCATTGTTTCACTTCCTCAAGGTATGACCTCTTTTCCTTCTCCACAAACTTGCCTACAACAATCTTTTCCCCGATATCAGTATCCTCTAAATCTGGAAAATTCTTAACCTCACTCCTTGCTTTCATATCCTTTAGCATTTCTAACCCATCCGCAAAACCGTTTCTTCTACCGAAGGTTGTGGGACACATAGATATTACCTCTATGAAAGAGAAGCCCTTCCATTCCAGCGCTTCTCTCATGCTCTTTGTGAGCTCTTTTGTGTGCGCCGTGGTCCACCTTGCCACATAGGTTGCCCCACTGGCAGCTGCCATATATGAAAAATTAAAGGGGTGCTCATAATTGCCATAGGGCGTTGTTGTTGTTTTAGCCCGTAACGGGGTGCTGGGTGCGACCTGCCCTCCTGTCATGCCGTATATGGCGTTGTTTATGCAAATAACATTGAGCTCGATGTTTCTTCGCGCTGCATGAATGAAGTGATTACCCCCTATCGCAAATATGTCTCCGTCTCCACCCCACACAGTTACTGTGAGCTCTGGATTTGCCACCTTCAAGCCTATAGCAAAAGGTATTCCCCTTCCATGTGTCACATGAAAAGAGTCCACAGCCACATAGCCAGCTGCTCTCCCGCTGCATCCTATACCGCTCACAAATGCAACCTTATCAAGATCCATGCCAGAGAGAGCTCTGAGATAGCAGCCAAGATCTGTACCAAGACCGCAACCCGGGCACCAGATGTGCGGCATGCGATCAGAGCGCAGTAACTGCTCCAGCGGATGCTCTTGCGGCACCATCAAAACACCTCCATAACTTTTAATATATCATCAGGCCTGTGAAGCTCCCCACCATAGCCTCCTAGAAGCTTTGTGTTTCTGTTCCAGCACTTCGCATCTGAGTAAAACTGCCCTGAATTCAGTTCAACCACAAGAACCTTTTTCATATCCTTAACATAATCCTCAAAGTTGCCCAGGGGCCACAGCACCTTTGGTCTCAGAAGCCCTGCCTTTATGCCCTTTTCTCTAGCCATTTTTACTGCCTTCTTTGCACTCCCTGCCTCAGAACCGTAAGCAATCACACACATATCAGCATCATCCAGCATAAAAAATTCAGCGTCAACTATCTCCCCCTTTCTCTTCTCAACCTTATCAACTAACCTCGTGACAAGTGCCTGCTGAACTTCAGCAGAGGTAACTGGATAGCCTTTTTCATTATGTGTCAAACCCGTTACATGGAATCTATAGCCTTCACCGGCAACAGCCATAGGCGGGATAAGATCTTCATCCGCTTTAAAAGGGAGACACTCTGAGCTCCCGGGCTTCTTCCTATTCTCTATATCGACCTTTTCTCTGAGGTCCACGCCGCTAGTTATGTGTCCGCAGACCTCATCGCTTAGCACAATTACTGGCGTTCGGAAGCGCTCTGAAAGATTGAAAGCTCTTATGGTGAGATCATACATTTCCTGGGCATTGGCGGGGGCTAAAACTATCGTTCTGTAGTCTCCATGCGATCCAAACCTGCTCTGCATCACGTCTCCCTGGGCTACAAGTGTCGGAAGACCTGTGCTTGGCCCTGCACGCTGGACATCAACGATGACACAGGGTGTTTCTGTCATGGCTGCAAGTCCTATAGACTCCTGCATCAGCGAAAAGCCGGGGCCGCTTGTGGCCGTCATTGCTTTTTTTCCGGCCCATGACGCACCTAAAACGCACATTATGCTGGCGAGCTCGTCTTCCATCTGCATAAATGCACCTCCAACCTGTGGAAGGCGCAATGCCATGCGCTCAGCTATCTCTGTCGATGGAGTTATGGGATACCCCCCAAAAAATCTGCAGCCTGCAGCTATTGCTCCTTCTGCGCATGCAACATCCCCATTAATAAACTCAAGCATTTTTACCCCTCTCCTTAGATCTATACCTGTAGATCGCAAAATCAGGACATATCTCTGTGCAGATATCACACATTATGCAACCCTCAACATCATAGAGCTCTGGCGGATGATAACCTTTTGCGTTCATCACTTCGCTCTGTCGCAGAACCTTTTTTGGACAGAGGTCTATGCAAAAACCACAACCCTTGCATCGCTCTTCCTTCAAAAAAAGAAAACCCCTCTGATTCTGCCAGCTCTTCATGCTCATTATTGTGTAATCTTCTCGCTCTCCAATAAACTTTACGATTTAAAGAATGAAACAAAACAAGAACAACGCCCTTAGGGCAAATTTAGATGGCCCATACTCGATCGATCCCGGAACAGGTGATCTCAATACCAAGGGGGCAACCGGCTGAGATGGGGGATGCCTGCATCTATCTGGCACAGACTCTTTTGTCCTGCCCCAACTATCTTACATTGATGCTCTGCTGCGGCATCTGCTCTGCCCTGCCTCTGCAAATATGCTGTTTTCCTTTATCCTCGGCGCTTTTCTGCTGTGGAGTTATGCTTCAGCTCTTCGAGTTCCTGTGCTTTGAGCTCCCTGTGATAATAGCCAGAGCACTCATACAGATATCACAGATCATGCTTTTAGAGATAGAACTCTGCTTTGAGGCGCCAATCATGTGCCCTGAGGATCTGGCTGTTATGTTAAGGGATCTGCCTGAGCTCTGCAGCGCAATCCGCTAGCGCGCATACCTTCTATACACATAGAAAACCACAATCATTGTGGCTACTAGAGAAAGGAGTGGTATCACAATCCCCATCCAGCTCGGGCCCAACGGTGTGTGCTCGTATGGTGGCAAAGAAAGTTCCTGAAGCAGCGCGATCATTTTTTCCTCCTTTTATAAGAAAAATACGCCAGACCCATCCCTATAAAGGAAGCGATATATCCAATGGTAAGACCAACCATTCCCATAAACTCCTGTTGGGTCACAAAAAGCGCCATCATTTTTTTGCCTCCTCCAGTTCCTTCATCTCTTCCTCAAGTTTTTTTGTTTCCTCTTCAGTTAAAGACCAGCGCTGTGAATCATGCAGAAGCTTCAAATAGTGCAGCTGTCTCTTCTCGAAGGTTTCAGATTGCACTTTCAGCTTTGGATCTATTATGTAAAACGTCAGAAAGGTGCTGACAGCAGCAACAGCTATGAGAACAAAGCCGATAGGCTCGAGCATTATAGCCCAATAGATGCCCAGAGCCCATGCAAAGTAGCTGATCGCTGAGAAAAAGCCTGCAAGATAATCCTCCTTTGTCCATGCATCGCAATCCTCTTCACTCCATTCTCTCTTTATCATATTTATTCCTCCTTTATGAGACCTCTTCTAATGGCCTCTTTTCTCACAGGTCCCCAGAAGCCTGGTGGTCTTGTCATTGTATAGAATGTAACCAGATGGTCCATGTCCTCAGGCTTTGTTAAGAATGTAACTGGTAGATACATAAGGGCGCTTATTATCATCATGAGCCAGAAGCGCACAGCATCGTTGTACACAGGTATTACGCCAAGGGCAGGCAGCACCCAGGCAATGAGCCACGAAACGCCAAGGTTAACAATCATTGCCGTTAGATATCCCCATCCATTGAACCTCCACCATAGCACCTGCAGAAGCTGTGGGAGCCAGATAGCAGAGCTCAAAAACCACATAGCGAATATTAGCCAGCCAACAAAGTCCTCTCCAACCATCAAGCCGAAAACAAAGGAGCCCAGCATTATCAGAATCGTTGCTATTCTACCAACACGCACAAGCTGCTTCTCGCTCGCATTCGGATTTATGTAATGGTGGTAGATATCTCTTGTAGCATACTCTGCGCCAAGGTTTATGTGCGTATCTATCGTAGATATGTGTATCGCTAGTATCCCGGCAAAAAAGAACCCTATAAGTCCGGAGGGCAAAAATTTGAAACCGATCCAGTAAAAGCCCATGTCATAGCCTGATGTGGGATCGGTTATGCTGAGAAGAGGCAGCAGGACGAAGAAAGCGAGAATCATAGCAACCCATATGGAGTTTCTTATGATTATCAACATTCCTCCTCCCCATATGCTATATGAAGCGTCCCTCACGCTCTTGGTTGATGCAGCCCTCTGAGCATCAGGATAGTAATCTATATGAGTTCCCATACCTAGACCGCCGAAAACAAGGATAATTATCATTGTTATCAGCCAGAAGAGAGAGAAGTTGTTGGGATCCGTTGCATCAAATGCATCAAAATGGAAGGGATTCAGACGCCAGCTCTCCCCCGTAGCAGCCAGTGAGGCTTTTATTCCTTCTATGCCGCCTGCACCAGCTATCCCATAGGCCGCTACTAAAACTATAAGGATGAACATTATTGTTCCCTGCTGAAGGTCTCCCACAACAACTCCCCAGTAACCTGCAACCATCGAGTATATTCCAATAACGAGAGTAAAGACTACCATCCCCATCCACAGAGGCCAGTCAAAGACCATGTTGCATACTTTACCCATTGCTATGCCAACCCAGCCGAGAACAAACATCTGCATAAACACCTGCCAGCCCGCAAGCCAGCCGCGCAGGAGCTCAGCCGGCAAACCAGCAAAACGAAGGGTTTGATACTCTGCCTGCGTATAAGCTAAAGAGCGTTTAAAGACCTTTATACTGAAAAAAGCGCTCAAAGCGCACCAGCCCATTGTAAATAGATACCAGATGCCTCTCGCTCCATGCCTGTATAGGGTCCCTCCCATCCATATTGGAGTGTCTGTTGCTGTATGCGTTCCATAAACCGAAACAGCAGGCATCCACCAGGGAAGGCCCCTTCCTGCAAGGAAAAAATTCTCCTGTGATCTGCTGGCTATCCTTGTGAAAAGGAAGCCGAAGGAGAAAAACCACACTATATACACGAAAACCCATACCCAGTCAAGCGAACTGAATGGTACCATTTATTCACCCTCGATTATAATTACCTTTTTTCTATATTAAGGTTTTTATCTTTCTTTCCTGTTTTGTTTCTGCATGCACTTTGCCCTCTTATAGTCACAGAGATCTAAAAAAAGATTCAGCAAAATAAAAATTCTCATATATGCCCCCAGGTTCTAAAAAGATATGAGCCTCTGTACATCCATCAGCGATCCATATACTATCCTCTATGATCCAGGTTGTGAGAGCCAGACAATCGGCAGAACAATAGCTTAAGCATACCCGAGGAGCAGAGCTGTCTTGGTATATAGAAAGCTAGTAGTTTTATTCTCAAGTCAGTATAGCTCTCTTTTATCCCGTCTTATATTCCAAAAGTTTTTCCTTAACTGCAGGATACTTCAAAGAAAGGATCTCTGCAGCGAATATAGCAGCATTATCACCCCTGTCCAACCCCATTGTTGCAACTGGAACACCTGAAGGCATCTGAACCATTGATAGAATAGAATCTAAAGACAGCTTACCGCTCACAGGCACGCCTATAACGGGCTTTTCAGTTAGAGATGCTATAAAACCCGGTAAAGCAGCAGATAAACCAGCTATCGCTATAAATACTTCAACATCCTCAAGCTCTTTTACGCGCTCCTCAAGTTTATTGTGTGATCTGTGCGCTGAGATGAAATCTGTAGAGTAATCTATATCAAAACGCTCAAGCATTTGCTTTGCTTTCTCAACCACGCTTTCGTCGCTTCTGCTTCCTGCTATTATCGCTACCTTCATCAAAGCGTAAAAGCGTTGTGTATTTATATATGCTTTTTCCGTCCTTTACTGTGTGCAGCTTTTTGCTCTCTTTTTTCTCAGCACTCTTTAAAGCAATAAGCTTTTTCACAGCCTCTTTTTCCTCTGATAGAGAAGGAAAATAGAGATCTATACCACCCTTAACATCCTCTGCATAAGCCTCTGTTATATAATCCTCCCATCCATCCGGTATTTTACCTCTAAGCTGAAGCTTTGCTTCATAGTAGCCACCATGTTTTTTTCCACATGAAGGGCATAAAGCGTGTTTTACCTTAACCTCTATCTTTTTCTCCCTTTTTATTTCAATTCCAAAAGCGTTCAGTATCACAGAAACCTCAAATAACTGAAGATAAGGATCTCCTTTTATGTTTTTTACATCGATTTCCTTAAGGCGCGCGCTCTTTTCAAGAGTAAGATTCTCCAGAATGGCGTTCTTTAAAGGATCTTTATCCTCTTCCTGCACCCACAAATTCCCTTTTTTCCTGGCTCCGCAATCTCTGCATATTTCCAGAGTTATCGTCTCAGGCAATTTTACTTCTATATGCTTTGATGCGCATTCTGCACATAAACCATCAAAGAGCTCTTCTGTCTCTTTCCCGCATTCAACGCAAAACCTCATAACCTCACCATCTGCGCATGAGGGATCTTTTCTATATATATTACATTATTCTTATCAATCACTCCGCATTTTATAGCACAGTCTACTGTTTTTTCCCCAACCAGGTTTGCTATTGTCGCCTCTTCGAGAGCTTTTGAAAGCTCTTTGCAATTGGCGGGATTACCTTTGTAAAAAGATTCTTTGATCTCAATCTTAAGCTTTCCTTCTCTGAAGGTTTGGCCTAGCAGCTCCTCATCGCATGCAGCTACCAGTGTTTCATTACCTAAAGCTGTTATTTTTAGTGTTATCATCTGTTTGCCTTTCTCCAGTTGTATTATATCTAATTGATTTAATGTTTCTTATAGTCTTCTTTGTCTGCATCTTATTTTTGTTAAACATATATTTAAGATCTTTACCAGAACCCCTTTGTTTCAACTGGAACTTTTTGATTCTATTGTAGTAATAAAAAGTTATAATATAAAAAAGTTTCGATTTGATTCAATAGATATCTAGAATATCTCCAGTAGAAATGAGGGGGTAGGAAGGTACAACACACATCTACAATTATTTATAAAAACAAACAACCTATTCTGGTATATGCACTGGATAGATGTCATAGCAAACAAACTTTTAGAGAAAAAAAATGTTATAGCAAGCGGAACATCGATCTCAGGAATGATTCATATAGGAAACCTTACAGACGTTGTGATAGCTGAGGGCATTCATAGAGCTATAATCGAAAAAGAAGGAAATAGCAAATTACTATGGATAATGGATGATATGGATCCATTACGCAAAGTACCTCCACAACTGCCCAAAGAGTACAAACAATATATGGGCCACCCAGTATCTTCACTAGCGTGGAGCCCTAATGAGAGCTTTGTTGAGCACTCTACAAAAAGCTTTTTAAAAGCAATGGAAAAAATAGGCATTAAGCCAGAGGTGATTTCAGGTGCAGACATGTATAAAAAGGGGCTTTATGATGATATGATAAAAATATCTCTTAAAAAAGCATCAGAGATAAGAAAGATATTTGCAGAGGTCTCCGGATCTAAAAGAAGTGAGAGCTGGTTACCATTTAATCCCATATGTGAAAATTGTGGTAAGATAGCTACTACAGAGGCTATTGGTTTTGAAGATGACTATGTATATTATAGATGCATAGAAGGTGTTGCAGGAAAACAGAAAATAAAAGGGTGTGGTTATGAGGGTAAAACAAGCATAAGGAACGGGAAGCTTACATGGCGTGTGGAATGGGCCGCAAGGTGGAAAATCCTTGGAGTAACATGTGAGCCCTTCGGTAAAGAGCATGCAGCAGCGGGAGGCTCTTATGATACAAGCAAAAGGATAAGTGAAGAAATATTCGGCTATCCAGCGCCCTACCCTGTTGTTTATGAGCACATAATGGTAGAGGGAAAGAAGATGAGCAAGTCTCTGGGCAATATAATAACACTCGAAGAGCTTTTAGAGATCCTTCCACCAGAGGTCATAAGATTTTTCTTCTTCAGGGTAAAGCCCACAACCCACAAGGACTTCAACATAGATCGAGAAATACTGCAATTGATGCGAGAATATGAACACGTTGAGCGCTTATACTACGGAATAGAAAAGCCGTCTAAGGGAGAGGATATAGAAGATCTGAAAAGAATGTATGAGCTCTCTCAGGTAGATTGGCCCACATCTAAACACATATCTCAGGTGCCTTATGCACACCTAACAACTCTCGTGCAGATAAGCAGCGATGAAAGCGATGTGTTTAGAATGCTTGAGAAGAGCGGATATGAATTGAATGAAGAGGTAAAGAAAAGAGTCAGAGAGCTTTTGCCCCTGATTAAGAATTTTCTCAGGATGAAAGGTTCGGAACCCATAAGGTTCACGATAAAAAAAGAGCTTGAAGACGAAGAGAAGGAGAGCTTTAAGCCCTTTAAAGAATGCCTGAATGATATTGCTGAGTTTTTTACTGAAGCAAAAGATGAGGATCAGCTAACAAATTATATTTATGAATGCGCAAAGAAGCATGGTTTTAAACCAAAAGAGCTATTTAATGCAATCTACTCTCTGTTCCTTGGAAAAGGCTCAGGCCCCAGAGTCGGGACTCTTCTACTCGCACTAGATACAGATTTCGTTCTCAGGAGATTAAAATTGGAAGGATAACCAAAGGTATATCCTGCAGTATAGAGCATAGAAAGTTAAAAATAAAAACAACATAATTACTTGTGTGAAGTGTTTTTTTGAAAAAAAGCACCCTTTAAACCTCGAAAACATGGAACTCCAGCTCTTTGATAGAATGCCCTCTGGAGATGGAGAGATTGAGAAAAAGGACTGCGACAGAATATTTGTGCTTTTAGATGGAGAAGTTTTGTTTAAGATCAGAGATAAGGTTTATAAAGCAAGGAGAAACAACCCTTTTTTAACAAAGCCCTCTGCTTTATACCTGCCATGCAATAAGAGCGCCAGGATCGAAAAGAAAAGCGAAAGTATGCTTATGATCTCTGCGACCGTAAAAAGTAGATCTAATGGGGTCGCTAGAATAATAAAGCAAAAAGATGTAAAAACAACCTATATTGGAAACAGCGGTATGAGGAGCAAGGAGAGAAAGATATTTGAAAAAGGTACTATCGCATGTGGTGAAATCATATGCGCCCCAGGTAAATGGGTTATAAATGAGTGTAGTGGAAACAGAGCACTGTTTTTCTTGTTGAGATCAGAAAAAAGTTTCGGTTTTATACGCACATGGAGTAACAAGCATGATGAGACAAACCTTATAGAGGATAGATGCGTTGTCTCCTGCAGTGAAGGAAAAGAGGCCATGGTTGTAGAGCCGGGTGCAGCAATGTATGCGTTGTGGTTTTTGAGTGGAGGAGAAAGAGATGAAAGATGATAGAAGGATCTATGAACATCCTGTGCTAAAGTTTGAAAGAGGGAAAAGGTTATCATTCTATCTAGATGGCAAACCTATGGAGGGTTATGAGAATGAAACGATCGCAGCAGCCTTGCACGCAAATGGCATAAAAACCCTGGGCTTTAGCCCGAAGCTAAAGAGACCCAGAGGTTTTTTTTGCGGAATAGGCAAATGCAGCTCATGTCTTATGCGAGTGGATGGTTACCCTAACGAAAGAACGTGTATCCTTCCTTTGAAAGAGGGAATGAAAGTTGAGGTGCAGGAGGGGAGAGGCAGAGCGGAAATAAGAGGGAGAGAGAGAAAAGGAAAGGTTGAGAGAAGAAGCACAGACTTCTTGATAGTTGGCAGTGGTCCAGCAGGCTTGAGCGCTGCAGCTGAGGCAACAAATATGGGCTTTAAAACCCTGCTTGTTGATGAGAACCCCTCTGTAGGCGGGCAGCTCATAAAGCAGACACACAGATTTTTCGGCTCGGAAAGAGAATATGCGGGCACCAGAGGTATAGATATACCTGCAAGACTTCTGGGCGAATGTGCCGAAAAACTTCTTGAAATAGAGAAGCAGGCCAGTGTCTTTGGCTTTTATCCTGAGGGTATTGCTATAGAGAAAAGGGATAGAATAGAACTGGTTGAGGCAAAGAAGGTTATAGTAACAACAGGGGCTCAGGAGAACTATCTGCTCTTTGAAAACAATGATTTGCCTGGCGTGTATGGTGCCGGCGGCGTTCAAACTCTCATGAACGTTTATGGTGTTTTGCCGGGTAAAAAAGCGCTGATGATAGGTTCTGGTAATGTGGGCTTGATTGTGGCCTACCAGCTCTTGCAGGCAGGAGTTGAGGTTGAAGCTCTGGTTGAGATCATGGATCACATCGGTGGTTATCAGGTGCACGCAGCCAAGCTATTGAGACAGGGCGTCCCTATCCTGTTGAATCATACAATAATCAGAGCGCTTGGAGATGAGTGTGTTGAGGGCGCAGTGATAAAGGATATAAAAAGTGGCGAGGAGCAAACGTTAGCGTTAGATCTCATATGCGTTGCTGTCGGGCTTAGCCCGTCTATACAGCTGTTAAAGCAGGCAGGCTGCAGGAGCGCCTACATACCTGAGCTTGGAGGAGAGGTCGTGCTGCACGATGAGAACTATAAGACAGATGCAGGGATATTCGTTTCTGGTGATGGATCCGCAATAGAGGAAGCTAGCAGCGCAATGATAGAGGGCAGGATAGCCGCAATATCTGCTGCACTTGAGCTTGGAGAGATCGAAGGAGCCGTTGAAAAAAGGAGAGAGCTCAGAGAAGAGCTCAGAAGCCTGAGATCATGCAGAAGGGGAGAGAAAATATTAAAGGGCGAAGAAAAGTTGCTGGAGGTTTATAATGAGCGCTAAAGTGGTTATAGAGTGCTATGAAAACATCCCCTGCAATCCATGCGTTACTTCCTGTCCCTTCGGTGCAATAAGCAAGCAAACGATAACTTCTATACCCACGGTTGATGAATCTAAATGCACCGGTTGTACCATATGCGTCTCCAGGTGCCCCGGGCTGGCAATGTTCGTTATAGAAGAGCTTGGGGATAAAGCGCACATAACCTTACCATACGAATTTCTTCCCCTGCCGGAGAGAGGTGAAAAGGTAAAAGCACTGAATAGAGAAGGAAAGGTTGTCGGGGAGGCAAAGGTTGTAAGGGTTCTGACAAAGGGCAGGGGCAGAACAGTCGCTGTGACCATAGAAGTCCCTGTTGAGCTAGCGGGGGAAGTGAGGAACTTCCGGAGGTATGAATGAGATCCTTGATTCTTGGAGCTCTGGCGCTGCTCATCTTCTTTTCAGGGTGCGTTGAGCAGCAGATATCCATCAAGGATCTGAGAGCTGATATTCCTGAGCTTGTGATCGACAGCGCTGGCGGGGCTGTGAAGATCTATGTCATGGGCGTTGAGAAGTATAGGTACCCAAGGATAGAGCTCTATGTAAATGGTGAAAAGGTGGCGGAGGAAGACCAAAGTTTGGTGCTGAATTATGTTACTAAAGAAGAGGCGTTCGATCTCAGGGCTATAGCTGTTACAGAGAGAGACACTTATTCACACTCTTGCAGGATCTCAGTTGAAGACGGAGGTATAAGGATATACGAAAGCTCTGATAAAAGCGAAAGGTTAATCAGCTGGAAGGAGATGCCCTATGAGATAGTTATGGGGGCTGAAAGATGAAGGAGAGAACATTCTTATTAACAATTGTCTTTATAATCTGTGTTGGAGCTGTCTTCTTAGCGCTGGGTATCCTTGGAATAATACCCGTTGGCTCAATACTTATACAGCTAACCTACATATTGAGCCTTTCCATAATAATACTCTTCGCCCTCATTGGAGCATATTTTGTGGGCATGATTACAACGCACCACATAATAAGGGATAGAAGCTTTACACCATTTGAGAGATCAATGCTTGAGATGAGGGAGGATGTAAAGAAACTTGTGGAAGTGATCGATGAACTCAAAGAGCGTATAAATGAGCTTGAAAAGGGAAAGAAGGAATAAACGCGCATGCAGCAGGTGCGCTATGCTACTGTAATGTGTGATGTGGTGTGCAGGTAGTATCTGCAACCCTTCCTGAAGGGACAGTCTCTGCACCTGGGTGCTACTGGTTTGCATATATCTCTTCCAAAGGCTATGAATAGATCGTTCACGTAGCCCCAGAGCTCTTCTGGCAGCAGCCTTTTTAGAGCCTCCTCTGTTTCTTCAGGTTTTTTTGTGCTAACAAGCCCCAGACGGTTTGATACCCTGTGGACATGCGTGTCTACAGGCAGAGCATCGATACCATAACCATAGAGCAGGACGCAATTGGCTGTTTTTCTGCCAACGCCAGGGAGCTTCAAAAGCTCTTCAATCGTGTCTGGTACGCCTCCAAGGCTCTTTATTCTGAGAGCAACCCCCTTTACACTCTTCGCTTTTTCTCTATAAAACCCCACACCTCGAATGAGCTCTTCTATCTCTTTAATGTCTGCATCTGCAAGCTCTTCAGCGTTACTGTAGCGCTTGAATAACCTTTCTGCAGCCTTCTCTGTTTGCTCATCTCTTGTCCTCTGCGAAAGGATGGTAAAGATAAGCGTGTAGAAAGGTTCCTCTTTGCGCTCTCTCCTCCTGTATCTCTTTTGAAGTTCTCTTACTACTTCATCAGCCTTCAACATCCAGTGCCTTCAAGCCCGCCTTTATTGCCCTAGCTCTCCTGAGCCTCTTATCTGTTTTTATGAAAGCGATCTCTACAAATATGTGCACCTTTGCATTAAAGAAGTGTCCTGCCGCTACTTTTTCGCCGTTGCTCAGAGAGCAGTGTATGTGGGCTATGCCCTCGTCTGAAACATTGCCCTGCATAGAGATGAGTTCCATGGGCTCCTTTATCAAGAACTTTTCGTATCTCTCCTCATCCCACTTATACACGCCGAGTTCCGCGCCCTCAACAGCCCCCACGCCTCCAAGGATCCACGAGTTATAAAGCTCCCTTTCTTCTATTGTTCTCTTTATTTCGTCAGCAAGATCTTTTCCCCTGTCTATTCTGACTATTTCAACGTTCATTTATATGTCTCTCTCCAGCTCCTCTATCTTTTTTTTGAGCTCTACGATCTTAACATCATCATTTGCTTCAGACTCTATTATTCTTCTGAGCTCCTCTATTCTCTTCTTCATTTCTTTGGGATCTTTTATCATTTTATACCCTATAACTTCACTTCCGAGTACTCCATGCCATGGCTCTCGGCAACAGCTTTGTTTACGATCTTTCCATCAACTATGTTCAGCCCTTCCTTTAAGGCCCCGTCTCTTCTGGCAGCCTCTTTCCATCCCAGATCTGCTATCTCTACTACGTAGCTTAATGTAGAGTTCGTCAGAGCTATTGTTGATGTTCTCGGGTATGCTCCAGGAATGTTTGCAACGCAGTAATGGACTACGTTCTCTTCAACGTATACAGGATTTTTGTGTGTTGTTGGCCTTGAAGTCTCTGTGCAACCGCCCTGATCTATCGCTACATCAACTATAACAGAACCAGCCTCCATTTCTTTGAGCATATCCCTCTTTAAGAGCTTCGGTGCAGCTTTTCCGGGAATGAGAACAGCACCAATGACAACATCCGCGTCTTTTATCTCTTTTCTTAAATTGTACTCATTGGAGTAGGCAACGTTTACATTTTTTGGCATAATTTCATTCAGCTTCCTTATCCTGTCTATGTTTATCTCCAATATCGTCACCCTGGCGTTCAGCCCGCTTGCTATGAGCGCAGCATTTGCTCCCACAAATCCACCACCGAGGACCACCACCTTTGGAGGCACTATGCCGCTCGCTCCTGTGATAAGAACTCCCTTACCTCCCTCAAATTTCGCAAGAAATCTTGCTCCCATGATGGGGGCCACTCTTCCGGCGATCTCACTCATCGGTGCTAACAGCGGCAGAGAGCAGTCCTCTCTCTGGACAGTCTCATACGCTATGCATGTGGCGCCAGAGCGCACCATAGCTTCAGTCAAGCTTTTATCAGCAGCGAAGTGAAAATAGGTGAACACCGTGTGCTTTCCTTTTATCCTATTGTACTCGCTCTCTAAAGGCTCTTTTACCTTAACTATCATCTCTGCCTTCTCAAAAAGTTCATCAGCACTGTTGATGATTTTTGCGCCGCTCTCTATATACTCTTCATCTGTGAAACCGCTACCAATGCCTGCGTTATGCTCAACAAGCACTTCATGCCCCCTGTTTGTTAGCTCAAGAGCTCCAGCGGGGGTCATTGCAACCCTGTATTCCTCCTCCTTTATCTCCTTAGGTACACCTATTATTGTCATATTTAGCACCCTCAGAGATTAGTGTTTTGCTGATATTTATCTCTATCTTTCTTTTTCAGTCTTCGCAGGCAAGCTCATCATAGTGTATTAGCCCTATCAGCTTATTTACGATCTCCACACTTTCATCCTTTGAAAAGCCATCTACGCTTGGTGCCTTTGTCTTTAACCTTCCATCCACCAGGCCCGAGGCCGCGGTAAAAAGTCTCTCTTCTGTGTCGCTATTGCAGAGCAGAGGCCTGTTGTTCAGTTTTCCAAGAGTAGCAAGAAGTCCATAAGCCCCCCAGTTTGAAGTGCTGCCGACGATAAGTTGATCTGTTTTTACTTTTGAGGCAATAATTTCACCATTTTTCACCACCCTCTTTACAGCGTCCATTATCCAGCCCATTCCCGCTTCATTACCCCCATCCCCTATACCTATAGTTCTTATTTCTTCTTCTTTTGCGAGGTCAATGATATAGTCCAGGGGCACCACATATGGCGTTATGTCTATGCCCTTCATATCTCTGTATCTATTGTCATACCCTCTACCAGGGAGCTCTATTGTTATGATAATGCTTGGTTTGTAATCTTTCAGCAGTCTGCTAAGCTCTTTCTTGACTTCTTTTCTTCTTTTAATAACAGCTATCTTTGTGTTAACCCCAAGTGCATTGAGAAGATCTGATATGGGTTTCGAATACGTTTGATCAGTTATCACGCAACAATCTTTGCCCAGAATGGAAAGACCATAAACCAGTCTTGCAGTGCCCAGAGGCCCATCGGTCTCTCCAACAACGCTCCCATCATCAAGAACAACAGGGAAACCTGTGACTATGAAAGCAGAGCCTTTTGCCTCTAAAATCTCTTTTGCAGCACTGAGGCACATAGGGGATACAGAGATCTCTCTGACCGCGGCATAAAGATCCTTTATGCCTCTGTTGTTCTCCTTTGAGGTTATTAAAGCATCTATCTCATCGAACACAGCCTCCTCGGCTCTAGATGACATCTACCCCCTATTTCCATACCAAGATATATCCTTTCTGCTTTTTTCCTCTCTCAGATGCGCGATCTGTGGGTGCATGAAAAAATGTGCAGAGAAAGCGTAAGGGTAAGCAATAACACATATGGCCGATACAAACCTGTGATGCGTATTGAGATACGTGATGCGCCAATTATGGAAGATTTCATAATTCGCTCCTTTTCTACGAGAGATCAAAACTGAAATATTATGGCCAGCACCAATCAGCTATCCGTGCTTTTCCAAGATTGAGTAAGGGCATAAACAAAAGCACGATCTTTTCCATATTCTTACATTATTTTGTGCCGCTTCTTCCAAGAAAACAGTTTATCAAAATGACCTGGGTTAATTATTTATATAGAAAACGGAATAATCCTTGATGAAGCATCCCTGGAATTATCTGATCAACGCAGGTCTTGTCCCTGAGGAGCTGGAATCTTTCTTCGATGATCTTGAGCAGGAGGAAGTGAGAGAAGCATTGAGAGATCTAAACGTCGAACCATGGCTCAAGGATCTAATCCATGCCCTGCTCCTGGAGCTTGGCGGAGATGCTGAAGCTGCTCTGAGAATTATAGAGAGAATCGATGAAGAAAACTTTTATGTTCTCTACAACAGACAGAGACTCTATGTTATCCTTGGAGACTTTGAAAAAGCGGAGGAGTGTGATAAAGCCCTTAAGAAAACGGATCTTGACAAAAGGCAGAGATGTCTTGTGGAGAACGAGCATGGTAAGTCACTGTGGAAGAAAAGCCTTTATGGTGACGCCATAGCGCGCTTTACCGATGTATTAGAAACGGCGCTGGAGCTTGGAGATAAGTTTCTTGAGAGCACCGGCTATAATAACATTGCTATTGTGTTGCTGGATACAGGAGATTATCAGCAGGCAAGGGAACTGTTCACAAAAGCTCTTGAAGCTGACAGTGTTCTCAAAAATGAGAGAGGAATAGCCATTAGTGAGCTTAACCTTGGGGAGTGCTGCAGGAGGATGGGAGATTTTGAGAGCGCAAAGGAGTTCTTTGATGAGTGCATAAATGCTGTTGAGCCTCTTGATGAATATGAAAAAACAAGGCTAAGCTCTGATTGCTACTGGAATTTAGGTCAAATATATGTGCAGGAGCATGACTTTGAAAAAGCACACGAGAACTTTGAAAGAGCGTTAGCTCTTGCAGAGAAAACAGGTGATAAAGAGCTAACCGTCAGAGTCTATCTATCTCTGGGGGCTCTTGCAGTTGAAGAGAAAAAGCTCTATGATGCTCAAGCGCATATGCAGAGCGCATATGAAATAGCAAAAGCAATAAATTCAAAGAAACATGAGGCTGAGAGCTATGCCCTTAGAGGGAGGATCTATGAGAAGGAGAGAAAGTATGCAGAGGCGCTGCAGAGCTATGGCCTTGCCATCTTCCTGTTCAGACAGATTAATGATAGGTATAACATGGCAAGGATGGAGGAGGCAGCAGGTTCAATATACCTGTTACAGGGTGATAAAGAGAGGGCGAGTGAATACTTCAGAAAAGCAAAGGCAAAGTATGCCGCGCTCTCTTATAGAGATTTTGTTGCTGTAGATGAAAAGCTGAAGGAGATAGAGAGCTAGAAGAGATCAAGAAAGGTCATAACCTCTATTTTTGCTTCGGGTAACCTCTCTTCGAGTTCTGTAGCAAGCCCTGTTGTGTGCGCTGCTCCGGTGACAACAACGATCCTGCTCTCAGGGATCTCAGATATTCTATCAGCCATGTATTCCTCTCTATCTGTCAGCAGGGAGTTGTAAAGCTCGGGCATAAAGGAATAGAACTCTCTTAAGCCCTCAATGCCCATTTTTGAGCCTATAGCTAGAGTAAGACAGACTGAAGAGAGAGAGAAAGGTAGCGTAAGAAAGCTTATCAGCGGCTCTGTTAAGGAGAGAGCGCTAAATGTATCAACTAGGGAGCTGATGATAAATTTTGAAGAGACTATGGGGCTGCTGATAAATGAAAGAGCAATACCCACCAATATCTTAGCCGAGGCTCTGATGAAGGAAAAGAGCATCAAAAAAAGCTCTCTGTAACTCGATGAAGCAATGTTGTTCAATTGTGCGCTATAGCCGCGGGCCATTCCTTCTATCGTTGTCGTTATGTGTTTATCTACCGGATAGACTGGCACCCCGAGCTCTATCGCTGCCTTTATGCCTGCAAGCATATCTTCTCCGCTCTCTGCCTGAAAAGCTCCGGCCATCTGCTCTTGCATAGTAGACAGTATCATTAGCATTTGCATATCGCTTTCATTGAGCTCAGCAACTTCGGGCTCCTTTACCTCTCCGACAACCGCATTATCAACCCCGCTTGAGGATTGTAAGGAGTTTAACCTATCGCTATCTAACTCAACAACTACAGCTTCAGGCTTGAGCTCAAGTATCTTTTCCTCGACTTTTTCACCGATATCGAATACATGGG
>WOYO01000006.1 GCA_011620765.1 Thermoplasmata archaeon
CTTTTGTTCTATCAAAGCTAACAAAAATTGTAAAAAAGATATATCGCGATGCTCACTTCTAATATCAATAACTGCTCTATTTTGCCATAATCTCAGCTAGAGCATACAGCTTTTTGTCTATCTGCTTTTCATAGGATATTGCCTCCTCTAGAGGTGTAAAAGTGATATCACTACCCAAGATTCCCACTATTTCACCACTTTTGCCAGATATTAGCGCTTCAGCTGCAGCTGCCCCAAGTTTTGTTGCCAATATCCTGTCAAAAGCACTGGCATCTCCTCCTCTCTGCACATGCCCTAGCTGCGTAACTCTTACGGAAAATTCATATTCCTTGCCTATCTCATTAATCTTTTCTGCAAGCTCTTTAGTTCCAGGCTTCCAGCCTTCAGCGACAACTATTATGCAGTGTGATTTTCCCTTTTTATAAGAATTCCTTACTGTATCCACTATCTCATCAAAAGATGTCTCCACCTCCGGTATCAGAACCATCTCTGCTCCACCAGCTATGCCACTTGAGAGGGCTAAATACCCTGAACTTCTACCCATAGTCTCTATAAGAAAAGTTCTATTGTGCGATGAGGCTGTATCCTTTATCTTATCTATTGCCTCTATTATTGTATTCAAAGCAGTATCAACACCTATGGATATATCCGTGCCATTTACGTCATTATCTATTGTTCCAGGGACTCCTATGACAGGAAACCCAAGTTTGTGAAGCTCAAAAGCTCCCATTAGAGAGCCATTGCCCCCTATGACAACAATGCCATCTATCTCATTCTCTCTCAATACCTTTAGCGCTTTTAACCTTCCCTCCTCTGTGAAGAATTCTGGACAGCGTGCTGTGCTGAGTATGGTTCCACCTCGCCTTATGATGTTACTCACAGATCTGGAATCCATAGCGTCCATATCACCCTTAATCAATCCATCAAATCCCCTGCGTATACCAAAGATCTCAGCGCCTCTTGAGATGGAGGTACGCACAACAGCCCTTATGCACGCATTCAACCCTGGATTGTCTCCGCCACTTGTGAGAACTCCAATTCTTTTTATCCTTCCGCTCATCTGAGAGAATAAGGTTTGGTTTATTTAAGTTTTACATATTGAATTGCAGATTAAGAGGCTTTTTCTCTTTATCATTACATACCTGCACCTCGCGCTCTCAGAAGAAAGAGGGCTATATTCTAAAAGAGCCTCTGAGCTTTATATCTTTGGAGGAGCTCCCAACAAGGATTTCAAATTCACCTGGTTCAACAACTCTCTTCATCTCACTGTTAAGCAGTGAAAATCTCTCTACAGGTATGGAGAGCTCCACTCTCTTGCTCTCCTGTGGTTTCAGCTCCACTCTGGCAAAGGAGCAAAGCTTTTTATCCGCTACTGTTACACTTGCAACCCTATCGCTGAAATAGAGCTGAGCTATCTCACTTCCTTTCATCTTGCCGGTGTTCTTAATATTGAAACCCACATTAACAGCTCCTTCAGCAACCTCTATCTTCAGCTCTGAGTAATCAAAGCCCGTATAGCTTTGCCCATAACCAAAGGGATAGAGAGGCTCATCCTCTATGTCCACATATCTCTCACCATACTTTTCATGATCCCAGTTTTTCTGTGGTTTGTGATAGTACCAGAGAGGTATTTGCCCTATGGTTTTTGGAAATGTGACCGTAAGCTTTGCTGATGGATTATATCTCCCATACAGGATATCGGATATAGCGTTACCTCCCTCTTCACCAGGGAACCAGGACTCAATAACAGCATCAGCCTCTTCCGCTATCTTCCCTATTTCGAGAGGTCTACCATTGATGAGAATGACAATGATCGGCTTTCCTGTTGCTTTCACAGCCTCAAAGAGATCCTGCTGAGGTTCGGGTAAGGATAGAGAGCTCCTGCTATTTGGCTCAGAGCTCATATTCGCTGTCTCCCCTATCACGAGAACAACCACATCAGAGCTCTCTGCAGCAGAAACAGCCTTGTTTACCTCATTTTTATCCAGAGGCTTCAGAATATCACCTCCCTTTACGTAATTCGCACTTTGAAGAGCATCCCGAACCGTCACTATATTTTTTCTGGGCTGTTCGTTTGTCCAACCACCAAGCTGATCATGAGAGGCATCAGCAAGAGGACCAATGAGGGCTATGCTCTCTTCACCACTTAGGGGAAGGACGCCATCGTTTTTCAGCAACACAATGCTCTCTCTGGCTGCCTGAAGGGCTAATGCCCTGTGCTCCGCGCTATTGATCACGCTTAAATCCCTGCTTCCATAGGGATCCTCAAACAACCCCAATCTGAACTTTGCCTCAAGCACTCTTCTGCACGCATCATCTATCTGTTTCTCATCTATTTTACCCTCTTTCACAAGAGCTTCCAGATTATCAACATAGGCCCTGCTCACCATCTCCATATCAACACCAGCATTCATGGCCAACTCCGCAGCCTCTTTTAAGCTTCCAGCAACGAATTGTGTATCATAGAGCATGCTTACTGAGTTATAATCCGAAACAACGAAGCCGTCAAAGTTCCATTCATCCTTGAGCTTCTCTCTTACGAGCGGTTCATTGGCTGTTGAAGGTATGCCTCCTATCTCATTGAAGGATGTCATAACTGTGCCAACACCAGCCTTAACAGCAGCCTCAAATGGCGGTAGAAATATCTCCTCCAAGGTTCTCTCAGAAATATCTGCGGGAGAGTAATCCCTGCCCCCTGTAGTCTGAGAGTATGCAGCAAAGTGCTTTGCGCATGCTAGGATCTCTGTCTGAAAACCTTTTATCTCTGCAATTCCCAGCGATGATACGAGGAAAGGATCCTCTCCAAAACCTTCAACAATTCTGCCCCACCTTGGATCCCTTGCAACATCCATTATGGGCGCAAAGGTCCATCTCGGTCCAGTGGCTTCCACTTCCTTAGCTGTAGCTCTCCCTACGTCCTCAAGCAGCGTTTCATTCCAGCTGCATGAGAGAGCGAGAGGCATTGGAAACACCGTAGCGCCAGGGTAAAGCGCATGCCCATGTATGGCATCTATACCAAAAATTATCGGGATGCCTAACCTTGTTTCCTCTACCGCTATCCTCTGCAGTTTGTAGAGATCCTCTCCAGCTATCGATAGAAAAGAGCCAGCTCCAAGGTCTACTATAACCTTTCTGGCTTTCTCGCCATCAAATTTACCTTCACTCCTTATATCATCAGGATTGACCTGCCACAGCTGACCGATCTTCTCTTTCAGAGTCATTCTTCTCAAAAGATCTTCTGTTCTCTCTTCTACGCTTAGCTGTGGGTTTAAATATGATTTTATCTTTTCTTTCATGAAAAACCTCCCTAAAACAGGCACCTTTGACAGATATTCTGCAAGGATCTCAAATATTCCTCCTATTCTCGGAATGTTTTCAAGACCGAAACAGGTAGGCACAGTTTCTCTCAAATCCGGACTCTCTTGTGATTCTGTTACAGGTATAAGAGTCGGTATCATAATTACCATTGCCACTAAATAAACAGAGATCTTCATAAATAATACACAACATGCTGCGATTTATATCTTTCTCATCGTTTTGTTTTTATGCCTCTGGAGATCTTGTAGAGCCTTGTTTGCAGGGCACAGAACAGGGCTCTATATTTATGTTATTTATGTCTATTACGGATCACCTATGGTACCTCTGGCCAGCATCCCTTAACCTTCCACCAGCACTTTTGACAGTAATCAGATCTTCAACACTCTGGTTTTTATACCTGAAAATAGTGTCTCAGTGTCAAGAAGTCATGGCGCGTTCTGAATATATTAATCAATTAATAAATTTAATTAGATAGAAACTCCTTTAACTTCCCATGAAGTCAGCAATTATACTTATGCTCCTGTTTGTATCTCTGGTTACAGCGCAGCAGATCCCTGAGCAGCTAACCCAGCAGATCCTTCAACAACCAGCACAGCAGGAGAGCAGTGATTTCGTTCCTGATGTTGTTTTATCTGCTTCTTTGCCCTTCTATGTACCAGCAGGATACTCTGTTAACGTATCATTGAAGGCTTTTAACAGCGGAAGATCTGTGGTTGAAAATGTTGTTGTAGATATGGCGCAAACGAACAGCAGCGTTTTCATTGAGGGGTCAACCCAGAGAGCTCTCGGTTCTCTCAAGCCCGGAGAAGAAAAAGAGATCAGATATACCCTGTATTCCTCTTATGAAACGCCACCCGGGACCTATTATGTCCCTGTAAAGGTGAGCTACCTGAGACACAACAGAGCCTTTTCATATAGCACCGGAATCGGTGTGAGTGTTTTCTCTCCTCAACCAGTATTTTCAATCAATATACTTGATAAGCCTCTGGAGGTGGGGATAGGAGGTAATGTAACTGTTAAAATCACAAATGCTGGCAGATACCCCGCATACAGTGCTTATGCAACAATAAGGAGAGCACAGCAGGCGCCTCAGGAAAACGCAACAGCTTCAGGTGCTGCATCGTTGCTCGGGGGCACACCTACTTCAGGTACCAGTGGAAGTGCAGATAATACAATGGTTGCGGGAAGTACTACCATCTTTCTGGGAGATATAGAGCCAGGAGAGCAGAAAAATGTGAGCTATTATATAGTACCGAATGCTGATCTGGAGCCAGGAACCTATTCATATGAGATGCAGATCTCATTCTATCCACAGAGCGCTAATCAATCGATATCCTTTTCGTACCCTTTCGGTATCCTCTTTGTCGGAAGGCCTAGCATATATCTCTCTTCCATAGAGATCTCTCAGTCTATTGATGGCATAACCATAAGCGGAGATGCGAACAACGTCGGCTCTGAGACGGTAAAGTCCATTATCCTTGAAGCAACAGAGGATGACTATTTTGCTCCTGCCTACTCTGGCTCAACATACTATGTAGGAACAATGGAGCCGGATGATTTCATACCCTTTGAGCTGAAGGTAATGAATAAAAAGCCAAACATAGGGCCTAGCGAATATAATATAAGCATAAGGTACCTGGACTCAAGAAACGAGGAGCGAGTGGAGCTTTTCACTCTTACAATGCCACCCAAACCGCCAGAGGCAGAGAGCAGCAGAGGGCCTTCTGTTTTGCTCTGGGTTGCGTTATTGTTTGCCATAATAGTTATAGCGGTTGCGGTGATCATTATTTTGAGGAGAAGGAAGAGAAATGGGTGATTACTCTCTTGAGATCACAGATCTGACAAAGATCTATAAAACTCCGGGCGGTGATGTCAATGCTTTGTTAGATGCTAATCTCATGGTAAAGAAAGGGGAGCAGGTTGCCGTTATAGGGCCAAGCGGCTCAGGAAAATCCACTTTTCTCAGTATGGTGGGGCTCCTTGATAGACCAACCAGAGGAGATGTGATGATAGATGGCGTAAGCACATCTAAGCTCGGTGATAAAGGGTTAACAGAGATAAGAAGGAAAAAGATAGGCTTCATATTCCAGCAGTATAATCTCATAAGCACACTCACTGGAAGAGAGAACATCCAGTTGCCTCTCTACCTCCAGGGTAAGAGCCTTGATGAGATAGATAAAAAAATAAATACGATCTCCGAAAGGCTAGCTCTTGATGAAAAGTTTCTGGAGCACTTCCCAAAACAGTTAAGTGGCGGGCAGCAGCAGAGGATCGCTATAGCCAGGGCTCTTGTTGGAGATCCTGCTATAGTGCTCGGGGATGAGCTTACAGGAAACCTGGACTCAAAGACAAGTGAGCAGACAATGGAGTTGTTGAAGGAGCTAAATGAGACCATGGGTTTAACAATGCTCATAGTTACCCATGACATGCATATTGCAGAGTACATGGAAAGAAAAATAACCATAAGAGATGGAAGGCTATACGAAAATGGCTGAAACAATATTATTCAAGATGGCATACAGAAATCTTAGAAGGCACTTCTCTAGGAGTGCGCTTGCGGGCATAGGGATAATTATAGGGGTAGTTGCTGTTACAACTATAGGTATCCTCGGATCTACAGTGCAGATAACGGTTAACGCGCAGCTAAGTGGTCTTGCTTCAGATATTATGGTAATGCCTGTGACGAGCTATAGTGAATACATAAGTGAGAAACAGGTGCGCATAATAGAGAAGGTTCCTGTTGAAGGAGAGGTCACACCAATAAAGCAGGATATGATGGGTAATGTGAGCAAAGGTTTGCACTCTGATTCCTTCAGAGCAAGCCTTATGGGAATAGACCTTGATAAAGCGCGCACGCTATGGTATCTCGAGTCAGGGAGATGGCCTCAAGGAACCAGAAATGAATTGGTCGTTGGTAGCAGATTTGCTGAAGATAAAGAAGTGCGTGTTGGGAGCAATCTCTACATGAATGGTGAGACATATAGAATAGTTGGTGTGATCGAAGAGCAAGAAGGGAGCGCAAGCATGATTGTGAACCCGAACAACGCAATTGTTATTTCTGAGGATAAATTTGACAGGCTCATAGGATCTGCTGGTTATTCCTATGTTGATCTTAAGATCAAGAACGTTTCAGACTTAAATCGCGCTGAAGAGTATATAGAGACCAGGCTGAATAGGAAAGAGGATACGGTGAGTGTGATATTGATGAGTGACATCACAGAGAGCATAGATAATGTTTTCGGCACGCTTACGCTTGTGCTCACTGCGATTGGTGCAATATCACTTGTTGTTGCAGGGATAAGCATTTTAAATGTGATGCTCATGTCTGTTCTTGAAAGAACTAAAGAGATAGGGGTTATGAGAGCTATAGGGGGCTATAAGGAAGAGGTGACAAGGATGTTCATATACGAAGCTCTGATGCTTGGAGGATTGGCAAGCTTTATAGGCATGGTTTTCAGCCTTTTTGGGGGATACCTTGTAAATTCTCTGGTGCTCACAAGGTTCTTTCCGCCAAGAATGATTGAACAAACAGGGTTAACGATCTATGCCCTCCTATTCAGTCCTCAGGCTATCCTGAGCATAGTTGAGGGATTCGTCATAGGCACCGCCGTAACATTTGTCAGCAGTATCTATCCTGCATACAGGGCTGCCAGAATGGCTCCCATGGAGGCG
>WOYO01000071.1:0-4170 GCA_011620765.1 Thermoplasmata archaeon
TAAGCAACAGCTTTTTCTGGTAGTTTTTCTGCTATTTGATATAGAACCTCAACACTCGTATGGATCTTTCCATCAACGATCTTAAATGGTCCAGGGACTCTAATATCACAGTTCTCTATAACCCCTCTAAGCAGAGTTCCATCTTCGGTTATGCTTTCATACCCCTTTGCCACATTCTTTGCTGTGCGCTGCAACCTTCTCCTCAGCTGCACACCATCCTTAAAGTTTGAGCTGCAGAAGTTTATAGGAACTCTATTGTTATACTTCCGCACAACACTCCTTGCGAACTTTGCACTTCCTGCGGCACTTATGCCGTTCTCCGTATCGTAGCCTCTATCATTCATTTTTTCTCTATTCGTCTCGGAGAACTCCAGCTCGTTCAGATTGAGGAAGTCTATGTTTAGAGCTATTGCTTCCATTATTCTTCTTTCATCCCCCGGTATAGCAGGCAGCTCGATCCCTGTGGATATACCTGCATTCTTCGATGCTTCTATGCTGCGCTCATACCTTTTTGCACTTCCTATCACATGGAATCTTATCTCATCCAATCCATTTGAGTATAGATTCTGGGCCTCCTGCTCACCTATGACTATGGTAGTGTAAAGGTGTATATGGTGTTTCTCGCCGAACTCTTTTTTGAGCATGTTCATAAAATGTACCGTTCTATCCATAAACATCAGAGGCTCGCCCCCAGTTATGCCTGTGCCCAGAGCTCTCATTCGGTGTGCCTCTTCTATAATGTCATCATCGCTCCTGACATGCCTTTCATTGGCGTAGACAACATCTCTGCCTTTTTTCTTCTCAGATAGCGGGCAGTAGAAACATCTTCTGTTGCATTTTCCGCTAACGAAGAGAACGAGTTTAGCACCTTTAGCGCACAGCTTGCATCCAACAGCGCTTCTTGCCATTTTACATGAATTGCTTATAGTGAAGATAAATTTTCCCTGAAAGCCACCGGAGGGTATTGAACCCCCGACCTACTGCTTACGAAGCAGTCGCTCTACCACTGAGCTACGGTGGCGTAATGCAAATCTCTTTTCTTGCATAAATTTGTTTATGATGTTTTATACCTATGTTATGATGTAAATAAAGGCAGAAAAAGCAGCCAATAGAGAAGCAATGAAGCACCACACAAAGTTCATCATAACCTCTCTATCCGGCCTTTTTGAGGAATATCTGAGGATCTCGTATAGCGCAGAAAAGGATAGAGCTGATACAGGTATGAGAGCTATGAAAAACCATGGATTCGTGATGTAGGGTGCAAATATGGTGTGCGCCGCTATAATTCCACATACCGCAAAAGCTATGTGGTATGTGCCCACATCTAGTGAAAATAGTTCAGCAATGAATTCTATCAAAAGAACAGCAAAGAGAGCGCTCATGACCAGAACAGGTATTCTCACGTATGGCGATGCTGCAGATAGAGCAACCAGAAGCGATGAAAAAAATAGTGGGATCAGCTCCTTTTTTATGATAAAATACATGAAGAATATTAGCGCTCCCACAAAGGTAAGGGTGTGCATGAATCCAAGTTGAGGATAGAATCTCCTTATAGCATTATACTCCAATGAAACAAATCTATCCGGGCTTTTTATATAAAGAACAGCAAATATGGCTGTGATAATAGCTCCTATGAGATCATTTGCCAGGTCTGTGATTATATCCTGAAGCCCCTGCTGTTCATGCGTGCCAAAGAGAGTATCCGAGGCGAACTCTCCCATTTCCCACAGAACCCCAGAAGCTTCTGTGAAGAGCACGACCACAAACGCCATCGCCCAGGTAGTAAGATTTATTGTCTCCGTGTATTTATCAAATGTCGATATGATCGCAAGAAAGGCTGCAGCCGCTCCTATGCCCGAGATCATGTGCGTCAAAAAATCCCAGTTATACCTATTATAGAGCTCAAACACCCCTCCTATTAAATGGAGGCACAGAGCTATGAACAGATATAGCTCAAGCCCTGCATCCACCACTATAGAGTATCTCCGCAGAATGGCCGGTATGAAACAGAGGAGCACAGATGTGAAACAGAGCCTTACCCATCTTTTCCTATTTACGGCTATTAACCCCAGGACAAGGAATATCAGTGCAAAGAGCACTTCCATGAAGGAATAATGCCCATGAGGCGCTTATATCTTTGCCTTTACCAGCCGTTCTCCCTTTTTCTCCTGTTTTAAGAGCTCTTTTTCCCAGCACTCTTCGCATAGGTCGCTGAACACTATGTGTTCTGTGTAGGTGAGCGGTCTGGCACATATCCTGCAAACATCGTCCATAAACATATTTATCTTCCATTCTATATATATTTTGCTATATACAAATTCTGCATAATACGAAAAACGAAAATTTTGAATAATGGTATAAAGATGCTAGGGTATGATAAGAATAGAAGCAGATGGGGAAGAGGTGGTGATAAATGAGTTCGTTCAGAAGCTCATAGAGGATGTTATAATGAGCATGGTTAAAAATTTGAAGGGGGCTGAGAACGCCATGGATGTATCCATATTTATAGAATCAGATTAAAACAAAAAAAGATAAAAACAAAGTTAAATACCAGCCAAGCAATTACATTCATGGACGATCAGAGAGAAGAGCTAGAGCAGATAATCGAAATGATAAACCAGTACAGAGACCAGAACAACCAGCTATATGCACAGCTTAACCTTGTTAGTGCATCAATAAATGAGCACATGATAGCTAGAGAGACCATAAAGAGGTATAAAGACACGGAGCAGGGCTCAGAGGCTCTTATACCCATAGGGGGCAATGTGTATGTAAAAGCCAGTGTGAGCGCTGACAAGAAAGTAATTCTCGGCATCGGGGCTAGCTATATGATGGAAAAGAGCATAGATGAATGTATAGATTCCTTGAACTCAAGAATAAGCGCTCTAGAAAACGGCAGGGATAGGCTGTCTGAAAACATAAATGTTCTTGAAAGCAGAATAAAAGAACTCACCGACAGAGGAGAGAACCTAGCTAGATCATTGGAGGGTTAAGTTGTTTTCTTCTTTTAAAGAAAAGATAAGAGGCATATTCGGAAAGCCTAGAGAAGAATCTATAGAAGCGTTAGAGATGGCACTTCTGGAGGCTGATGTAGGTATAGATGCTACAGAGAGAATCAAAAATGCAGTGGCTATGCAGAAAAAGGAGATAGGTGCGATTATCCGGGAAGAGGTGAAAAATATACTCAGCGAAAATTCCATGGATTTTGATGAATTTGTGAAGACTCATGAGAAACCTGTTAAACTACTCTTTGTGGGGATAAACGGCAGCGGAAAAACAACAACAATCGCAAAGGTGGGTTACAGGTTAAAAAATAACGGTTATAGCTGCGTTTTCGGATCGTGCGACACCTTCAGGGCAGGAGCAGTTGAGCAGCTGAAGTACCATGGGGAAAAGATAGGCATTGAGGTCATAGCGCATGACTATGGTAGCGATCCAGCATCTGTTGCATTTGATGCTATAGCACACGCGAAAGCAAAGAGGATGGATGCTGTGCTCCTTGACACCGCTGGCAGAATGCAGACGAATAAGAATTTGATGGAGGAGATGAAGAAAATAAAGAGGGTTTCCAGTGCGGATCTTACCATATTCGTGGGGGATGGCCTGGCGGGCAATGATGCCCTTCTTGAGGCAAAGGAGTTTGATGCTAACATAGGTATAGATTGTGTTATACTCACAAAGATAGACAGTGATGCAAAAGGAGGGTCTGCAATAGCAATAGCGCAGGAGCTGAAGAAGCCCATAATCTTTTTGGGTATGGGAGAGGGATATGACAGACTCATGAAGTTCGATGCAGAATGGTTTGTAAAAAGGCTGTTTGAAGATGTATGAGCTTAAGCCCATAGGTTTTGTGGTCTCTGAGCTAAAAGAGAGAGGAAAAAGAGGGTATATCAAAGCAAGCATAGAGATAAAAGAGGAATATGAGAAGGGCATGGAGGGTTTAGAAGGATGCTCTCACATTTTAGTTGTAGCATTTCTTGACAGATCTGAGAGAACTTTGACTGTTAACACAAAATTTCATAGCGGTGGGGTCTTTGCGGTTAGAAGCCCTGATAGGCCCAATCCTCTGGGCATAACTGTCTCTAAGATAGAGAGGATAGAGGGAAGGAAGATATTCCTTGAAAAGCTGGATTTTCTTGATGGGACACCCGTGGTTGATATAAAGCCCTA
>WOYO01000071.1:4270-8212 GCA_011620765.1 Thermoplasmata archaeon
TTTCAATCCCTCTGCGGATGCACGCTGGGTAATGGAAAACTTAAGCTCTGGGATAAGGATTATTATACGATCTCCAATATAAGAGTAGAGTTAAAGAGAGAGCCCAAAAGTTTAGAGGATGCGCTTTATGGGAATATTCTTGTGCTGACAGAGATATGATCTCACAAAGCCCACAGAGGCATCAGTATGCTATAGATGAGATTCCATATCCGCTCAACTACAGGTCCTGCAAAAGGTATCCCTATCAGGAGATAATATGCTCTGCTCAAAAGATCATATGCACCTATCACAAACTGCAGTATAGCACCTGTTGTCATGTTTGCGGCTATTATATCAGGAGAAAGACCGAGAGGAAGAATGCATTGCCCATGCTCTATGCCTGATAGCACAACTCTCATTATAGGCCCGCGCTCAGCGCATCTTATGCTGTATACCACGGTTCTATTTGAATTCACGGTTGGATTGTTTATATATATTACCACCGTACCACTCGCGAACGCATTCTGATCTATTATTGTGGTTTCATTCATTATGGATTGGGATATCAAAGGGTAGATCTCTCTGTAGTATGGTGGTAGTCTTTCTCTATCTACAGTTGTGTCAAGGGTTACATATACGCTCACAGGGCCGTCAAGTGAATATACCCTTATTTCCACCGCATCTCCAACAAATACATAGGGTATAGCAATAATGGCTGTATTGTCTCTGGGGCTTAAAACAACAATGTCATCATAGATCCTCCCCTGCCTCAGGTAGGAGGCACCGCCCTCTACATAGTTCATTGAGTACGTAACATTAACTGGTGTGATCGTTCTGGGGTTCTCAAAAGCAGCCACCAGCGTGCCATCAAAGGGTATAGCAATTGAGAAGTTATCCTCCGTTTTCAGGTTTGCTTTGTAGATAGGAACATCTGTTCTGTTTGTGCCATACTCAACCTGAGAAATGAAGGGCTCAGCGAGTATCACGTAGAAATTTACCGGGCCTCCCTCTGTTGTGAAGTTCCCCTCTAAAAGATCTCCTTTGTTCACATGTCTTAGCACTATCTGCGTCCCTGTCGGAGGCACTGGTATTGTCTCGTTCCACTGCCCCTCCTCCTGGGCAACAACATAGACAGGGATTAGCAAGAAGAGCGCCATCACAATTGCAAGCTTCATCATTTAACAATAGGTATTATCTGTTTATTATTTTTGCCTTTGCTTTTTCACTTCAATCCCTTCAGCTCACTCTCGAGCTCTTCCACAAAGATCTCCAGGAATCTGTGTCTCTCTTCCGCGATCTTTCTTGCTTCATCTGTATGCAGAGAATCTTTTAGCTTGAGGAGCTTCTCCTTTATATGGGTTAACACCGAGCGCTCCGCAAAGGGATCATAAGACTGAGGCTTTTCTGCAGGGTCGTATATCCTTTTGCTCCTTTTGTCTGCAAATGCTCTGGCTATTCCTATAGCTCCCATCGCATCCAGCCTGTCTGCGTCCTGAAGCACCTTTGCTTCAATCGTTGTGGGAACAACACCCTTGCCATACCTGTGCACTCTTATGGCATAAGAGACCTTCTCTATAAAGTCCTCATCAAAGCCCTCTTCTCTTAGAATAGCTTCGGCTATCTCTGCACCGCAAATTGCATGATCCTTTTTATGCTCAAGCTCTTCCCTCAAGCCTGCGTCGTGCAATAGCGCTGCCACCATAAGCACATCCATGTTAGCCCCTGCGCTCTTTCCTATACGTTCGCAAAGCTTTAAAACCCTTTCAGTGTGTGAGAAGTCATGACTGCACTCATCAAGGGCAAACTCCTTTGCCCTTTTTCTTATCCTCTCAATTTTCTCGTTCATAGGCATCAAACGCGTTCTTATAGGCCTCATAAGTTCTATCATCAAAAAGAACAAAGTTCACTACCATATCCTTATCCTTCAAAAATTCGCTCACGGTTTCTATAGCCACTTTCGCAGCCAGATCTACCGGATAACCATAAGCGCCGGTGCTTATTGAAGGGAAAGAGATCTCTTTCAACCCCTTTCCCTCGGCCAGTTTCAGGCTATTGTGGTAAGCATTTCTCAGGATCTCTTCTTCACCCCTGTTTCCACCGTGCCATATGGGACCTACGGTATGGATAACATAGCTTGCCTTAAGGCTGCCTCCACCTGTTATCACAGCTTTCCCGGGTTCAAGTCTTCCCATCTTATTTACTATTGCCAAACATTCCTCATGCATCTCTGGGCCGGCGGCTCTGTGTATAGCCCCATCCACACCGCCGCCTCCCATCAAGCTGGAGTTTGCGGCATTAACTATTGCATCAACATCCTCATCCACAATATTTCCTCTTTTTAGTCTGATCTTTTTCACATCCATAATAAAAAAATATTTCAGAATGTATTTATATGTTTAGTAGAAATTTTTAAATAGTTGTGTATCGTTATACTTTACGAAACCTTTATAACTAAAAAGAAAACCACAAGGAAGGAGGAAAAAATGGCAAAAAAGGAAGATGTTGAGATGATAACAGCGTGCCCACGATGCGGCAGTACAGAACTCATAATGGATGATAAAAGGGGGGAGCTGGTTTGCGCTAAGTGCGGCCTTGTTATTGAAGAGAATGAGATCGATCAGGGGCCAGAGTGGAGGGCTTTTGATCACGAGCAGAGCGAGAAGAGAGTTCGTGTAGGAGCTCCGTCAACCTATACAATACATGATAAAGGTCTCTCAACCGATATGGACTGGAGGAACAAGGACAGTTATGGAAAATCCATTCCGACAAGAACGAGAGGACAGCTATACAGGTTAAGAAAGTGGCAGCGGAGAATAAGGGTAAAGGACGCATCAGAGCGCAACCTGGCTTTTGCCCTGACAGAGCTCGATCGCATGGCGAGCAAGCTTTTGTTACCAAAACAGGTTAGAGAAGCAGCAGCTATGATCTATCGCAAAGCTGTTGAGAAAAATCTCATAAGGGGGAGGAGCATAGAGGGAGTTGCGGCTGCAAGTCTATATGCTGCATGCAGACAGTGCAACATTCCCAGGACGCTGGATGAGATCGCAGAGGTATCCAAGGTGGACAGGAAGGAGATCGGCAGGACCTACAGGTTTATAGCCCGAGAGATCAACCTGAAGTTGATGCCAACTCTGCCAACGGACTATGTGGCAAGGTTTTGCTCCGAACTGAAGCTCGACATGGATGTTCAGACAAAGGCAATGGAGATCCTTGAGCAGGCTCATGAAAAGGGCTTAACAAGCGGAAGAGGCCCAACAGGGGTTGCCGCCGCCGCTATATACCTTGCTACGATACTGTGCAACAACCGCAGGACGCAGAGAAGCATCGCAGAGGTTGCAGGCGTGACTGAAGTTACTATACGCAACAGATACAAGGAGCTCGCTGAGAAGCTCGGGATAGAAGTGGAAACGGAGGAATGAGGGAGAAGGATCCCTACAACATAAGAGCTCATAAAGAAGGGTACCCTTCCAGAGCGGTCTACAAGCTGATGGAGATAGAGGAACGCTTTCATGTTCTGGAGGGGAAAAGGAAGATAACAGACCTGGGAGCTTCTCCGGGCTCCTGGTCTAAATACTCATATGAACGCACGGGTGCGTTTATTTTATCCATAGATGTGGAGCCATTCTCCATTGAGGGCATCCATTTTTTTAAAGGGGATATAAGAGATCATAGCGTCATAGATGCGGTTAAAAGGGATTTTGGATTTTTTGACCTGCTGTTGAGTGATGCAGCCCCAAAGATGAGCGGTATACCGACGATAGATCAGGCAAGAGCAATAGAGCTATCCCTGAGCGCATTTACTTTTGCTGACCAGGTGTTGAGGCAGGGTGGCGATGCTGTGGTGAAGAGCTTTCAGGGAGAAGGCTTTAAGGAGTTCTATGACTCTGTAAAACACAGGTTCAGAAGTTGCAGATGCTTTGTGCCTCAGGCTAGCAGGAAGCACAGCTCTGAGATCTACATAAT
>WOYO01000071.1:8312-34494 GCA_011620765.1 Thermoplasmata archaeon
GCAGATGCTTTGTGCCTCAGGCTAGCAGGAAGCACAGCTCTGAGATCTACATAATAGGCAAAGGTTTCATAGCCTGAATAGCTTATTTTTGTTTTTTACCACAAAATTTTAATCCGCCTATTTATTTACTGACACATGGATATGGGAAGAAATCTATTTTCTGGGATTTTCAATAACAGACTCTTTGGGCAGCTACGTGAGCTTGAAAACACTCGCATGATTGTGCTCTCTCTAATTTTTGTATGCCTTACTGGTTTATCAGCCATGGTGAAGTTTTATATCCCATGGAGCCCTGTTCCAGTTACTGCACAGACCCTTGTCGTTTTGATGTCCGGTGCAGTTCTTGGGAGACGTTACGGCGGGATAAGCCAAGTGCTCTATGTGGTTGCAGGGATGATAAGCGCATCCATAGCCACAATTCCGTGGTTTGCTGGAGAGCTCTCATTTACCGGTGGGTATGTATTCGGTTTTATAGTAGCAGCGCTGTTCATTGGCTACTTCACCGAAAAGCACTCTCCGAACTTTCTCTTTACTCTGGGGCTGATGGTCTTTGCAAACTTTATCATCATATATGGGTTCGGGTTGCTGCAGCTCGCTATGGTTCTTGGCGCTCATGATGTTGCTAATCTGTTAACAATAGGCGCATTACCATACATTCCTGGCGACATGGCAAAAATAGTTTTAGCATCCTCTCTATCATATACAATCCTCTCAAAGCGCCAAAACACAACTTAAAGATAAAATTTGATATACTATCAACCAGATATTGCTTATGCTAGTCCACTTTCGTATAGATGACCGTTTGATCCATGGGCAGGTTACTGTGGCGTGGAGCAAGCACATAAATGCGCAGCGCATAGTTGTGGCAAATGATGAAGCGGCTAAGGATGACATACAGAGATCCCTTTTACCATTGGCAGCTCCACCAGGAGTTGATGTAAGGATCATTCCCCTGAACGAAACAGCTGATAACATAACGGATAAGCGGACGATGGTTCTTGTGAGGAGCCCGAAGGATGCTCTTTATCTTTTAGACAGAGGCATAGAGATCAAAGAGATAAACCTTGGTAATATGGGTTTTACGCCAGGTAAAAGGAATGTAGCAAAGAGCCTATCTTTGAGCGAAGAGGATATACGCTACTTGAGAGAGATTGAGAGTAAAGGAATTAAGGTCTATTTTCAAATGTTACCTCAGGATAGAAAAATTAAGCTGGAAGAGCTGGTAAAATGAGCTTTGAGCATCTTGCAACTGAGCGTAAAAACCCTAAGAGGATGGATGGAAAGAGCACGGATGAGATCCTGCGCATAATTAACGAAGAGGACTCTAATGTGCCAGCAGCTGTTGGAGAAACTATAGACAGAATAGCGGGAGCGGTTGATGCCATGTATGAACGCATAAAAGATGAAGAGGCAAGGCTCATCTATGCTGGTGCTGGAAGCAGTGGCAGAATAGGTGTTATGGATGCATCAGAGCTTAAGCCTACATTCAATTTTGATAGAGCTGTAGCACTCATCGCTGGGGGAATGGATGCTTTCTTTTATGCCAGAGAAGCAAGCGAGGACGATGAAAAAAAAGGCGCTGACGACGTAGAGCAGATAGGGGTGAGCAGTAAGGATTGTGTGATAGGCATAAGCGCCAGTGGAAGGACCCCCTATACTCTGGGGGCACTCAATGAAGCAAAGGAAAGAGGGGCGCTAACCATTCTTGTCAGCTGTAACCCAGAGATCAAGCACAATTTTGATCATGAGATAGCGATAGATGTTGGTCCCGAGATCCTGGCTGGCTCAACAAGGATGAAGAGTGGGACGGCAGAGAAGCTCGTTCTTAACATGATGAGCACAGCTCTTATGGTCAAGCTTGGGAAAGTGTACAGGAACATGATGGTTGATGTCACGCCTAAGAATGAGAAGCTTGTTGACAGAGCGGTAAGAATAATTATGGAGTGCGCTGATGTGGACCGCAGCACAGCAGAGCTTTTTTTTGAAAAAAGTGGCAGAAACGCAAAGAGAGCTATCGTAATGATGAGAAAGAGCGTTTCAAAAGAGGAAGCAGAGAAGATGCTGAGAGAAAAAACAATACATGAGCTGCTGGGTGATTAAGATGTTTCCGATAATAATAGTCACACACGGTAAGTTTGCAAAAGCGCTCATAGAAACGAGCGCTATGATAGCGGGAAAGCAGGAGAAGCTGTATGCTGTTGAGCTTGAGGAGGAGCAGAGCCCCGAGAGCTTAAAAGAGAGGATTGAAGCTTTATTGACAGAGAGGTCTCTCATATTAACGGACCTCTTTGGGGCGAGCCCTTTCAATGCATCCATAAAGCTCCTTGATAGGGCAGAGGTTGTAACAGGGGTAAATCTGCCTATGTTACTAGAACTGCTGATGAACAGGGATATTAGGATTGAAGAGGCCGCAGCCATGGCAGAGCGCTCGGGCAGAGAGGGTATTGTTAATGTCAGAGCCAAGCTTTCAGGCGGTTCCAAGGATTCCTAGGCTTCCGCATATTAACCCCAGAGCAAAGAGGAGCAAAAGCACATAGGTGGGTTTCCAGTTCTTATCTAGCAGATAGTACACGAGCAGGACCGTGAGCCCCGGGAAGAGAAATGGAAATATTGAGTCAAGGCTTCTCTGTATAGATGGCACAGCTGCTCCCGCGATAGTTATCTCACTTATGAATGCGACCCTAACAAAGAGTGGTGCGAGTCCACCAACGACCATCATCCCTATTATGGTTGTGAGCTCTGTTATGTGCTTTATCCTTGTATCACTGCCCAGAGCTCTAGCTACATTCATCCCTTCTCTATAACCGAGTTTGAAGCCATAGTAACGCAGCGGCAGATATATGGCATTACCAGCTATGAGAACGAATATAAAACCTAAAGGATTGCCCTCTATTGCCCATGAAGCACCGATGGAAAAAAGTATTGTGTTTATTGTGGCGTATATCAGAGTATCCCCTATTCCCGCCAAGGGCCCCATCGTGCCTGTCTTTATCGCAAGTATGAGATCTCTGCTCTCTATGCCTTTCTCCTCCTCTATAGCCACATCTGCCCCTAGGATCACAGGCATCAGTATAGGGTTTGTGTTAAAGAAGCTCATGTGTAGCTTCACCATTTCCTTTAGATCCTCAGCTTTATCGTAGATCTTTTGTAGTGCAGGCCTTATGGCATAAAAGTAATCAAATCCCTGCATCCTCTCATAGTTCCATGAAAGCTCCGTGTGCACATAGTTGCGCAGAAAAACCCTCCTTAGATCCTTGTCTGTCAGCTTTTTCCCCTTTCTCTCTTCGCTTGTTTCTTCAGGGGCAACAAATGTTTCCTCCCCATATTTAAGGTTCAGGACTATAAATCCTATAGCAAGGCCTATAAGAGTAAGGCCAACGGTTATTGTTCCCATGAAATTTGTCTGCTCTAACCCAAGGGCTGGGAGAATGAAGTTGAGGTAGGCTGCTGTAACAAAGCCCAGTATACCATAAGTGAAGTAGCTCCTGGCTGGCATAACTTTGAGAAGCATCCCTATACCTAAAGCTGGCAGCAACGCACCTGCAACAGCGAATCCAGCAATTATGCTCCCTGGTATGGCACCAAGGATAACGCTGGCCTGATCGACAAAGTATACGCCTATAAAGGTGGGTATGGCTCTACTCAAACCCCATGGGAAAACCCCTAGCCAGTTCGCCATCTCCAGCTTTCTGAAATCAAGACTCTCCGCATACCTGTCTCCCAGATGCATGAAGAATGTGTTCACAGTCCTTCCGATAATATCAAATGGTATGAATAGAGAAGCAATACCAAGGGCTATTGCGGCTATCGCTTCTATGGGCATGGAAGGATTTGTCACCGCCAGAGCTGTGCCTATTATAGCTCCCCCTATATAATCAGGGGTTGTTGCTCCCCCGTATGTGTAGACGCCCATAGCCATGAGCTCAAGAAATGCACCTATGATAAGGCCTGCCTGAAAGTTTCCGAGTATGATACCAGCGATAGCACCAGCCATCAGAGGCCTCATGCCCTGAATGATCTTTACAGATAGCCAGTCCTGTATGCAGAGAAAAGCCAGAACACCACAAGCTATAGCCGCCCCTAGAGAGATCATACGCTTAAAAGTTTTTTTAGTATATATATTTTGTTTATGCCTTTGCTTTAGAGCTTCTGCGGCGCTATGCTCAGATCTAATCACAACAAGATTGCAGTTGCAGGCTTCCTGTTAATAACAAAGGTTAATAAGCAAAATATTATTTAAGCATGTGGATAAGCGATACTTTTTGCTTCTTGGGATATTCTTTCTGGCGATTGCCATAAGAATTTACCCTCTACACGTCTATGCTCTCTGGGGATCAGATAACGGGGAGTACTATTATATCGCTGAGGAGCTCTATGAAACTGGAAGGATAGATGCTTCATCATACCCTGGTTGGGGGAGGACATATCCATACTTCCCGGGCATGTTCATTGCTGTTACCTGGGTAGCAAAAGCCCTTGGTATTCCGCTCATAGATGCTTTGAGATATACGGTGCCCATTCTCGCCTCTTTCTCTATTTTGATACTCTACTTTATATCTATGGAGATATTTCATGATGAAAAAGTATCTCTTTTGTCATCGCTAATCCTGGCTGTTACGGTCGCTCACGCTTTTGTGACATCCCATTCAATGCCTGGAAGTTTAGCTGATCCTTTATTGCTGGGCTGCATCCTGCTCTTGCTCAGAAGCTATAGAGATAAGAGATGCATTCCCTTTCTTTATCTCACCACAATAGCTCTCATAATAACGCACCATATGAGCAGCTATTTTCTCATAATCTCTCTGCTCCTTGGCATAGCCGCAAGGGAGATCATACACCCAAGGTGGTCCGAAAAGCTGCGCATAGATTTGCCCTATAGCATATTTCTTATATCCACAACTTTCATATTCTGGTTCTTATTCACAAACTTTCCGGAGCATGTGCTCAGCACAGCCATAGAAGGAGTTCCGTCCTATGCTTACATATTCCTGACTTATTTTGCGCTGATCCTGCTTGCTATGTTTGTATATGCTTTAAAGGGAAGGATTTTCAAAAAGCTGAGCTATCCCACCTCTAAGGAACTTTTGAATAGATATGTTATTGTTTCACTGATAGCTATCACAGCCCTCTTTATTGTATACCTGACTTCTGTCCCTGGAACAAACATGAATATTGACTTTGGTGGACTTTTGTGGTTTTTGCCAGCTCTCTTGTTACTTGCATTTTTCATAACTGGAACAAGGCTGGTTCATTTTTATGACAATGGGAGCTTTGTTTACGGATGGGCGATAGCTTTAGCGCTATCATTTCTCTTCGGAACCGTAACGCAGAGCCATGCACTGATACCTTACAGACATGCGCAGTATCTTGCACCTCCTATAGCATTCCTGTGCTCTGTCGGTATAGTGAAGCTCTACCAGCTACTGGGCAGAAAGAAAAAGAAGGCACTTGTTTTTGGTGTGGGTGCTCTAATAGCACTGTCTGTTGTTACCACCTATCCCCCTGCAGAAGCTGTGGGTGGTTTTAATGAAGGCATAACCCACAAGGATTTAGAAGCAGCTCTGTGGATGAGGGATAATGCACCGCAGGGCTCTGTTGTGGCTACAGATCACAGGTTGAGCAGCACAATCTTTGGCTTTGCAAAGCTGATGTGCACATGGGATAGCGCTTACGATATACTGCACGCAGAGAGCTATGATGATGCTTTACCACAACTTAAAAGCTGTGATACCCCCGCAGGTAAAAAAGAGATAGACTATGTTGTTGTTGATAAAACAATGCTCGAAGAAGGGGTTGCTCTGCTTCAGTGGAACAATGCTGAACCGATGAGTGAGAGAGCTTTTGAAAAGTTTTTCGAAGAGCCCTTCGAGCGCGTTTATGAGAATGGAGAGGTCTGGATCTTCAAAGTGGATTGGGAAAGAATTGATGGTTGGATGCAATAATAGATACGATCAACAGCGAATCAGTCGCTGAAGCGCTCTTCTTTCCATGGATCCCCATGGTTGTGGTAGCCCCTCTGCTCCCAGTACCCTTTTCTGTCCTCTTTCGAGAACTCTATGGCGTTTACCCACTTCGCGCTCTTCCAGAGATATAGCCTTGGAACAACGAGACGCAGAGGATAGCCCTGCTCAACGCTGAGCTGTTCGCCATTGAGTCTGTAAGCTAACAGAGAATCTTTCGAAAAGAAATCATCCAGCATCAGATTGGTTGTGTAGCCTTCAGCACAGTGCACTATTGCAAATCTCGCGCTATCCTTTATCTCAACAACTTTTTTCAGCTCCCCTGTGCTTATCCCCTCCCATTCAGTGTCAAGGATGCTCCAACCCTCAACGCAGTGCACATCTGCCTTTATTTTTGCCACCGGGAGAGATAGAATATTATCATAGCTGAGAACTTTTTCCTCCTCAACCTCGCCGAATATCCTGAGCTCCCACCTCTTCGGGTCTACTTTCGGCACACCACGAGCGCTCAGTATTCTGAAGTTTCCGATATCCGCCTGATTTGGCGGGAGCTCTTTCTCTGCATTCCATTCGTGAAGCACAGAAGCTATCGAAATGATCCTATATAAATCTATTGTGGCGGATGGCAAAAATGTTTATCGTTCCAGATACATTCTCATCATGCATGAGTGGGCTTTAGCAGAGGCCGTCGCTTCCTTTGTTCATGAAAAGGCCAAAAAGCCTGAGAGGATAAAAATCAGGCTTGGAGAGCTACAGAACATAGACGAGGAGATATTTCTCTTCGCATTAAAAGAGCTTATGGGCCAGGTGGATGTGGAGATAGAGAATGAAGAATGCACTCTAAGATGCAACGTTTGTAAGAAGGAAATAAAGCTGAAGGATATAAACGAGGAGGAGAGAGAGATGATACACTTCCTGCCAGAAGCTGTTCACGCCTTTGTTTCATGCCCCTTCTGCGGTAGCAAAGATTTCTCTATTGAGAAGGGGAGGGGCGTAGTGGTTGAGAGCGTGGAAGAATGAGCTGGGATCCCAGAGAGAGCATGATAGAGAAGAGGCTCAGGGGCGTAAAAAAGTTAGCTGTAGTGAGTGCCAAGGGGGGCGTGGGCAAGAGCACGATCTCTGCCATTCTTGCGCTCATATTCAGAGAGAGGACAAGGGTTGGATTGCTGGATTTGGATGCATACAACCCGAGCATACCCGCTATACTTGGGATAAAAGAGCTCAAAATTGGGGAGGATAAGGGCATTATACCGCAGTATTTTGAAGGGCTTTATGTCCTATCTTTTGCGCACTTTACTAAAGAAAGAGCAACGCCTCTCAGAGGAAAAGAGCTGTCTGATGCTCTTAAAGAAATATTGACCGCAACCATATGGAATGTGGATCTTCTCATAATAGACACGCCGCCGGGCATGGGAGAGACTACCTTAGAGCTCCTGCGCTTTTTCAGGGATGCAAAATTTCTGGTGATAACAACTCCCTCTCTGCTCGCTGAAAAAGCTCTCGAGAAAGAGATTGAGCTTCTTGGCAAAGAAAAGATAATAGGAATAATAGAAAACATGTCTGAGAGAGGTGTGAGATTTTCTGATATTGATAAGGCTTATGGGGATACAGAAATGCTTTTGAAGAGCGATGTTGCCAGGGATTTAAAACGAATAACAGAGGAAATATGGAAAAAGCTTTGAGGATAAAGATCAAAGGCATAGTTCAGGGCGTAGGTTTCAGACCCTTTGTTTATAGAATCGCGAGAGAGAACAACATAAAAGGCTTTGTTAGAAACGAAGGGGGGATGGTTGTTATAGAAGCGGAAGGCAGCAATATGGACTCTTTTCTCAAAGCATTAAAAGAGAGAAAGCCTCCGATGGCAGAGATCATGGATATAAAGGTTGATGAAATAGAGCACAGGCGCTTTAAGGACTTTGTGATAGAGAGCAGTGAATCGAGCGATGAAGGGAGATTCTTATCTCCAGACATAGCAACGTGCGATGAGTGCTTGAGGGAGCTCTTTGACCCTGAGGATAGGAGATATCTCTACCCCTTCATAAACTGCACGAATTGTGGGCCGAGATTTACGATAATAGAATCCTTGCCCTACGATAGAGAAAGAACCACAATGAAAGAATTTAAGATGTGTAAGGCTTGCGAAAATGAGTATAGAGATCCTGCAAGCAGAAGGTTTCATGCTCAGCCAGATTGCTGTGCTGTTTGCGGACCAGAGGTTGAGCTGTTGAGCAATGAAAAAGAGATAGCTAAGGGCAACGAAGCTGTGAAGATTTCCGCAGAGCTTTTGTTAGAAGGCAGGATTGTTGCAATAAAGGGCTTGGGTGGCTTTCATCTGGCATGTGATGCCACAGATGAGAGAGCTGTAGAAGCACTAAGGGTTAGAAAGGGCAGAGAAAGCAAGCCCTTCGCTCTTATGGCTCCCCTGAAGCTGATAAAAGATCTCTGCGAAGTTTCAAGCGAAGAAGAAGAGCTTTTGCTCAGCCCAAGAAGGCCGATAGTCCTTCTCAGGCGCAAGCCATATGACAGAACAACAGGAGCAGTAGCAGAATCTGTTGCCCCTTACAACAGATACCTCGGTTTTATGCTTCCCTACACGCCAATCCATCACATTCTTTTCTCTCTGCTAAATAAGCCTCTGGTTATGACAAGTGCTAACATCTCTGAATCCCCGATAATCCACAAAAATGAAGAGATCCTGAGCTCCAGGCTTGCTGATTTCTATCTGACACACAACAGAGAGATACACACAAGGTGCGATGACTCTGTGGCTTTTATACAGAACGGAGAGATAGTGACAAGGAGAGCCAGAGGCTATGCGCCGGAGCCAATCGAAGCAAGGGTAAGCGAAGGTGTTTTAGCCTGCGGGGCACACACGAAGAACACATTTGCTATAACCCTAAAAGGAAAGGTCATAATGAGCCAGCACATAGGCGATTTAGAGGAAAGCTATCCATTTTATGAAGAAGAGATAGAGCACTTCAAAAGCATATTCTCTTTCAAGCCCGCATTGATAGCATATGATCTTCATCCGGAATATCTCTCTACAAAGTATGCCATTGCGCAGGAGGGAGAAAAGATTGGCATACAGCATCACCATGCGCACATATGCTCATGCATGGCTGAGAACTGCATAGATGAAGCTTTAGGCATCGCTTTTGATGGATCCGGCTATGGAACCGATGGAAATATTTGGGGAGGCGAGTTCATGGTTTGTGATTTTGAGGGTTTTGAGAGAATAGCTTACCTTGAATACATCCCCATGCCGGGTGGCGCAAAGGCGATAGAGGAGCCCTGGAGGATGAAGTTAGCCTATCTCTCTAAAATCGGAGCTTTAAGCTTTGCATCTGAAGAAGAAAGGGAGAAGTGGCGCATCCTATCAAAGTTTTTGGATAGATATCCCTTAACATCAAGCGCTGGAAGACTTTTTGATGCCGTTTCTGCGCTGATAGGAATAAGGGATGTATCAAGGTATGAGGGAGAAGCGGCGATAGCTCTGGAGATGATGGCTGATGAGAATGAGAAGGGTAGCTATGATGCAGGTATAAAAGGTGATACAATTTCATTTTTGCCGATGATTGAAGAGATCGTTGACTCTCCAGAGAAAAAGGAAAAGATAGCAGGTAAGTTTCACAATACAATTGCAAATGTTATTCTGGAGGTCTGCGTAAATGAAGGGATAAAGGATATAGCTCTGAGCGGTGGAGTTTTCCAGAATAGGCTCTTACTCAAAAAAACATTTGATTTATTAACCACAAATGGTTTTCGTGTTCATATGCATCATAGAGTTCCAACGAACGATGGCTGCATTTCTTTTGGGCAGGCATGCATAGCAGGCAGGAGGGAATGATGTGCCTCGGCATACCGGTAAAGGTTGTGGAGATCTCTGGCAATAGCGCTATCGGCGAGATAGGTGGAGTGAAGAGAAAGATTGACATAAGCTTCGTTGATGTTAAGGTCGGGGATTATGTAATACTGCATGCAGGCTTTGCTATACAGAAGCTTGATGAAGAGGAAGCTGAAGAGACCCTGAAGCTCTTAAGGGAGATGAGCGATGGATTATATTAACCCTTTTAGGGATAGTGAGATGTGCTCAGCCTTATCGAAGGAGATAAAAAAATTTGGTAGAGAGGTAAGGTTTATGGAGGTGTGCGGAACGCACACGATGGCAATACACAGGTATGGTCTCAAGAGCCTTCTGCCAGAAAATATAAGATTGCTGTCCGGTCCAGGATGCCCTGTCTGTGTCACCTCATCTATGGATATAGACAGAATGATAGCGTGCACGCATGCCGGCATAGTGGCGACATTCGGAGATATGTTAAGGGTTCCTGGGACCTTCTCTTCTCTCGAAAAAGAAAAAGCGAAGGGAGCTGATGTAAGGGTTGTTTATTCACCGATGGATGCTGTGGAGATCGCCAGAAAAACAGCAAAAAATGTCATCTTTTTAGGGGTGGGTTTTGAAACAACAGCGCCCAGTGTGGCGCAGGCTATAAAGAGCTCTCCAGAAAATTTTATGGTATATCCGATGCACAAGCTTGTGCCTCCTGCCTTAAAAAAGCTCCTTGAAGGCAAAAACAGGATAGATGGATTCCTGCTTCCCGGGCACGTTTGCACGGTGACAGGGACAAAAGGATATGAGTTTTTAAAAGGTAAAATACCCTGTGTAGTGTCTGGGTTTGAGCCTGCAGACATTCTTGCTTCCATACTGATGCTGGTTAAACAGATAGAGGAAGGAAAAGCGGATATTGAGATAGAATACGGAAGAAGCGTAAAGAGAGAAGGCAACCAGAAAGCTATGGAGACAATGTACGAAGTCTATGAGCCTTCCGGTGCTCTATGGAGAGGATTGGGATATATAGAGAGCAGTGGGCTTTCAATAAGAAAAGAGTTCGGTAGCAAAGACGCCAGTGCACTCATAAAAGAGGAGTTTGAATCGGAGGAGCGTGAGGGGTGCAGGTGCGGGGAGGTGCTTCAGGGGCTGGTAGAGCCTGTAGACTGCCCTCTATTTTCAAGGGTGTGCACACCTTTAGAGCCCATAGGGCCCTGCATGGTGAGCTCTGAGGGCACCTGCGCTGCTTACTACAAATATGGAGGGTATGCATGATCTCTTTAGGCCATGGAAGTGGGGGCAAATTAACCTGGGATCTGATAAATAAAATCAGCAAAAAGTTTGAGAGCGTTCAGCTAACTGACTCAGCGCTCCTTGCGAATAAGATAGCTTTCACCACAGATTCTTTCGTTGTTCATCCACTGTTTTTCTCTGGCGGGGATATAGGAAAGCTCTCCGTCTGCGGGACTATAAATGATCTATCTGTTATGGGAGCAAAGCCTCTATACCTCTCGTGTGGTCTCATAATTGAGGAGGGATTTGAAGAAGAGAAGCTTCAGAGCATAATAGACTCTATGGCAAAGACCGCTAAAGAAGCTGGGGTGAAGGTGGTTACTGGAGATACAAAGGTAGTTGAAAAAGGCAAGGCAGATGGGATATTCATAAACACCTCAGGTATAGGATCTCTTACATCCTATGAACCAAAAAAGATAGAGGTGGGGGATGAAGTTATTATAAATGGCGAAATCGGGCAGCACGCTATAGCGATAATGACCTCAAGGTTTGATCTCGATTTTGAGATAGAGAGCGATTGTGCTCCGCTCAACGGATTGATATCCTCTTTGCCCTTAAATGAAGTAAAGTTTATGAGGGACCCCACAAGAGGGGGCATAGCAGCAACTCTTAACGAAGCTGTTGAGGATGTTGGAATAGAGATATATGAAGAAAAGATTCCTGTTAGTGAAGAAGTAAGGGCTGTATGCGAGCTGTTAGGCTTTGATCCTCTTTATCTTGCTAATGAGGGTAAAGTCGTTGTTATAGCCAGGGATGGAGAAGAGATCGTTAGAGCTATGAGAAAGCACCCTCTGGGTAAAAAAGCTGAGATAATAGGAAAGGTTACTGAGGACAAAGGTAGAGTCTTCCTTAGATCTCTTTCTGGGGGAAGAAGGATCGTTGACATGCCCATTGCAGATCAGCTCCCAAGGATCTGCTAAACAAGTTTATCAGCAATATAGCGGCCTTAAAAGGTACTCATCATGACGTACCAGAAAGCCAGGCCCATCAACGGGCCGAAATGCTCCTCAGCATGCTTCCTGCACAGTGCCTTTGCCTTCTCTCTTTTTTCCTCTCTTATCGAGAATATGTCTGCATATATGCCAAGGCTCCACGAATCTATGGGAAAGACGTCATACCTTCTTTTCCCTCTGTGCGTGGAGCCGAAGAGAGCGAACTCTGCCGTATAATTGCCAACACCATCAAAGCGCATCAGCTCTTTCTTAGCCCTCTCCGTGCTCATGAGCTCTATCCTCCTCTCTAGCGTTTTATCGAAGTTCTCTGCCAGGCCTTGGATATACTTTGCCCTGTAGCCCAGTTTTCCTTCCTTGAGATCTTCTATACCTGCCTTTTGGAGATCTTCCGGACTCAAAGGCAGATAGAGCGGCTTTTTGTGCTCTATCCGCTTTCCATAGCGCTCTGATACGAAAGAGAACATCTCCATGGATCTTTTGACGGGGGCATTCTGCAGAAGTATTCCAAGAACAATAGCGTTGAAAAGGCCGTTGAACTGAATCATGTGAAGCCCTCTGAGGCGCTCTGTCGTTTCCCTGAGCTCTGTTCTCTCAGCAAGAGCATAGAACTGCTCCAGACTTTCGTCAACGCCAAGGAGCATGGATGCTTTTTTCAGCACCCTTCCCTCTTCCCTGCTGCTCAATCTATCTGCAAAGAGCTCCACCTCAAAGACGGGCTCTTCCGGCCTGCCTGTGAAAGAGACTTCAGCTTCGCACAGCGGCTCTCTGAGGGCAAAGAAATATTTTTTTCCATCGAACGTATCCCCGAAGGCACGCTCGCTTCTCCTTATCGCGAAGTTCTTCTCCATCGTGAGATAAAAATCATACGGCGGCTTGCCCTCAATCTCAAAGCGCATATCCTTTAGAGTCAAGGAAAAAGATAAATTATGCGCTATAACCCGAGCATGGTCGCCCTCACCAGATAGTACGCAGCCAATCCCTTATACGCACCCCATCTGCCAGCCGTTTCTTCGGCTTGCTGCTGGGATATCCTTTCCCCGTTGAAATAATAGCGAGAGATGCACCGCCTTATACCAACGTCATCAGCAGGCAGGACATCGTACCTTGGCATGCTCCTCATTACCGTCATCTTCGCTGTCCACTGTCCTATGCCCCTCAGCGCACAGAGATCCTCTATGATTTCTTCAGTTCTCTCATGATCTCTGATGTTCTCCAGCTCTAACCTGCCCTCAGACACCGCAGTGGATATATCCCTTATGTACTCAGCCTTTCTGGTGCTCAGTCCACATCTTTTTAGATCCTCTATGGAATTCAGCCTCTCAGGCTCTGGAAAAACGTGATACCTCTCTCCTCCGAAATCGATGGGCTCTCCAAATCTCTCTGCGATTCTCTGTTCTATTTTCATAGCGACATTGAGGGAGATCTGCTGTTCCGTTATGGCATAAACGAGGGCCTCAAACACGCTACTAGTGTGTATCACCTTAAGTCCTCTCAATGCTACCATCAGATTCAAAAGAACCTCATCATCCGTGCTCTCATAGAAGTCTCTAAGGTTCATATCAAGGTTCATCATCCTTGAAACGGTCGCAATTGCCCAGTTTCTTTCAGTGCCCGATAGAGCTTCTTTTGATTCCAGCTCAACACTGAGCTCTGGCTCTTCTACCGTTCCCTCTCCTCTTATACGAACAAGGACTGCACCCGCCTCCGAGCGCAGCGGCAGACGGAGCTCCTCTCCATCAAAGTCCCTAGAGATGCCCGCGCTCAGTCTGAAGTCAAATGGTGGCTTTGCTTTCAGGATCACAGCCATAATGCGTGAGTGGGATGATAAATTTTCGCAACTAGCGCAAAGGATAATGTGCAGTATGGGAGTAACAACAGTGGAAACGATAATCCTCTTAGCATTCATCATCTCTGCGATGTGCTACAATCATACGGGCTTGTGCACATCACAACTGCATGGAGCCAGGATTGTCGGACGTAGCAAAGAGCAAAGACGCCACATACTACCTGCTATAGTCTTTTTCTATGATCTCAGAGAAAAATGCGCTTCTACTGCCGGGTTTTGTTCTGATGTCTGCTGGCGTATGGGTAAGCTTTATCGCGAGACCAGCAAAGAAATGGTCGCCCACAGCCGCCGCAAGAAACTCATAACGAGTAGAGTCTACAGCAGGACAAGACATCCTGTTCGTCGCGTCTCTGGTAGCAAGGACAAGAAAGGAGGAAAAGCTCCTTTTCGAGAAGTTCGTGAGGACTATAGGGAATACGCAAGAGGGGCGCCAATGCTCATACCAGAACTGGGAAAAAGAAAGAAATTATATATGCAGTAAAAGCTATACTACAATTATGCGTGGAATAACTCTGCTGATCGCAGGCATGCTCTTCATAACCTCTTTTTCAGTGGTTGCAGCCCAGAAATCTGTGCCACCGGGTCAGATAGGAAAAAGCAATTTACCGCCCGGACAGATAAGAAGACTGTTTACATACGGTAATCTCAAGGAATTGGTGCCTTGGGTAACCGGATTTTTGGGATGCTGTATAGGTACCTTATGCTGCTTTCCAGGAAACATAATTGGTGCCATTCTTGGTTATCTGCTGGGTGACGCGCTCATAAAGCCTAACGCTCTTAACCGCTGAAGCGCTCTTCTTTCCATGGTTGTGGTAGCCTTCAGCACAGTGCACCATCACAAACCTAGCGCTATCCTTTATTTCTACAATCTTTTTTAATTCTTCTGTCCTTATCCCCTCATTCAGTGTCAAGGATGCCCCATGTCCTCTGTAAAATACGCGCTGCGATAACGCAGGAATAGCCTTAAATGAAAAAATTAATATTGGCGTAGTTCAGTAATGGATATGAGGGGCGTTAGAAAAGATTTATCCAACGTCTGCTGAAGAGGGGTATAAATGGAGGGGAAACATTCTTACGAAAGGGAAAAGCTGGAGCTGAAAAATTCTGTCGATACAGCAATAGAAAATAAAACAAAAAATAGGGTTGAAGTAAAATACAAGGAGGAAAAAGGGGTATATGACGCTCTAAGCTTGGCCGATGAGCTGAGAATTGATTATGACGTCACCGTTTTGACACCAAATCCGATAAATGGCATCTATGTGTGTCAGTATGATCCCGTGTTTAACTATGCTGACATCAAAATTTTGAAGGAGGCGTTATGATGAAACCAAGAGTTGCATTTTTTGATTTTGCGAGCTGTGAGGGATGCCAGCTTCAGGTAATAAATCTTGAAGAGTCCATCCTTGATCTGATAGATGCCGTAGATATCGTTTCCTTCAGGGAGACGATGAAGGAGCATTCAGATGAGTATGATATAGCTTTTATAGAGGGCTCCATTGTAAGACCGATGGATGAAGAACGTCTGAAAAAGATAAGATCCAACGCTAAATTCCTTATTGCTCTGGGTGATTGCGCTTGCACCGGAGGCGTAAACAAATTAAGGAATCTATTGCCTGTCGATGAAGTAGTCGAAAAAGCATACGGGGATGTTTATGACAACAAATACTTTGAAGTAGAGCCTGCAAAGGCCATTGATGAAGTGGTGGATGTCGATTTTTATATAAGGGGATGCCCTATAAGGAAAGATCAGCTCCTCTACTATGTCAACAGATTCGCTACAACTCCCCCTCACAAAAATCTTGATATGAGATTTGATGTTGTACCCAAAGAGGGGGAAGTTGACGCCAGATCCATAATACAATACAATCCAAAAAAATGCATATTGTGCAGGCGTTGTCATGTAGTGTGCAATGAGGTGCTGAACGTGCATACGATAGGGATCTCTCAAAAAGGCAATAGATCCATAATTTCTACACCATTTGGTGTGGGTCTTGAGGGTAATAAGTGCATATTTTGTGGTCAGTGTTTAGTTTCCTGCCCTGTGGGGGCATTCTCTGAAAAATCTGATGTTAATAAGGTATCAGCTATGCTCAAAGATCCGTCAAATTTTGTTGTTTTTGTTGTAGATCCAATCGCAATCACTTCCTTTATTGAGACGCTTCCAGGTAGCGATAGAGATATGGGAGCAGAAATAGGAAAGATAATAACGGCTCTCAAGGAGATGAATGCAAAGAGGGTGATGGACTTTACGCCATATACCTACCTTTCATATGCTGCCCAGGGGGAGTATATCAGGGATAACAGAACTATGACCTTTTCTTCGTGGTGTCCCAGCGTTCAGGAATATTTAGAAAAATTTTACCCTGAATACCAGAGGTATACCCACCCAGAAACATCTCCTGCAAATTTTTTGTTGAAAACAATAAAGAGCAAGTATCCCGAAGAGAACCTTAAAATTGTGCTGGTTTCCCCATGCATAGCTTATAAGACGAGCGATGCATTTGATGGAGTGCTGACCTCCAGAGAGCTCTCTGCGCTTTTTAAATCAAATGAAATCGATCTTGATCTCTATTCTTGCAAAAAAGTAGATTTCGATAAGGATATTGAGATGGAAAGAACGTATATCCGTGGCGTACGCAGTGATTATTCATATGCGCGTTTGATACTTGAAATAGCGTATATGAGTAAATTTCACAACCTCGATGTCACGCTCAATGTCACACCAATAGAGGATTATGTTTATGAGTTCGCTTTTGATAGTGAAGAGGGGTTCTTCAGCGCGCTCCTTATAGAGGATATGTCTAAATTGCGCAAATACCTCAGTAAGGGGATTGAAAAATACAATCTTGTGGAGTTTTATCCCTGTTTGCATGGATGTATCAGTGGAGGTGGACAGGTGCTGACAAATTCGCTCGAGACTATCGATAAGCGGATAGCGATGTTAAAGGAATACAAAGGGGTGACAGACTTAAAGAATGATTTCATATCCCAGGTGATAAAGGCATATAGTCAATTAAAGGAGGTAATATGATGGATGTGAAAGATAGATACATAATAGACACGATTATTGAAAAATGTGAAGGTGTGCGCGATCCTGCCTTAATCATACTGCAAAATGTTCAGGAGATCTTGGGTTATGTAGGAAAAGAATATCTGGAGTACGTCTCAGAAAAAAGTGGTTATCCTCTTGTGGAATTGTATGGTATAATAACGTTTTATCCACAGTTTAAGCTCAACCCCCCCGGAAAAAATACAATCAAAGTCTGTCAGGGGACCGCATGCCACGTAAGGGGAAGTGACAGAATACTGGGAACATTAGAGGAGCTTTTGAAGATATCTCCTGGGGAAACCACAGAAAACAGGCTCTTTTCTCTCGAATCCGTGCGTTGTTTGGGCTGTTGCGGCCTAGCTCCCACAATAATGATAAACAAAAAGACTTATGGGCGTGTGAAGCCCTCAAATCTCAAAAATATTCTTGCAGAGTATGAGGAGGTGGATCAGTATGTTGTTGAGTAGATTGTACCATTTGAAAGAGATCGCCGCCATTGGCGCGGGAAGGCTTGAAAGAGATAAACCGCAGTTGATTTTTGGTCTTGGAACCTGCGGAATTGCTGCAGGAGGAATGCAGCTGAAAGAGTTTGCAAAGGAGTATCTTGCTGAAAAGAAGATAGATGCAGAGATATCTTCTGTTGGATGTATAGGCATGTGCTACGCTGAGCCACTAGTAGATGTAAAAATCCCCGGAAAACCGCGGGTAACTTATGGCAAGATGACTGTAGAAAAATTGAAAGAGGTGATAGACACCCATCTTGTAGGAGGAGTCCCGCTTAAAAAATATGCGCTGGCACAGCTAAATTCCGAAATTTCAGAATGCACATCAACTACAGTAAATTATTCAGAGTCTTATGAAGGCATTCCTGCGTATCAGGATCTGCCATTCTTTGCCAAGCAGGTTAGGATCGTGCTTAGAAACTGTGGCATCATAGATCCGGAAGAAATAACAGAGTATATCGCCCGAGGGGGTTACCGATCCGCTTACAAAGTGCTTCATGAGATGAAGCCTGAGGAGGTGATAGAAGAGATAAAAGCCTCAGGATTGAGGGGGAGAGGTGGCGCCGGTTTTCCTACAGGACTAAAATGGGACTTCTGTCACAAGGCTCGTGGAGATGTAAAGTATGTGATATGTAATGCCGACGAAGGAGATCCTGGGGCATATATGGATCGTGCGGTTCTTGAGGGGGATCCTCACAGCGTTATTGAAGGCATGATTATAGGCGCTTATGCAATGGGAGCAACAGAGGGATACATCTACGTGAGGGCAGAGTATCCGCTGGCTATTGAACGTCTTAGAATTGCCCTGAAGCAGGCTGAAGAGTATGGAATTCTTGGAACGCGGATCTTGGGAACAGACTTCAGTTTCAGGATACACATCAGAGAGGGTGCAGGAGTATTCGTCTGCGGGGAAGAAACTGCTCTTATCAATTCGATAGAAGGGCGCAGGGGGGAGCCGAGGCCAAGACCGCCATTCCCTGCAACCAGCGGTTTATGGGGTAAACCTACAAACATAAACAATGTGGAGACCTGGGCCAACATAGCAATGATTATTCAGAGGGGGTCTAAGTGGTTCTCATCTTTCGGTACAGGAAAGAGCCTGGGGACTAAAGTCTTTTCGCTTGTTGGTAAGATAAATCGTGCTGGTCTTATAGAAGTTCCGATGGGTATACCTATGAAGGATATCGTCTATGAAATTGGAGGAGGAGTTCCAAATGATAAGAAGCTTAAAGCGGTTCAAACAGGAGGGCCTTCTGGGGGTTGCATTCCTGCGGAGCATCTGGATATTCCTGTCGGTTATGAAGAACTCAAAGAGCTAGGGGCGATTGTTGGTTCAGGAGGAATGGTGGTTATGGATGAGGACACCTGCATGGTTGATGTGGCACGCTACTTTTTAACTTTCACATCTGAGGAATCCTGCGGTAAGTGCACTCCATGCAGGGTCGGCACCAAGCGTATGCTTGAGATACTGAACAGGATATGCACAGGCCATGGAACTATCAGGGATATTGAGACTCTTGAGAGTCTCTCCGCACAGATAATCAATGCGGCTCTCTGTGGTCTGGGTCAGACTGCTCCAAATCCGGTAATGACCACTCTGAGATATTTCAGAAATGAATACCTTGAACATGTGCAGGATCGGAGGTGCTCTGCATCTGTTTGCGCAGCTCTATTTAAAGCACCATGTCAGAATACGTGCCCTGCGGGGACCAATGTCTTTGGATACATACAGATGTTGTACGATGGACGATTTGCAGAAGCATATGAGATCAACAGAGAGAATAACCCATTCCCCGCAATTTGTGGGAGAGTCTGCGAGCATCCCTGTGAAAGCAGATGCCTGAGAGGTCAACTTGATGAGCCGATTGCAATTCGAGAACTTAAGCGCTATTGCGCAGATAAAACATTTGAAAGTGGATTGCCTTCGCATGTCAGCAGGTTAGGCAGTGTTGACAAAAAGATTGCCATAGTTGGTGGAGGGCCCTCTGGTCTTTCTGCAGCATATTTCCTAGAGAGGCTGGGCTATTCTACCACGATATATGAATCATCAGATGAGCTTGGGGGATGGATGAGATATGGAATACCGCAATACAGGTTACCACATGAAATACTAGATCGAGAGATAAATGATATAGTAAACTTGGGGGTCGAAGTCAAATGTAGAACTGCAGTTGGAAAAGACATAAGATTAGAGGAGCTTGTAGATAGGTATGACGCAGTCTATCTGGCCGTTGGTGCCCAGAAGGATATTACTCTGGGCCTTGGGGGTGAAGAAGGATTGATCCCCGGATTGAAGCTTCTTCGTGATATCACCATGGGAAAGACGATTGATGTTGGAAACAACGTTCTGGTTATTGGTGGAGGAAATGTCGCAATTGACGTTGCCCGCTCACTTGTGAGGGCTGGGGTCAATAAGGTTCAGATATGTTATCGTAGAGAAGAGAAGGATATGCCAGCTTACGTGGACGAAGTAAGGCAGTGTAAAGAAGAAGGCGTTGAATTCCACTTCCTGATTGCGCCTGAGAGCCTCATAATTGAAGAGGGAAAAGTGGTTGGTGTAAGGTTTAGAAAAAACAGAATTGGAGCCTATACAAAATGGGGCCGGAGGCAGCCTGAACCTACCGACGATACGATTGAAATTCGTGCTGACAGCGTTGTAGTTGCGATAGGACAGCAGATAGATGATGAATTTGCGGGGGATATGAGGGATAAACTTTTTGAAAGAAACAGGATCAAGGTAATAAATAACAAACTTGAGACCGCGTGTGACAGGATATTTGCAGGAGGGGATGCGGTGCTCGGGCCTGCCAGTGTAATTCAAGCGATAGCTCATGGTAAATGCGCAGCGCGCAGTATAGACATCAGATTAAGTGGGAGAGATCGTTTCGTTGAGCTGGAAGAACTTAACAACAGGAGCTATGCTATGGCATCCCGGGAGAATGACCATTTTATCCCGCGAGAAACCGTAAAAGAACTTCCGCCAGATGCACGTATTAATGGATTTGATGAAGTTGTGTTACGGTTTGATGACGCCTCGGCAAAGAGAGAGGCGTTCAGATGTCTTAGGTGTGATCTAAGCTCAGAGGAGGTAGAATAATGGCATTAACTGGAATAAAGATTACAATAAATATAGATGGAAAGGATTATGTGTGCGATCCCGGAGAAACGGTTCTGGATGTTGCCAAGAGGAATAACATAGACATACCAACATTTTGTTATAACCCCCTTCTTATCGAATATCAGAGGCTTGGTTCATGCAGATTGTGTCTGGTGGAGGTCATTTCAGGAGGGAAGCCCGGACTTCAATCCAGTTGCACACTTCCTGTCTCAACCGGTCTGGCAGTTTCTACACACAGTGAGATGGTTTATCAGGCAAGGAGGTCAGTGGTCGAGCTTCTTCTTTCAGAACATGTTATGGACTGCTGTAACTGTGGCGTAAGCGGGAATTGCATTTTTGCCAGGATGTGCAGAGATTACGATATAAATGGGACCCCTGTCTGTGCAGAATGCCCAAACCAAAAAGAGGGGTGTTTGTTGCAGAGAAACACTTTATGCCTTGGTCCAATAACATACTCTGGTTGTAATGCATATTGTACGAGAAAAGGGTATAGGTGTGAAGGGTGTTTTTCCATGGTCCAAAATGAAGATATTTTGAGATTTGGGCTCAAAGCTTACAGAGATGGCGGTTTCTCTGCAGATGAGATATTGAACGCAGCCAGAATCTTCTCATTTGATAGAATTGCGCTTCTAGAAAAAGTGATGAAAGAGGAGGGATTTGAATGACAAAAGAGATAAATGTAGATGTAGAGCACATTACCCGAGTGGAGGGTCATGGGAATATTGTTTTAAATAGTAAGAATGGAAAAGTTGAGAGGGTCCAATGGGAGGTCCCAGAGGCTCCAAGGTTTTTTGAAGTTCTGGTCAATGGGCGCGATTATACACAGCTTGCCCAGATAACATCCAGGATATGTGGTATATGCTCTATTGGGCACACTCTGGCTTCATTAAAAGCCACCGAAAGCGCTATGGGTATCAAAATCTCTGATCAAACTCTGCTGCTCAGAAAACTCGCCCTCCACGGTGAGAACATACAGAGCCACATTCTTCACGTTGGCTACCTGGTGGCTCCAGATCTGTTTGGTGTTGGAAGCGTCTTTCCGTTGATCAATACAGATAAAGAGGCAGTGGTTAAAATAGTCAACGTCCATCGTTTGGCAAATGAGATTTGTGATATGCTCTGCGGAAGAACAACACATCCAGTAACCATGGTTGTTGGAGGATTCACAAAGATACCAAACAAAAATGGGCTGACCCACCTCAAATCCAGGATTGAAGAGACCATGAAAACGGCAGGAGAGGTAGTAGACATAGTTCTGGCTAACGCAGACAAGCTTCCAGAATTTACCAGAGAAACGGAATACATTGGCCTAACCTCTGATGACGAGTATGCCCTGTATGATGGAATGATTGGCTCTACGGACACAGGAAAACATGAAGTGAAGGAGTATGAATCCATAACAAATGAGTGGGTTGTGCCTCACTCCACAGCGAAATACACAAAGCACAACAGAGAATCGTACATGGTCGGCGCTCTGGCTCGATTTAATCTCAACAGTGCAAAGTTGCACCCTCTGGCAAGAGAGGTTGCAGAAAAATTCGGATTGAGAGCACCATGCTACAATCCATTCATGAACTCCATAGCACAGCTAGTAGAGATCGTGCACAGCATGGAGGACTCTATGAAGATCATAGATGAATTGCTGAGCAGAGGGTTGGAAAATGAGAAAATAGAGATAAACGTTAAAGCTGGACGCGGCATAGGCTGTGTTGAAGTCCCGAGAGGGATCCTGTTCCATGATTATACATACGATAAAGATGGAAAATGTGTTAAGGCCAACTGTGTCATACCAACCAATCAGAACCATGCAAACATCCAGAAGGATATGGAGCTGTTTGCCCCTGCTCTTCTAGAGAGTGGGAAAACAGAGAAAGAGGTAGAACTCGCTCTTGAGATGCTGGTTAGAGCTTATGATCCCTGCATTTCCTGCTCAACCCATTATTTAAATGTAAAATTCAGATGATGTGCGAACAAAAGCGAATGAGCAGAATTGGAGCGATAGGTGTCGGTAATCCTCTTCGGGGAGATGATGGTATAGGTATCCTATTGATGGAAGGACTAGCCAGAAGAAAACCTGAAGGTGTAGAATTTATTGACGGGGGCACAGGAGGGATCAATCTCATCCATGATCTGGCAAAATTTGATCTGGTCGTGATTTTGGATGCTGTTGATTTTGGTGGAAAATGTGGAGAAACCCGCATCTTTTCAGTGGATGATGTGCTGCAGGATACGGAAGAGATCAGGTTCTGCACCCATGAAAACGATCTCTTCAACGTCATAAAAATATCAAGGAAACTTGGAGAAGCTCCCAATGAGATCTTCATTTTCGGCGTTCAGCCAAAAGATTTTTCTCCAAAGATGGAGATATCTCAAGAGCTCAAGCAATCCATGGACAGGATTTTAGATGAGTTTTATGATACAATACAAAAAATTAAGATGAAAGAATTTCTGATCTGACCTCATAAAGCAGTTCCTTGCCTGTGATAATATCTATCGTTTCACCGGCTCTTCAGAGCTCCTGCTCCTTCCCGATTTCATAGCTCTGCTGAGCGCTTGAGAACTTTGCAAAATCCTCTATAGTATGAAACTAATAACCGGTATGGAGATCCTGATAAAGCACGCAGATATCTTGCAAAACGGAGGACTGGCTAAAGATAGAGATATACTTATAGAGGATAGCAGGGTAAGCGGGATAGGAAAGATAGAGTGCGAAGCTGAATCAAAGATTGAGGGCAGAGGTCTCTTAGCTATGCCGGGGCTTATCAATATGCACACTCACCTGGGTCTAACCATGGCAAGAGGGTTGTTCGATGATCTCAGCATGGAAGATTTTTTAAAGCAGACAGAGCTTTTTGATCGCAGAAATAGTGAAGAGAGCATAAGGAGGAGCGCTCTCATAGGCATGGCTGAGATGATAGCAACAGGCACAACATGCTTTCTTGATTTTTATTACAGCGAAGACATCATTGCGAAAGTTGCAGAAGCTATAGGCATGCGCTGTGCCCTCGCATGGGCTGTGCTGGATGAAGATAAGACAACACAGAAAGGAAGCCCTGTAAAGAACTGCGAGCATTTCTTGAGTAGAGGAGGGAGTGATCTTGTTAACAGGGGGGTTGCCCTTCAAGGCGTCTATGCATGCTCTGATGAAACCATGCTTAAGGCAAAAGAAATAGCTTCTGAGACCTTCCTCACAATGCACCTGAGCGAGAGCCAGGGAGAGGTCTATTCTTTCCTGAAAGAAAGGGGAAAAAGGCCTGCAGAGCACATATCATCTTTAGGTCTTGCTGATGACAGATTCATAGCTGTTCATTGTGTCTTTCTCACAAAAAGGGAGATTGAAGGGTTGAAAAGCTCTACTGCTGTTCATTGCCCTTCAAGCAATCTTAAGCTTGCGAATGGAATAGCGCCAGTGCCTGAGCTTATAGAAGCAGGAAGTAACCTTACCATTGGCACAGACAGCGCTGCAACAAACAACTCCCTCAACATGTTCACAGAGATGCGCTCCGCATCTCTTCTGCACAAGAGCACACACTGGGATCCCTCTATCATGGGCTATGAAACGTGCCTTGAGATCGCTACTAAAAATGGTGCAAGAGCGTTAGGGATTGATGCTGGAACAATAGAGGAGGGAAAGCTGGCTGACATTGTTCTTGTGGATGAAAGATCTATCTATCCATTCACTCCATCAAATCTTGTATACTGCACGACGCAGAGGGTTGACACAACCATTGTTAACGGAAGAATACTGTACAGAAAAGGAGAGTTCAGCGATGAGATAAAAAAGCTCTTACAATGAGCCCTGTGAGAGCTGCAAGTCTGCAACCGCCCTCATATTGCCATCGATGGCTGCAGTCATTATAGCTATCCTACCCCCATGGGAAAGTTTCTGTCACTGTCAACATCGTTTTTTGCTTTGAGAATCCCGGGCGCTTTCTTTGAATCCTCAACCATTCCTTCCCATGTGAAGCCCCCAGTTGATTCCCTATGCGATCTGTGGTCATAGGCAAGAACGATAAAACCTTTTATACAAAGTTCTCAGCAAATTCAAGCATGGTCTCTTTTGTACTCTCTTCCGCCAACAGAGTCAAAACCCCATCTTCTTCAAGACCTGGGATCATGCGCCAATACACTGCGCGCATATATGCCAATGTCCGTTCAGGCGCGGTCAGCATCTACGGAGGTATGCGTGATATAGGACAAAACCCACAGATATATCTTGTGTTTAAAATCATATGCTTTTCTTATGGACAAAAGATATATAGCACAAGATTCGATATGTATTATGTTGAAAAATCTGTCCATTCTGATGATGGCGCTGCTCGTTCTTCTGGTGCCGATATCAACTCTGCAGCACTCTGAAGCTCAGATGATAGACGACGTTGAGACGGGCTGGAGGGGCCTGATAGATGTAAGTACAAACATCAGGAATCTCTGGAACTTTGGAAAGAGCGCCGTATCCGATCTGATGCATCTCGACTTCAGAAGCGTCATGGAAACTATGAGAGATTTCCCTGAAAATGCTGGTCAGACCGCTGGCATTTACCTGTTCTGGATTAGTCTCTTATCTCTCATTTCTATCATTTTAATCCCTATATCCCCGATATTGTACATAAGCAGCGGCTATCTCATCTATTCGAACAGTGAGGGTCTGCTGCATTATACTGGTCTTGCGCAGACGATAATAGGAGCGATACCCATTCTGGTTTTAATTGCATTAACACTTCCACTCATAAATCTGATATTGCAGCCATTTCTGGTAGCTCTAGGCAGAGGCGGTGTGGGAGCGGGAGAGCCCATAATTGACCTGTTTGTCACCATAACCGCTCCGGAGGAGGTTCTGGAGGGTGAGGAGTTTATGGTGCTGGCTACCCTAGGTGGAGATCCACTTCCAGACACGTATATAACGCTTGAAAATGAAACAGCCATCACAGACATTTATGGAATGGCAGCGTTAAAGGCTCCAGAGGTCGTTGAGGACACCATCTACACCATTTACGCGGGCGGCGAGGTGGGCAAAGGAAGTGTCGACATTTTTGTGAAAAACAGCCCGGGGCTCTTCGAATTCGGAGAGAACGGAGTATCCCTGCTCACAGTGGTTGTTCTGATAATCGTTCTGGTTGCTTTATTAGTGGCTCTCGCCCTTTTCAGCAGAAGGCGCAGAAACGCGTGATGTTAGAACCGGCTCGTTGCGGCCTCATATTAAGAGGGCAGGGCCAGCGCTGGAAAAAGCAAGAGGGATGCATGGGCTTGCAGGAATTGTTGAAACCGTAATAAGATAAAGCCACCAGCTGAAAAATCCTTAAATAGTGCGTTGTTCATTACGCAACTTGCGGTGGACTTCATTCTTCCTTACATTCACGCTGCTCTTTGCCTTCTGGCTTTTGCTCTCACAGATGTTTGAGCCGCTCTATCCTATCTCTGGCTATTTGTTGCCTGCTCCAGATTATTTCATATGCTGCTCTTCTTTTCTCTTCGAAAGATCTTTCCAGGATCATAAATGTTCTAACCCCGTTCTATAGACAATACTTATTAGTGCTAAAAGCATTTTACGCATATGAGAAAAAGGAGTGTTATTACATCCCTTCTCATCTCTATTCCTCTAACCGGTTCAAGCATATACATTGCTCTCAA
>WOYO01000014.1 GCA_011620765.1 Thermoplasmata archaeon
AGGTAGAGAAGCAGAATGAGATGGTTGCCTATCTCATGATAGTGTATATAGCATTCTTTGTCTTCCTTGTCATAATCATGCTGATGGCGGAAACATTCTTACCTGCTATGGCCAGCATGACGCCAGGGGGTGCAAGCGTTGCAGGCACTCCTATTCAGGGATTGAATGTAAAACCTCTGGATCTGGATTTTTATAATAACGTATTTTATTGGGCTGTGATCATACAGGCAATAGGCGGAGGCATAATAGGAGGAGTTATGTACGATGCTTCTATGGTCAGCGGTATGAGGCATGCATTCATAATGTGCCTGGTTGCCTATCTATTTTTCAGGTTCCTGGTGTTTGGTGTTACAAACTTAATACCAGCGCTGCCGATGATGATCCTGCTGATCTTCACATTTTTCATAGCGCTGTTTCCTTCAATGACCGAGACTAAAGCTTGATGAGCTTGTAGTCTCTCTCACCAAGTCCTATCTCCTCACCATACTCAAGCTGTCTCTCACCAGCCTTTAGAAACTCAGCTCCCTCTTCAACAGCGAGGTCCAGAGAGCACTGATCTATACTGACGGCATCCTTTGAAGCCAGTATGCCTATATCCGTGACAGCGCTCCTTCCAGCCCATGGCGCGCAATCGCATCTCGGCGTTATGTCTCTCACTACGTTTACAAATCCCATGTGCTCACCAAAGTGCTTTTTTATGGCATAGGCAAACTCTGCTATCCTCTCCTGAAGCTCAGTCTCATTTGCTGGCTCAACATCTATCGCATCATGCGGGCAGAAAGCAACGCATTCCCCGCACCCTATGCATGTCGATAGGTCTATGCGTGCAACATCCTCTACTGTTATGGCACCACTGGGGCACCATTCTTCGCACACACCATCTGCTTCACATCTCTCTTCGTTTACCCTGGGCTTTATCACCGCATGAAGCATCTGCTTACCGCTCCTGCTAGCCATACCCATGCCAATGTTTTTTATAGCTCCACCAAAGCCTGCGGAGTCATGCCCTTTGAAGTGGCTCAGCGCCAGCAGGGAATCGCAATGCTTGTATGCAAGACCTATCCTTGCTTTATCAAAGTGCTTTAGCCCGAGATCTATCTCAAAGTAGTCTCTACCACTTATTCCATCACCTATTATCACAGGCACACCCGTGGTTGCAAAAGAAAAACCATTCTTTATAGCGCACTCAATATGCTCTATCGCATTCTGCCTTTTACCTCTGTATAGTGTATTGCAGTCAGTCAAAAAAGGAAGCCCTTTCTCTTTTGTTAAGAGAGAAAAAAATCCAGCTATTTCAGGATTTATGTGGTTCAGATTTCCATATTCCCCAAAATGTATCTTTATGGCTATATTACCGAAAAGATTGTAATCAGCCATATTATAAAGCTTTTCAAGGTCATCAAAGAGCTTTTCTTCAGCCCCCCTCTCTCGAAGATCAAGGAAAAATACTTCTGTCATATGTCTACGCCAGGGCCTCTACAGCCCCAATTATGTTCCATATCGCGGTTCTTGCGTGCATCGGAACGTTTGGATCGTTAGCCAGATTATCCAGGATCTCAAGGGCGTCAGCTTTCTTGAGGTCTATCGGCATGCTTTCATCCTGCAGGATCTTTCTTATCTCTTCTGCAGCTCTTTTCACATTTCTGGGCAAGGAATAATCCTGTACTATTGAATTTAGAAATGTCTCAAGTTCCATTACCGTTGTCATTATTATCACCTTTTAATGTAAGGGATTCGGAGTTGAAAAGGATTTCTATTGTAAGGCAAGTAACTAACTATATTAGGAAGCATATTTATTATTTCTATGGAGCTCAGAGGCATAGCTTTTGTGGACGGAGGCTTTGAGGACTGCAGAATAGTCATAGAGAATGGAAAAATAGAGAGAGTGGAGAAGAACACTGGAGAAAGGAATGTCAGAGGTTTTATTCTGCCTGCTGGCATCGATATCCATGTGCACTTCAGGGATCCTGGTTATGCACACAAGGAGGATTTTTACTCAGGTTCGGTGGCGGCAGCCTTCGGGGGGATATCCTGTGTGGGTGATATGCCAAACACAGAGCCGAGAGTAAAGAATAGGGAAGCGCTTGAGGAAAAAAAAGAAATAGCCAGAGCGAAGAGCGTGGTTGATTTTTTCTTATATGCGCAGGCAGGGAAGAGCTGTGATAAAAAGCTCAATGTTAAAGCATACAAGCTGTACACATATGAGGATAACCCCATGGAGGCTAGCGGCATAGACAAAACCGTGAGCTTTCACTGTGAGAAAAAGGAGCTGTTTGATCATGATTTTGATAGACCGAAGGATCTATCAGAGCATGCGAGATACAGAAATGAGAGAAGTGAGATTAAAGCTGTGGAGGAGGTAAATAACGTTAAAGTGAAGAAGCACTTCGCGCACATATCCTCCATGAACGCTCTCCGATTGGCTGCCGGCACAAAAGAGATCACCCCGCACCACATGCTTTTCAACTATGAGCACATAGACAAGAGGGATGCTCGATTCAAGGTTAACCCTCCCATAAGGAATAATGGCAGAGATCTTCTAAGAGCCTTTAATGAGGGCAGGTTTGATATCCTTGCAAGCGATCATGCGCCCCACACCATAGAAGAGAAAGAGGTCTTTGAGGACGCGCCCTCTGGCATGCCCGGTGTTGAAACAATGTATCCCATAATGCTCTCCCTTGTGAAAAAAGGTGTTGTTGATATGAGAACGCTTATCAGAGCGCTATGCGAGAGACCGGCAGAGCTCTCTGGCCTGAAGAAGGGCAGGATAAGAGAGGGTTATGATGCGGATATCATTCTTGTGGACATGAGCGAGGAGAGAATAATAAAGGAGGAAGAGTTGCACTCAAAGTGTGGATGGAGCGCTTTCAACGGGTTCAGCGCAATATTCCCATACGCTCTCTATCTAAGGGGAACCCAGATAACAGAGGGCAGTGAATTGCTCGTTCAGAGAGGCTATGGTGCTGAGGTGTGAAGACAGAAAAGTAAATATTTGTATATGTGCATTGTAGCTTCGCATGAAGAGAAGTTCTAGAGATTGGAAGAAGAGAGGAAGAATGCGCTGGAAGTGGAGAAAGAAACGTATGAGGAGAATGAAGAGAGCTCAGAAGCTGAGACAGAGATGAGGGGGTATGGGGTAGTGGCATCCTAGCGGGCTCCAGTTAAGGGGATGATTTGAATAGGGTCTTCTGAGGCATGATGAGTGACTGGAGCAATGACCCAAGGAGAGACCCGCGGATCTGGGTTCAAATCCCAGTACCCCCACTTTTTGCTAATCTTATTTTACTCATCTGTTTCATCGTTCTATAATGTTATGCCCCAAAACTCAGATTTTAAGAGCGATTATCTATTATTTATCCCCTGAAGCTTCTGTTTTCTAACCTATCTGTGGGCATTGTCACCAGAAAGGGAACTATGAGGCCCACGACGGTTAGGTCATGGCTCAGTTGGAGTATACCGCAATAGGTCATTGGTGCTTTAGCGTCTGTTGTTTCTATGTTGAGAAGACGTGGGTGGTTGCTTCAAAGTCTGCAGCAATCTAAAATAGGAGTTAAAGGAAGCACTGCTGGTTATGTCACATCATAGACAAATTTAAACTGGTCCAGCACATTATAACATAACGAAGAAGTGGTGTGCTTTCGGGAATAAAAAAGTTACATGTTTCAAATCAGGGATAATAGTTATGGCAGCAAACAACATTCCTGGAAGTAAATATTGAGAAAATAACCAAGCGATTAACGTATTAAACATGCCCGCACAATCGACAAAGCTCATGTGAAATCTAATACAATAAAACAGGATGGAGCACCTCTTCAGCAAAGGAGTGCACACAAACATTTCAGGAAAAACCTTGAAAAAGAGCTGCAGACGATATAGCAAAGATCATTTTATGAGATCATCTATATTCATTCCGCACATGCTGCTCAGCTCTTCGTGCAGCGCTCTAACCCTTTCAGCGGTTTTTGTGAGATTTTTTCTTCTGAGCGCTTCTATCTCCCTCTCAACGCTCTGCCTTCTGGTTGTTGCTATGAGATTATCTGCATGGCAGACTATCTTTTCCTCTATCGTTTCAGGCATATAGTTTCCTTCAGGGAGCCCCAGAGCCTTTGCATCCTCTCTATCCAGCCCCCCACCTATGTGCCTTTCGATTATGCGGATTATTCTTTCATCTATTCCCAGCGCTCTTGCTATCTGTGCTCCAGCGATAGCGTGTTTTATTCCATTTGTTCTGCACCTGCCTATATCGTGGAGCATAGCCCCCCTCAAAACAAGATCCAGATCTACGCTATAGCCTCTCTCTATGAGCTTCTTTGCTATTATCTCTGCAACATCTCTAACAGCCCTGCAGTGCTCTATAACAATATCTGCACATCCCGCCTTCCTTAGTATATCCTCATCCACACAGCTCATCGCATTGAGAGCTCTTATTTCTTGCTTTGAGAGCTATTTTATGAGAACTCCTCCCCTTGATTTTTTGAAGAAGTCTATCACACTCTCATACTCTTCTATCTTCTTTCTGAGCATTGCATTTTCTTCAAGCAGGTTATTGGCTTTTTGCTTTAGAGATGTGTTGTCATTGGTAAGATCTTTCACGTTTTCAGAGAGCTTTGTTACATTCTCATCCTTCATCTTTGATTCTTCCTTCAGCTTCTCTATCTCTGCCTCCATCCCTGCAAGGAGCTCTTCTTTGAGCTCGCTCTTTCTTTTGTTAAGGAGACCATTCAGCGCATTTATCTCCTCCTGCGAAGTTAAGTTCTCCAGCCTCAGCTTCTGAACTTCTGTCTCTTTCTCGCTCATTTTTTTCTGCAGTTCTGCTAGCGTCTTTGATAACCCTGTGTTTTTCGCTTTCAGAGTTTCGTCAGCTCTCTGAGCTCTCAAAAGTTCCTCATCCTTCATATCGAGCTCTTCAGCTATCCTGTTCTTTTCTTCCTCCAGAGAGCTTTTAACCTTTTGCAGCTCCTCAAGCTCCTTTTTTGATTTATCAAAAGATTCTTTTATGGCGGAGAGCTGTTTATTTAGCTCATCTATTGCCTCTTTTTTCTCAGAGATCTCTTTTTTCAGGGGCTCAATCTCGCTCGATAATGAAGCTATCGCTCTATCTCTTTCCTGCATCGCCAGCTCAAGCTCTTCAACCCTCTTGCTCAGAGATCCTAGTTCCTGCTCTTTTCCCTCCAGAGAATTTCGTGTTTCTTCCAGCTCTCTCTCAAGCAGAGATACTCTATTGCTCTTCTCCTCCAGTTCTGCAAGAGCCTTATCCCTCTCTTCCTCTACGCTTCTGAGTCTCATCTCTAAATCCGGGAGCCTATTCTCATAATCAGCTACTTTTTTACGCGCGTTCTCGAGATCAAACAGAGATCTATTCCTTTCCTCAGATGCCTGAGATAGTTGAGCTTTAATTCTTTCTAACTCATTGTTTATAGCAATAATCCTCTCTTTTAGCAGCGAGTTTTCCTTGGTTGATCCTTCTAGCTCTCTTCTGAGCTCTCTATTTTCTTCTGCCAGTCTGTTGAGTTTTTCTCCAAGCTGCTGGAGTTTTATTGCGGGGTCACCGAGCATTAACCTCCTCCAGCTTAGGGGCCGCTCTCCAATTGATCTACCTGACCGCTGAGCTCCTCTATCTGAGATACGAGATCATTATAGCTCCTCTCCACTTCTTCGAGCCTGCTTCTGAGATTGTTATTTTCTCTTGTCAGATCCTCCGCTCTATTTTCCAGCTCTGTTTTTTCTCTATTCATCTCATCTCTCTCTGCGCTCATCTGCTGGAGATTAGAAGTGAGATCATAAACCTCATTCTCCTTTTCATTCAGCCTGCTGCGGAGCTCCTTATTCTCCTTTAAAACCTCCTCAAATCTCTCTCTGATCTTCTGTATCCTTTCACCTACATCACTCATCATTTTTCTTTACCTCCCATTACTTCCTCGTCAAGCTCCTCAAGCATCTCCATCAAAGCGCCGTGTGCGTTTTCCAGGGATGCTATGGATCTCTTCAGTTCTTCATTCTCATTTTTTAGAAGCTCTATGTTCTCTATTAAATCTTTCTTCTCTGTTTCTCTCTCTTCGAGTGTCCTCTTGAGTTCATCAATCGCCAGATTCTTTTCCTCAAGCTCTTTCTCCAGTGAAAATAGTTTATTCTCTATTTCCTGTAGCTCTTCTTCCCGAGCACGGTTCTCGTTCTTTAAGCTTTCAAATTCTTCTCTAAGCGCGGGCAATCTGTCGTTTATCTCCTGCTCTTTCTCAGCTCTCAAAGCTTCATGCTGGGATCTTAAGCCTTCGATCTCACTCTCAAGATCCTTCTTATCTGCCTCAAGCTTTGTTATTAAGCTCTTTAGCTCTTCTATCCTCATTTCATTGTCGTTCAGCGGCTCAGTGAGCTGCGCACCTTCTTCTGTCAATATCTCTTTTTCTTCTCCAGGCGCCCTTATAGAGATCAGATTTTCATTCAGCTTTTTTATTTCTTTCTGTAGCTGCTCGATCCTGGAGTCCCTCTCGCTGATCTCTTCTTCACTCTTCTTTGATTCTTCTAAGATCTTTTCTTTAAAGCTCTCCAGCTGTGAGTTTAGTGCTGTAATTCTTTCCTCTCTCCCTCTTAATTCCTCACTAAAGGCATTTACCTCTTTTCTCAGCTCTTCTGTCTCTTTCTCATACCCTTCTTTTTCTGTTGATAGCTGCTCTGTTCTCTCTTTAAGAGCTTCCAGCGCAGAGCTCAGGGTATCAAGAAGCTGTGATCTCTCTTCTGTATCCTTTTCTAACTCTACGATCTCTTCACGCAGAGATCTCAGCTGTTCTCTCTGGGCTTCGAGAAGCTCATCTTTTTTGCTCGCCTCTTCAAGCTGTCTCTGAAAATCTTCCAGCAATTCTTCTTTTTCCTCCTCTTTTCCTCTGAGCTCATTCCTTTCGTTCACAAGTGCAACGAGCTTTTCCTCAAGCTCTTCTTTCTCAGATCCCAAGCTTTCAAGCTGTGTTTGAAGTGAAATTTCGGAGCTTGTGCTCTCAAGCTCTGCCTCTAAAGTTCTTATTTCCTCCTCCAGAGCACTCTTTTCCTTCTCTCTTCTTTCTACCTCCATCCTGAGCTCTTCAGCCTCTCTTTCTTTGCTCTCCTTTTCTGCTGATAGCTGCTCTACTCTCTCTTTGAGCGCTTCCAGAGAAGAGCTCAGCTGTTGTGTATTTTTCTGAAGCTCTTTAACTCTATGCTCATAGTTTTCCCTATCAGAGATAACTTCTTGAAGCTGTACCTGGAGCGCAGCAAGCTGTTCTTCCATAGCTCCTTTAACATTTGTAGTGCTCTCAAGCTCTGCCTCTAAAGCCTCTGTTCTTTCCTCAAGGGATCTCTTTTCCTCAGATGCTTTTTCTAGCTCCTGGCTCACCTCGTTTATCTCTGCTCTCAGCTCATCTTCTTTTTCTGCTCTTGCATCCAGAGATCTTTCAAGCTCTTCTTTCTCAGCTCTCAAGCTCTCTATCTCACTCTCAAGATCCTTCTTATCTGCCTCAAGATCTGTTATTATGTCCTTTAACTCTTCTATCTCTCTCTCATTGCCGCTCAGCCGCTCTTTCTCTTCTTTAAAGCCCTCTATCTGTGATCTGAGCTCTTCCATCTCGCTCTGGAGCTTCTCTATATTGGAGCTGCGCTCGCTCGATTCCTGCGTAGCCGCTTCTAAGCTCCTTTCTTTCTCCTCCAGCTGTGAGCTCAATGCTGCAATCCTCTCTCTCAATTCTTCAGCAATCCTTTCCTTCTCTTCTTTCAAAGCCCTCAGATTATCTTCTACCTCTTCTCTCTCTTTGCTTATACCCTCTATATTATTTTCAAGATCTGATATCCTCTCTTTGAGAGCCTCTATCTCTATTTCTCTGCTCTCAGCCTCCTCCTTAAGCTCTCTTATGGTTCTCTCACGCTCCTCCAGCTGTGAGTTCAGTGCTGTTATCCTCTCCTCTTTCTCTTTGGAGTGCTCTGAGAGCTCCTCTTTTTCTTCATTAAGTGTATCTATCTCTTTTCTCAGCTCTTCTGTTGTGTCCTGCCATTCTTTTCTCTCCGCTTCATGTTTCTCTATTGATTCTTTAAGCAATCTGTTCTCTTCTACCAGCTCTTCAAACTTTTTTCTTATCTTTTCAAGCCTTTCATTGACCTGTTTTACAATAGCACTTTTTGATTCTTTCAGTTGAGCTATCTCATTATCTCTCTTTCTCAGCTCTTCTTTAAGAGAGTCCCTTTCTCTGATCAATTTTGTAAGGAGGTCTCTCACATTTTTATCCATTCTCTCCATGATTTCAGCTCCAGGAACTTTTATTTATATCCTTATCATTATTAAGATTTTTTGATATCCTGTATAGATAAACCCTGTTTTTTCTATCCGCTTTTTCAGGCTCCCAGCCATCAAATGTCCAGATGTATGTTACAACCCTTGCGCCATCTTTCAGCTCTTTGAAGAGCTTTGTTCTCAAACGATTGTTAACGCTCTGGTATAAAAAAAGAGCAACAACATCAGCATCTCTAAGGTCTGTATTGAAAAAATTCTCTCTCACAACCTCTGCGTTTTTTAACCTATTCGTCTTTATTCTAAGCTTTGTTATCGCATATCTTATTGGATCCAATTCTACACCAACTGCGTTGGCGCCGTAATGTTTGGCTGCTGTTATGACAATTCTTCCATCTCCGCAGCCTAAATCGTAGAGCTTTTCGCCCTTTTTTAGTTCTGAAACATCTAACATCTCTCGTACGATGCGCATAGGAGTTGGATCCCATGGAGCACTTTTTATGAGCGCAGGCCATAATTTTGATACAAGGTAAATGATGCAGAGAACTGCTATAACTATCGCAAGGTAAAACATATACCAAAATAGAAAGGGATATATATAGATTTTTACTTTTCTCCTTAAGGGGCTGTAGGGTAGCTTGGTATCCTACGGGCTTTGGGAGCCCGAGACCCCAGTTCAAATCTGGGCAGCCCCATAAAAAATAAATATGCCCTCTCCATTCAGCTATGGTGTACAGAAATCCTTCACTGGCTGTTGATGCGGTTGTGATAAAAGGGGAAAAAGTCCTTCTAGTTAGAAGAAAAAACGAACCCTACAAAGGAATGCTTGCATTGCCTGGAGGATTTGTGGAATACGGAGAAAAGACAGAAGAGGCTGTGTTGAGAGAGTTAAAAGAGGAAACAGGAATGAAAGGAAGAATAAAAAGATTGGTCGGAGTGTTTTCAGACCCTAAGAGGGATCCGAGAGGTCACGTTGTGAGCATTGCGTATCTGGTAGAACCAGTGAGTGAAGGCATAACTGCGGGGGATGATGCAGCAGAGTGTGAATGGATAGGAATAAAGGATATAAAAGAGCTTGCATTTGATCACAGGGAAATAATAAAAAATGCGCTGGAGATGATAGAATGATGTTCTGTCCAAAATGCCATCTCCTTCTATATCCAAAGGATGGCAAGATGGTTTGTAGAAAGTGCGGGTATGAAACAGAAAGAACCGAAGGGCATGTTGTTGTTGAGGAGCACAGGGAAAAGGAAATATCTGTGCTGAGTGGTGAGGAGGAGGCACTTCCTAAAACAAATGTCACATGTCCAAAGTGTGGCAACAACGAAGCTTACTGGATACTGCGTCAAACAAGAAGTGCTGATGAACCTGAGACAAGGATATATACATGCACAAAGTGCGGTCACAGGTGGAGGGAGTACTAGGATAATCTGAAAAAGCTTCCAATACGCACCAAAAAAGAAAGATTGAAATATCAGAGGACGCATATTTTGTCTTGGATGGAGATAAAAGCAAAGATCTGGCTTGAGATAGATGGCAGACCGATCATAGGGGAAGGCAGAGCTCAGCTGCTTGAGCTTATTGATGAAACAGAATCCATAAGCGAGAGCGCAAAAAGGATGGGCATCTCTTATAGATATGCCTGGGGAACAATAAAAGAGATAGAAGATAACCTTGGGAAGAGCATTATAACGTCCTCCCGGGGCGGTGCTGGAGGAGGAAAAACTGAGCTGACCGAAGAGGGAAAAGCTCTGCTCAAAGAGTTCAGAGAGAAGGAAGAGCTCTTCAGAAGGGGTATATTGAGTGAGGACTAACCTGTGCTAGGCTATAGCTCTAACAGGGCAGATGGTTATGCAGAGCCCGCATCTTGTGCAGGAATCTGATACTGTTTTTTTCTCTATGCTTATTGCTCTGCTCGGGCATGCCCTTTCGCATATCCCGCATGCAGTGCAGTTATCTGCTATCTCCGGCTTTTTTGTCATCTCTTCTCTCTCATGCAGTGCAGAAGCCCTCAGCTCCTCGGCGCAAGAATGGCCGCTTTCTCTTACGAATTCTTCAAGCTCCCCTGCTATCTTTCCATAGATATTAGGTCCCCAGTAGAGCGCTGCCGTGCACACCTCTACGGCGCTTGCGCCGCACATCAAAAACTCTGCTGCGTCAATTCCCTTGCTTATGCCCCCAACACCTATTATCGGCTTTTTGAAGACCTCTGATATCTCTGAAACTATGCGCAGAGCAACTGGCTTTATCGGTGGCCCAGAGAGCCAGCCATATCGCTCTCCGAGCAGAGGTCTTTTTGCTCTGGCATCTATCGCCAGCACCGGGCCCAGAGTATTTATCGCTACGATCCCATCAACAAATGGCTCTATTGCTCTTGCGACCTCTTTGACATTCTCTGTGCTGGGGCTTATCTTTGCAAAAATAGGTATGCTGACGCTCTCCTTAAGGCTTTTAGCAACCTCCATGAGGCTGCCTATGGATTTGCTTATGTAATGGGTTGAGAACTCTATGCCTGAAGCTCCAGCATCCTCTACTTTTGGTCCAAGAAAGACAAGCTCATCAGCTGTATATCCTATGCTCGCTATAACCTTAACTCCAGAGCTCTCTGCTATGGCATACTCTTTTTCTATCCACTGCTCCCATGGTATCTCTGACCAAGTCTCACAGTTTACCATGCCTTTAGATATGGAGCCTTGCTGAATGCAGGCTATGTTCGGATGCTTTACCAGAGCCCTTCTTGTGCATATGGTCTTTGTAACAAGGGCACCGGCTCCACCCCGTGCAGCTTCGAGGAGTATAGCGCCGCTCTGTGACGTTGGTCCAGCGGCAGTTAATACAGGATTTCTAATCTCTATCCCGGCAAGATCCATGATAAAAAGAGCGCTTATGATACATAACAGTTGCGTATATCTTTTCCGGCATTATATCTCTGTTCTCTTTGTCTATGTGCTCAATAATTGCATCATCAAAGTCTAAAGCTCTTTTCACACTATCTGCAAAGATATCTCTACACGTTATTATGATGCATTTCTTTTCCTTCAAGAGAGGAAAAGCTCTGTAAAACCCTTTTCCGCTGAGCTCCAGCCTTCCGATCTCGTCTACAATGCACACATCACCATTTTTCCTCAAAGACTCTATACCAAAGTCTATCCCCTCTCTTAAAAAAAAGTATTTGCCAACCTTTTCCTTTAAAGATTTCACTGGATTCTCTGTTGCCAATAGTGCGCTTTCCGCGCTTTTTATATCCTCTATCATTAAGCCTCCCTCTATCCTGTGTGTTATAAAACCACAGACTTCCATTTTATCCATGAGCTCTATTGCTTTTTTGCAACAGGTTGTCTTCCCTGTGCCCCTTTTCCCGGAGAGCAGTAACCTCATGGTCTAAAACGTAAATGTGAAATCATATCACAGGAGCAGTGTAAATGCTATTGCTATCATAAGCAGAGCCGAAGCACTTTTTGGCTCAGCCCTTATTTTATCAACTTTGAGTTTTGTTGTCATCTCGCAGAGCAGTGCTGCTATTGGAATGGATATGATGATGCCAGCGTCGATCCTGTTAGGTAGCACCGTTGCAGCCGATCCGAGCGCTGCTGTCAGCCCCAAAAGAGATCCTCTAGCATGTGGCACAAAATTAAAAAGGATTGTTAAGAGCGCAGCCTCGCACATTATAGCAATCATGGGGCGTAAGATACTCACAGAGGGAAAAATAAAAAAATCAATCAGTTTGAAAGAGGCTGCTATGAAGCCAGAGAGCAGAACTACGCCCTCTTTGTTGGCGCCAATGATGAAGGGCATAACCAGAGCGATCATTATTGCTCCGGTGTATGGAAAAAATGGAAGCACCACATGCATAAATCCGCCAAACAAAGCCTCTATTATACCCCAGATCGACCCGAAGAAAATCGCCGACACTATTTTTCTATCCATGCTTGCACCTCAACATATAGTCATGAGCTTATAATATATAAATCATTTTTTCTTTTGGATTCAACCAAGAATCGCTCTGATGACCTGCGGCATGAGGGTTGCAAGGGATAGATACCTTGAGTTTATGTATCTCTGGGGCTCTGCCAGCACATCTGCTATCAAAGGCTCTGCGATCCTAGATGGATAGTCTATGTCGCCATACATTGAGATCTTATTGAGCAGTTCTTCATCAGGTGCATTGAATATCCTTCTCAGCTCATTCTCATTTAAGCTATAGATGAGCCTTCTTGCTATAATTCCAAACCTTATCTCTCTCTCAAACTCTTTTCTCCACAGCTTTTGATATTCTGACAGGCTCTTTTCATCCATTGCATCCTTCTCTAAAGCTTTGGATGCAACTTCTGCGCATATCTTTGCGCATTTCAGGCTTATATTAACTCCACCGCCAGAGATGGGCTTTACCTGCATAGCTGAATCTCCAACAAGCATAACCCGATCAGCATAGCTCTTTCTCCTCAAACCAATTGGTATCCCTCCACCGAAGATCTCATCGGGCTCTGCATCAAGCTTTTTCAGAAGTTTTTTCAGGTATGCAGATGCGGAGCCCTCATTAACACCCAACCCTATTCTGCACCTATCCTCAGCTACTGGTATAACCCATGCAAAGAAGCCCGGCGCCACATCTCTGCCGAAGTATACCTCAACGTTCTCTTTTTCTCCAGGCTTATAACGAGCGTTGCACTGCATCCCCCTTATTATCTCTCCCTTTTCCTTAAGACCAAAAGAGTTTGCGACTTCGCTTCTGATGCCATCTGCGCCTATAAGGACTCTGCACGTTATCCCATTGACCGATATGCCATCGTTCTTCCTCTCAAATCTGTTTGCTTTTTCACCCAGTCTTATGTGCGCTCCTGCAGCTTCTGCTTCTTCTGCGATTATCTTATCAACAACACTCCTTTCAAGAACAAGGGATTTACAGCTTTCAGCATGCAAAAATAGCTCTTCATCTCTGAACAGTATATGCGCGCCTCTTATCTCATTTTCTATGGCTTCTTCAAAGCTTATGTCGGTTATGTCCTCTATCCTCGGATGTATCAAACCAGAGCAGTGCTTTGGCAGCCCTATCTTTTCGTGCTCCTCAAAAACAACAACCTTGAAGCCTTTTTCAGCAAGAAGTTTGGCGCAGAATGCCCCGGAAGGCCCGCACCCGGCTATAGCAACATCATAATTCATAACAATTAAATAATCATAGGTTAATATTTTTTATGGAGATATTTGCGCTCCTTGCGATCATCCTCTTCTTTGCTGCTTTTTACAGAGATGCAGAACTCTTCGCTATTTTGCCCTTAACCCTGATAATTCTCTCTTTTCTCATTACACTTTTTGTTCCGAATGCTGTGGTGCCATTTATTATCTCTATAGCGGTATTTTTGCTGCTGATTGGGTGGAGGGAGCAAGGGATACCGGACAGGGCACATCGTATTGATGTGCATCTTGATGTCATAGAGACTCTGGCAAAAAGGAGGGAGAAGGAGCTGGAGATGATAGAAGAGCTGAAGCGCAGGATCTCAAAGGAGCCTGAAAGAAGCGTGAGAGATTACATGGATTCGCAGAGATCCCAGCATTACGCTACGGTAAAGAAGATCAACAGGGAGATGGGGTTATACTGTGATGAGATAAGGAAGAACTGGGAATGAAGCTGGTGGTTGTTGTTCGTAAAGATATAAAAATGAGCAAGGGCAAGCTCGCGGTTCAGGTAGCGCATGCAGCTGTTGAATGCGTTCTTCTCTCCAGAAGAGATAAGGTTGAAGAGTGGAGAAAAGAGGGGGCAAAGAAAATCGTTGCCAGGATGAGCGACTTAAATGAGCTTTTTGAACTGAAAAGAGAGGCAGAGGCGCAAGGCATAGTAAACTATCTTGTAACAGACAGAGGCTTGACAGAGTTCAAGGAGCCTACGATAACATGCCTGGGTCTTGGACCGGAGAAGGATGAGGTGGTGGATAAGCTGACCGGGGGTTTGAAGCTTGTATAAACAGAACATAAGGATAATAGGCATAGATGATGGACCTTTCACCTTCAGGAAAAAAAGCACGGTTGTTATCGGTGTTGTTATCAGGGGTAAGAGTTATGTGGAGGGCATAATCAAGAGCAGAATAAAGATAGACGGGGATGATGCAACAGATGTGCTGAAAAAGATGGTTCTGAAGAGCAGGTTTGCGGATCAGATTAGGATTATCATGCTTGATGGCATAACCCTGGGTGGCTTTAATGTTATAGATATAGATGAGCTCCATAAATCTATTGAAAGACCTGTAATAAGCATAACCAGGGATCTGCCAGATGAGGAAAAGGTTAGAGAGGCTTTGATCAAATACTTTGATGACTGGGAAAAAAGAGTGGAGATCATAGAAAGGCACCCTCTCGTAGAGGTTGAGACAACCTATAAGCCGATCTACATAAAATTTTGTGGCATTGAAGAAGGAGAGGCAAAAAGAGCTGTGAAAAATTCCATAGTGAGAGGATGCATCCCGGAGCCTGTAAGACTGGCGCACATAATAGCCAGCGCCTTTGTGCTCGGGGAATCCAGAGGTAATGCATAATCTCGCATCAATCAACAGTTATTTATTCCACTTTTTCCTTTCTCCTTGTGGAAGAGATAAGAGAGCGTGTAGAAAAAGATGGGGTTGAGTTCATAAGCCTCCAGTTCTCAGATCTTCTGGGGCTGGTTAAAGAGGTCGTTATACCTGTGGAAGAGCTTGGTGATACGCTCAGTTATGGTGCATGGTTTGATGGCTCCAGCATAGAGGGCTTTGCAAGGATACAGGAGAGCGATCTGTTCTTAAAGCCTGATGAAAGCACGTATGCGATAGTGCCGTGGCAAAATGAAGGAAAGACCGCACGTTTCATATGTGATATATATGACAAAGATGGCAACCCCTTCCCATATGATCCAAGGCACATACTGAAGGAAGAGATAGAAAAAGCCAGAGCTTCTGGCTACACATACAATGTTGGACCTGAGCCAGAGTTTTATCTGCTAAATGAGGATCTCTCTCCCTTAGATGCGGGAGGCTACTTTGATATGTCTTCATATGCAGGCTATTCTCTTATAAAGGAGATTGTGAGATCACTGAAGAGCTTTGGTATAGAGGCTGAGGCTGCGCACCATGAGGTGGGCAGAGGGCAGTATGAGATAGACTTTAATTACGGAGAGGCATTAACAACGGCAGATAGAATAATAACTCTAAAGTATGCAGTAAAGAAGATAGCACAGATGAGAGGCTTTGTGGCAACGTTCATGCCAAAGCCATTCAGAGGAGCTCCCGGCAGCGGAATGCATGTGCATGAAAGCCTTTCAGATCTCAAAGGGAAAAATCTTTTTTATGATGGAAATGATAAATACGGCCTATCTGCTCTGGCGTACAATTTTATTGGGGGGCAGATGGCGCACATAAAGGAGATGTGCTTATTTCTCTGCCCGACGGTCAACTCATACAAAAGGCTTGTCCCAGGTTTTGAGGCCCCTGTTTACATATCCTGGGGGTCTATGAACAGAAGTGCTCTTATAAGGGTTCCTAAGTGGTTCGGCGCAAAAGAGGATAGCGCAAGGATTGAGATAAGGTGTGCTGACCCTACGTGCAACCCGTATCTGGCTTTTGCTCTAATGCTCTCTTCAGGGCTCGATGGGATTCAGCACAGGATAACACCACCTCAACCGAGGGAAGAGAACATATATTCTTTAGACAGCTCCGCACTCAGCGAAAGGGGTATAGAGCCTCTTCCAAGCTCCTTGTTTGAAGCTATAGCAATGTCTCAAAAGAGCGATATGTGCAGGAGAGTTATGGGAAAAGATCTATTCAGAAGGTACACATCTGTGAAGGAAGAAGAGTGGGATGATTTTAAGATAGAAGTTACAGAATGGGAGAGAAAGAGATATGGAGAGATCTACTGAGCTAAAGCCAGATAGTTTAAAGGTTGTATTGCCAAAAGGAAGACTTTATGAAAGGGTCGCAGAGCTCTTCAAGGATGCTGGGATAGATATTGAAAGAGCTTCTGAAAGAATGTACGGGTTGGCAAACAAGGATTTTGATATGAATGTAAAGGTTATGAAGCCCCAGAATATACCGAAGCTTATAGAAATGGGCTCGCACGATATAGGATTTACCGGATTTGACTGGATAGAAGAGAGCAAAGCTGATGTATGCGTGATCCTGAATCTGGGCTTCGATCCTGTCCGAATTGTAGCTGCTGTGCCAGAGGGAGCGACCAAAGAGCAACTTTTACGCAGGAAGATAGTCGTTGCCTCCGAGTACGAAAATCTTGCAAGGGAGTATCTGGATAGAGAGGGCTTTGACTATGTTTTAATAAGGACATATGGGGCAACGGAGGCTTTTCCGCCAGAGGATGCGGACATGATAATAGACAACACTTCCTCTGGCAGAACGTTAAGAGAACAGCACCTGACGCCTATAGATACGCTCATGGAATCTTCAACAAGATTCATAGCTAACAAAAAGGTGCTCGATAGAAGGAGAGACGAAATAGAAAAGCTAAAGCTACTATTCAAATCCGTGCTAGACGCCAGAGAAAGGGTGATGCTGGAGATGAATGTGTCAGATGAAAAGCTTACGGATATTATCAAGGTTCTTCCATGCATGCGTGCTCCAACGATTGCTCCCCTCTACAACAATGAGGGCTATGCTGTTAAAGTAGCTGTTAAAAAAGGCGAGGTGAAGGAGCTCATTCCAATGCTCAAAAGATTGGGAGCAACAGACATCCTGGAGTATGAGCTGAAAAAGGTGGTAGCTTGAGGGAAGAGCTGAAAGCTTTGGAGCCATACATGGTAAGGAGCAACAGAATAAATGCGCAGAGAATGGACCTCAATGAAAACCCCTATGGTTGCTCAAAAAAGGTCATGAAAGAGCTAAGACGGTTTAAAGGATATGAGCTTTATCCTGAGTATGATAGTCTTCTTGAAGCACTGGCTGAAGAGTTCTCTCTGAAAAAAGAAAACTTCATCCTTACATGTGGAGGTGATGATGCTATAAGAATCATTATAGATGGTTGTGTTGACAGAGGCAACAACGTTGTGCTTCCCTCACCAACATATTCAATGCTTCCTGTATTTTTGAAGGCAAAAGGAGCAAGGATCTCAGAGATCCCTTACAAAAAAGACCTCTCATTTCCTTCAGATGAAGTTTTTGATAGCATAGACAGAAACACAGCGCTGATAGCACTAGTGAACCCCGGGAATCCTACTGGAGGCATTATAGAGGAAAAAGGCCTTCAGAGAATCATTGAGAAGGGCCCATATGTGCTGCTGGATGAAACATACTGGCACTTTGTGGGAAAGAGCTATGCAAGCTGGGTTAAGAAGCATGACAATCTCTTCATAGTGCAGAGCTTCTCAAAGGCCTATGGGCTTGCAGGTTTGAGAATCGGATTTGTGGCATCGGATGAAAAGAACATAGAGGAGCTGCGTAAGATCGCTCTCCCATACTCTGTGAGCTCGCTGAGCGCCAGAGCAGCAGAGATCGCTCTGGCAGATAAGGATTTTGCCCGCATGGTTGTTGAGAGAACGCAGGTTGAGAAAAAGTATCTAAAAAGAGCTCTCAGGCATTTTTGCGAAGTGAAGGACACACATACAAACTTTCTCCTGGCATACTTCGGAGAGGATAGCAAAGATGTCTTCAAAGCCCTGGAGCAGAGGGGCATACTTGTGAGAGATATGAGCTCTGTGCTACCGGGCTATTTGAGAATAAGTGTGGGTAAGAGAAAGGATAACAGGGCTCTTATATCCGCGCTGAAGGAGATAAAATAGGGTATGAGCTAAGATGGAAAGGACACATAAATATAAATAAAGTATCAAGCAGATTTGGTTTATATGAGAGAGGCTGAAATAGAGCGTATAACGAAAGAGACGAGGATAAACATGAATCTCAATATTGACGGATCCGGGAAAGGGGACATAGAGAGCGGGATAGGGTTCTTCGATCATATGCTTGAGAGTTTTGCTGTTCACGGGCTTTTTGATATTAAAGCAAGGATAAAGGGTGACTTAAAAGTCGATCAGCATCATACTGTGGAGGATACAGGTTTTGTTCTGGGGCTGGCATTCAAGAAAGCTCTTGGTGCAAAGGAAGGGATAAAAAGAAGCGGTTTCTCTTTTTTTCCGATGGATGAGTCTTTAGCTTTTGTGGCTGTTGATCTCTCTGGTAGGGCTTATGCAAGGGTTGATGCGAAGTTTAGAGGAAAGAAAATAGGGGATCTCAGCACAGAGGTTATTGATGATTTTTTTGAGGGTTTTGCTAGAGGCGCGGAGTCAACTCTCCACGCAAAAGTGCTCTATGGCAGATCAGACCACCACAGGGCTGAGGCTCTGTTCAAGGCTTTCGCAAGAAGTATGAAAGAAGCTTGTGAAATAGAGGGCAGAGGAATACGAAGCGCAAAAGGAGTGATATGATGGATTACATGGATGATACGGATAATATAATGGTAGGCATAGTGGATTATGGTGCTGGCAACACAGGCTCTGTGAGCAGGGCAATTGGGTTTCTTGGAGGCAGGTATAAAATAGTAAGGGAAAGATCAGATCTTTATGATGTAGACAAGCTTATATTGCCGGGTGTGGGAAGCTTTGGTAAAGCTGTTGAGCGTATGAAAGAGAATGAGCTTTATGATGAAATAAGCAGATGGATAAAGAGCAACAAGCCTCTCTTAGGCATATGTCTGGGTATGCAGCTTCTCTTCGAAGGAAGCGATGAGAGCCCTGATGCAGAGGGTTTTTCTCTCTTTAAAGGAAGATGCTCAAAATTCGATGCAAAAAAAGTTCCTTTGATCGGCTGGGGATCTATAGAGCTGAAGAGGGATTCGAAGCTCTTCAAAGATGTGCCAGATGGCTCTTTCTTTTATTTCCTTCACAGCTACTATGCGCCTTCTGTAGAGACAGATGCACTGCTGGCAACAAATAGCTATGGGGTAGAGTACTGCTGCGCAGCTTTTAAAGGCTCTATCTTTGGGGTTCAGTTTCACCCTGAGAAGAGTGGTGAGGTGGGTCTAAAAGTGATAGGAAACTGGATGGAGGTGTAGATGGTAGCTATAAGAATAATACCCTGCCTGGACGTAAAGGATGGCAGGGTGGTAAAAGGAAAAAGGTTTGCGGATCTGAGAGACGCTGGAGACCCTGTTGAAAAAGCATCAAAATACTATAAAGATGGGGCAGATGAGCTATTCTTCCTGGATATAAGCGCTACAGATGAGGGTAGAAAAACTATGCTGGAGGTTGTGAAAAAAATCTCAAGGAGGGTCTTCATTCCACTGGCTGTCGGAGGTGGTATAGGTAGCGTTGAGGATGTCAGAAATGCGCTTGCAGCGGGAGCAGATAAGGTTGCGATGACAACCGCAGCGCTGAAAAATCCAGAGCTTATAAAAGACTGTGCTGAAACCTTTGGCTCCCAATGTATAACCGTTTCTATAGATGCTAAGAGAATTGATGGATCATGGCGTGCCTTTATAAACGGAGGTAAAGTAGATTCTGGCAGGGATGCTATTGAGTGGGCGAAAGAGGCTGTATCCCTCGGTGCAGGGGAGCTTCTTTTAAATTCCATAGACATGGATGGAACACAGGAGGGGTATGATATTGAGCTTATAAGAAAGATCTCTGAGGCTGTGAGCGCTCCAGTTATAGCCTCTGGTGGAGCTGGCAGCCCTGAGCACATACTGGAAGCAATCAAAGATGGTAGGGCAGATGCCGTGCTGGCAGCATCCATACTGCACTATGATACTTACACAATACCTCAGATAAAAGAGTATTTAAGTGCAAATGGAGTGCTGGTGAGACCATGATAGCTTCCATAGACCTTATGGGAGGAAAAGCTGTGGGGCTTTTGAATGGTAAAGAAAAGATATTTGAAGCGGATGCGTTAAAGCTTGCAAGAAGATTCTCAAAGCTATTCAGGCTTGCAGTTATAGACATCGATGCAGCTATGGGAAATGGAAACAATGATGCGCTGATAAAAGAGATATTGAAATTTGCCGACTGCAGGGTTGGAGGAGGCATAAGAAGTGTTGAAAGAGCAAAGGAGCTTCTAGCATATGGAGCTGAAAAGGTCATAGTAGGCTCTAAAGCATTTGAGGAGGACACGATAAATAAGGCTTTTCTCAAAAATCTCAGGGATACAGTTGGGAGAGAAAGTGTGATAATAGCGATAGATTGCAAGGATGGAATTATTCAAACAGAGGGGTGGAAGCACAGCACAGATTTAAAGCTCACAGAAGCTTTGCATACGCTGGAAGAGTACTGCTCAGAGTTCCTCTTTACAGATATCAGCAAGGATGGCACACTTGAAGGAGCAAACATAGATGAGCTCAGGGATCTCTTAAAGAAAACAGGAAATGCAATAACCGTTGCCGGGGGGGTTAGATCTATAGAGGAGCTAAAGGGGATAAATGTTCTGGGAGCTGATGCCCAGGTTGGCATGGCCCTCTACAATGGGGATATAGACCTTAAAGAAGCTTTTATAGAGACTCTTAACTGGGGCTCAGAGCTCATACCAACTGTTGTTCAGGATATCAGAGGTCAGGTTTTGATGCTGGCATATAGCAATAAAGAATCTTTAGAGAGGACTTTAAGTTCAGAGGAGATGTGGTATTTTTCAAGGTCCAGAGGAAAACTATGGAAAAAGGGTGAGAGCTCTGGCAATACGCAGAGGTTGCTTAAGCTCAGAGCAGATTGCGATAGCGATACCCTGCTGGCTGTTGTAGAGCAGAAAGGCAATGCATGTCATCTGGGAAGCTACTCTTGCTTTGGTGCAAAAAACTTTACGATAAAGGATCTCTATAATACAGTCAAAGATAGAATAGAAAACCCAAGAGAAGGATCGTACACAGCAACGCTTGATGATACAAAAGTCAGGGAGAAATTGCTTGAAGAAGCTGGCGAGATAGTTGAAGCTAAAACAAAGGAGGATATAATATGGGAAGCAGCGGATGTTATCTATTTTCTAACTGTTCTCTTAGCCAGAGAGGATGTTACGATAGATGGCGTGTTGTTTGAGCTGAGGAGAAGGAGAAGATGAGGATTATAAGGAATGCTCCAGAAGAGCAGGCAGAGAGATCCTTCTCTGTAGAAGGCATTGGAGAGATCATAGAGAGGGTAAAAGAGCAGGGGGATAGAGCAATTTTTGAATATACCGAGAGGTTTGATGGCATAAAGCTAAGCTCCATAGCTGTTGAGAAAACGAAGATCGAAAGAGCAAGGGTTGATGACAGACTTGAAATAGCACTTAAAGAAGCGAAAAAGAGGCTGGAGCTTTTCTCAAGCAAGCAGATGGAATTTATGAAGGGCTTTTCCCTTGAGATATCTGAAGGTGTTGAAACCTGCCAGAGAGTGGAGCCAATAGAGAGAATAGGCATATACGTGCCGGGGGGAAAAGCGCCATTGTTCTCAACGCTCCTTATGTGCGCAGTCCCTGCAAAGATCGCTGGAGTAAAGGAGATAGCGATCTGTACCCCACCAATAGTTAAAGAAGAGGTGCTGTATACAGCAAAGCTATGCGGGGTTGATGAAATATATAGCGCTGGCGGAGCCCATGCGATAGCTGCTCTGGCATTCGGCACAGAGAGCATAAGGAGAGTAGATAAGATATTTGGTCCTGGCAATAGATACGTGACTGCAGCAAAAAAGGAGGTTTTTGGGCATGTTGGCATAGACATGCTTGCTGGTCCCAGCGAGGTGCTCATAATAGCGAGCGAAAATAGCGATGTTGAGGCTATTGCTCTGGACCTTATAGCGCAGGCGGAGCATGGAAGCGACTCAATAGCAACACTGATTACAGACTCTGAGGATCTTGCTAAGCGGGTGAGCGAAGAGGTTGAAAAAAAGCTGAACGCTTTCGAGTGGGCTAGAGAAGCGATAGAAAAGAATGGAAGGATAATGTTGGTTGAGGGCAAAGAGAGAGCAATAGAGCTTGCTAACAGGATAGCCCCGGAGCATCTTGAGCTTATGGATGAGAGGATTGATGAAAGAGAGCTAAAGAGCTTTGGCTCTCTTTTTATAGGCTCTCCTGTCGCCTTCGGTGACTACTGCGCAGGAATAAACCATGTTCTGCCAACCAATGGCAGTGCACGTTTTTCATCAGCTCTTTCAGTTAAAGACTTTTTAAGGGCATCCAATGTGCTGAAGGTAAAAGATGAAGGAAAAAAACAGATGGACTGCGCAAAGGTTATGGCTGAATATGAAGGTATGAGAGCACATGCCGCATCCATAGAGCATTCGAACTTCGGTAGCTCTTAATAGAGAGAGTAGAAAAAAGGTTAAATGAAGTAACATTATTGTAAATATGCAGCTCTCTGGCATAGACGAAGAGAAAGGAAGGGTAAGGGTCTGGCTTGGAAAAGAGTATAAGCTCTTTGATTTTCATCCCTATTTTTATATTCATGTGCAGAAAGAAGGAGGAATAGAGGATCTCCTCAGAGATCAGGAAAATATTTTAAACATTGAGCCGCAGAGAAAGAGACTATTTGGAAAAGAGCTGGAGGTCTATAAAGTAACATTCGAGGATCAGAAAAGCATGAACTCATGCAAAAGAGAGCTTTCAGATAATGAGATCTTCGAAGAGGATATACCATTAACAAGAAGATTTCTGGTAGATAACAAGCTTGTGCCGTACGGTGATGTTTCCCTGGAGAAAGGGGAGATAAGGACGGAAAAGGAGAGGAGCGGTAGAGAGTTAAAGCTATTTGCATTCGACATAGAGACGCACACAAGAAATATAATAGATTCCAAAAAGGATCCCATCATAGCGATATCGATAGCAACCAGCGGTGGCAGGAAAGATGTTATAATATCAAAGGATGAAAAAGAGATCATAGAAAAATTTGTATCCGCATTCAATGAAGAGGATCCTGATGTTGTTCTCACATACAATGGGGACTCCTTTGATTTCCCATATCTCGTAGAAAGAGCAAAGAAGAATAAGATATCTTTAGCGCTTGGCAGGGATGGCAGTGCTGTTAATGCGAGAAGGGGTGGGGTAAGAGATACATACACTATCGCAGGCAGGGATACAGTAGATTTATACAGGATCGTTGAGAGAGATCTGCAGGAAGTTAAGGTAAAAACATTAGATAACGTCGCGGAATACCTGGGTGTGATGCGTAGAGAGGATAGAGTGCTGCTGGAGAATGATGAGCTGTTTGAGCTGTGGGAAAAGGGGGAAATAAAAAAGATAGAGGAATACACCATAGATGATGTTATATCAACCCTGGAGATAGGAAAAAAGCTTTTACCGATGCAGATAGAGCTCTGCAGGCTTGTGAAGCAGTTCTTAACAGATTGTTCACGAATGGGGAGAGGAAGGCAGGTTGAGAGCTATCTCATGTACAAAGCTGCTGAGCGCAATGAGCTCATACCGCCGCGCAGGTATGTGCAGAGCGAGCACATGTATGAGGGCGGCTATGTGATGGAGCCTGAGAGAGGGCTTTTTGAAAATGTTGTTGTGCTTGATTTTGCCAGCATGTACCCAAATATAATGATAGCTTATAACATAAGCCCTGACACGTATGTGGAGGGTGGCGATGAGGAGCACTGCTATATAAGCCCCTCAAAGCATGCTTTTCTCAAGCAGCCTGATGGTTTCTTCAGGCAAATACTGAAAGAGTTGATAGAGGAGCGAAAGAGACTGAAGAAGAGCGCTAAGAGCTCTGTTGATGCGCTGAGGCAGCAGACAATAAAGATACTGACGAATTCTTTTTATGGTTATACGGGCTGGGGTGGAGCCAGATGGCATAAGCTTGAGTGCGCTGAAGCTACGGCTGCATGGGGAAGGTATACGATAAAAAAGGTTATAGAAGAAGCAAGGAAACGCGGGATAGAGGTAATATACTCAGATACAGACTCCCTGTTCTGCGTTGAAAAGGGGGATATGAGATCATTCGCTGAAGAGATGAACTCCCAGCTTCCTCTGGAGCTGGAGATGAGGGAGCGATACAAAAGGATATTCTTTGCCGGAAAAAAGAGGTATGCAGGTCTTCAGGATGATGGTTCTATCGTTGTGAGAGGGCTTGAGGTTAGAAGAGGTGACTGGTGTGAGCTCGCAAAGAAGCTTCAAGAAGAGGTGATAAACACTATACTGAGAGAAGGGGATGTGGAAAAAGCCAGAAACATGGTTATTGAAGCTATAGACAGGGTAAAAAGCGGAAAAGCGGGTGTAGAAGAGCTTACAATATACAAATCAATAACCCGAAGCATTGATTCCTACGAAACCGCTCAGGCCCACGTTGCAGCGTTGAAGAGGGCTATGGATGAGCAGCAGGATATAGAGTTCAGCAACAAAATAGGCTACGTTGTTCTTGAGGGCAAGGGAAAGATAAGCGATAGAACAAAGATCTCCAGCACTCTGAGCGATAAAGATAGGATCGATAAAGATTATTACATTGAGAATCAGATAATACCTGTGGCACTGCGCATTCTCGAGCATTTCGGCATAACCAAGGAAGAGCTCCTTGGTAAAAAACAGCAGAATCTGGAGAAATGGTTCTCTTCACAGGGTTAAAAGATAGACAGCAAAGGTTGCAAGCCAGTGCTCACCCTCATAATGGCCGCTCATAATATAGGGCAAAGAAGCTTCAGCATGCTCTGCAGCTGACTTAGTGATATCTGAAGGTGCTGCTTTAGAGATCTCAAGCATGCACCATGCCCTGCTCAGGTTTAAGCCATCCAGGTGAACTATATAGGGATCGGAGCGATCTGAAATGATAACGGGCTTGAAAGAGATCACAGGTAAAAATCTATGCAACCATTCTGAGAATTCCTCGCATGGTAAAACGCGCTGCATCAGCGCTGCTTCTATCAGAGAAGGAGATAGGAAATCATCTCCATCGGGCTCCCATGATGCAGGGTAATTCTCATCTTTACCAAAATAGGTCAGGCTTCTCTCTATAAGCAAGTCTTCAAGCTCTTTGTTGCGCAGTTTTTTAGCGTAGTCCAGCGCAAATGCTATACCGAAGGCGGTGTTTTGATGCTTGCCACAGCGCACAGGGTATTTCTGCTTTGGCAGAAAATTCAGATAGAGACCAGCGATCTCATCAGCCAGTGGCTTAAGCTTTTTTTGCCACTGTTTTCCATCCTCAAATCCTGAGAGCTCCTCATAAAGCTTCAGCAGCCATGCCCAGCCATAGGTCCTCTCAAAAGATGGGTGCTTTTTAAAATACTCTGCCTCCTTCTCCAGGTTTTCAGAGCTGAGCGTATCGTCCAGAGCGCTATGGATCTCTGGTAGAAGGTCAGGAAAGAGCCTTAAGATACGAACAAGCATCCAGTGCGTGTGCACTGCGGAATGCCAGTCAAAGCAGCCATAGAATGCTGGATGCACCGCAGCAGGATTCTTTATATCTGAAGGAGCGCTCAAAGAATGTCCTGTATGGGGGAATTCTCTCCTTATGTTCTTAAGGGCAAGATCTGCGAAGTTTAAAGCTAGCTCTTTATCAAAGGTTTTTTCCATGCATTTAATGCAAATTCGAAAATATCCATTTTGCTACTGGAGAAGCATGAGCTTTGCCTTTCTGCCTCCATAGACTATATCTTTCACCTCTCTAAAACCGAGCTTTTTCCAGAAATTCTCTGAGTGCTGCACCGCCACAAGCTCTATCGCTCTGAAGCGCCGTGCAACATCTAAAGCCCTTGAGAAGAGAGCGCTACCTGCGCCCTTTCCTCTAAACTCTGGCAATACTGCTATGTCATGGACATAAAGACAATCAGCATTTTCAGGAAGCTCTTTGATCGGGGTATCTAAAGGAACGTATTCTCCAATTCTCCATGGGTGCGAGAACAAATATCCTGCAGGTTTCTCACACCAGAGACCATAACAACCAGAAGGATAGAGCTGCAGAATGCTTTCAAACTTCTCCCTGCTCTCCCAGTAATCCTCATGATAGCAAGCCTTCTGTATCTCAAGCACCTGTTCTATGTCCTTTAAGGTAAGGTTCTTTATCAGTCCATCCATCTGTCAGAGACCCAGTCCACCAAGTATCCCATCACCAGAGGCATCACTATTATATAGATTATCCACCCAATGTAAGGTACCGAGCCCATTAGACCTATGAGAAAACTTGCTGCCATGGTTATCAGGGTAAATATAACCCCACAAACCCAGTAATTCACCCATTTGTTCGCAAATAGTTGAGCCATTTATATCACCGAAGATGATGAGCTATCGTCTTTATATTAATTTCTAAAATGTAATGTTAACCGACATGGGTAACATTGAACCATTTAGATATATACCAGCAGGCACACAATTTATAGTTAAGAACCTAACTTAAGATACTAAAATTATTTCCAAGAAACTTTTGCATCCGTGATTTAGCAAAACTCAATGAGCACCCAAATTTTTTAAATGCGTCGAGAATTATCTGTTTTAGGTGATCGAGATCTTGTATGAAAGTCCGTGAAATGATTCTCCGAATACTTTTCCAGATGTATTCAATTGGGTTCAGATCCGGGGAGTATGGCGGTAAATATACCAGTTTCATACGATTCAGATCTGCGAATTCCCGTGTTTTATTTGCATGATGAGACCGGAAATTATCGAGGATGATAACAATATCTGCATCTGGATTCTTGTTTCGGATAGCCTGAAGGAACTCGCAGACATCCTCCTTCTTCGAATGTTCGTGAAATTCAAGAACGGAACATCCGTTAATTGGGTAAAATCCGAATGTATTTGCCCGGAATTTTGAGGTGTTCTTTACCAGCGTAGGATGACCACAGGACCAGAGTCGCTGTGTATTTGCCGTTGTTTGTGGAGATGTTTCATCCAGAAATCCAATAATCACACCTGGATTTATTTCAGGTAGTTTTTTTTAAGAGAGATTCGGCATCATCGGGTCGACGGTAATCATGAGTGAATGGTTTTCCATATTTCATCTTCAACTTCTTCAGGATGATTCGAATTTGTTTAAGAGTATATTCAACACCGAATTTCTCATATATCAGGGTACGGACTTCATCGGTCGTCCATGTGGATTTTTGACTTAACAGTTCTTGTAACTGATTGAATTCTTCTGATGAGAGTTTCATTGGCCTCCCTCCAGCATAACGAGGAATAATCCCATCATATCCATTCTCATTCCACCTTCGTTGCCAGATGTATCCTTCATTCCTTGTAATCCCCACCCTTTGTGCAGATTCTTCTACGCTCGTTCCTTCATATCGATATTTTATAAAATACAGTCTTTTGAGGATTTTCGTGTCTTTTTCCAGAGTTTTAATTCTCGATTCCAATTCATCTACGGTAATACGTCTCTGTATCGGTATCTGTTCAGACCAGGGCATACATAGAATTGGTATCTGTTGTAATAAATGTATGGTTCTTAACTATATACCCATGGGATACCTATCATAATTGTACTACCTAACAAACTCAGAAATTAGATCCTCAGATTTCTCGAATACTTTATCAAGTCTTAGAACTTCTTCATTGAATGTACGAATACAACGCTCTACCTTACCCTTTGACTGTGGGTAGTGTCTTGGTGCATGCTCTACACTTATTCCTATTCTTTACAACCACTATGTGTCTCTACCGTAGTGTATCCCATTCCGCATTCCCTACCAATGAATAGGCAGGGGATTAGAATAATGTCTATGTTACCAATGTTGCTTTACTTTACATAATCAAAATCTCTGTGCGCGAGCATGCCCTTACTATTTAGGCTAGACAGAGGTCATATCTCCTTACATTACACAAATGTATATATTCCTGAATAGGTAAATTTATAAATAGATTAACCAATACAATACCTGTGGTAGTAAAATGGAAGACGAAATATCCAAAGCTGCCCTTGAGGTAATAATTAGTGCTGAGGAACCATTGGAAACAAAAGAAGTAGAAGAAAGAGTGAATAAGATTGTAAAGGATACACCTAGGACAAAATTATTTTATAGTCTTAATAATCTTAGAGCGGAACGGTTAATAAAAGGAAAATTTATCGGTCCCGGCAAAGGCGTATGGGTCTGGTGGAATAAAGGGATCTTCAAAAAAGGATGGTGAGAAAATGGAAAAAGTAACTGATGAACAAATAAAATTTATTGCTCAAAGATTGAAAGAAGGTAAACCTCTGCCTGAAGAGTTCAAATGGCTCTTATTTGAAGGAAAGCAAGAAGCTGAATTGGGTTATTTTGGAAAAGAAAGAGATATTGATGTAATAACGGAAACGATGGCCGTTCCTCTCCAAAGAGTTAAAGCATTTGGTAAAATAAAAGATGATGAATGGCACAATATGCTTATTTTTGGTGATAATTTACAAGTTCTAAAAGAATTGATGCTTTGGAAAGAAGCCGGAAAACTAAAAAATCCCGATGGAAGTTTAGGTGTTAAGTTAATTTACATAGATCCACCTTTTGGTACAGGAGATATCTATGGGAAAGGAGATGTTGGAGCTTATTCTGCTAAAATGGTAGGAGCAAAATACTTAGAATGGTTAAGAAAGAGACTAATTCTGTTAAAAGAAATCCTTTCTGACGATGGAAGCATCTATGTCAGAATTGATTATCATTTTGGACATTATGTTAAAGTTTTGATGGATGAGATTTTTGGAAGAGAGAATTTTCAGAATGAGATTGTAATAAATAGAACAAGAAGATTAAAAAGTGAAGGAAATAAATTCTATATTTCTACAGACTCTATTTTCTTTTATACGAAAACTGATAATTATTTATTCAATCATGTAAAGATGGAGGAACCTTATGAAATTGAGATAAAGTGTACTGATGAACCTGCAGCTCGTAAAGTTAAAAGAGAACTTGAAAAAAATATAGTAGATTGCGAAGTAAAAATTGAGAAAAATAAACTTCTACTAAGAAATCAAAAATGGGTTGAAATGCACGCTTCTTCTAAGAAAATTGATAATCCTCCACGAAAATTCTTTGGTAAAATGATTAAACCGCCGAGAAAAAGAAGATGGATGTGGAATCAAGAAGCCATTGACAAAATGATTGGACAAGGGTTTATTAGAATCAATAAGAACAATGGGTTGCCAGAACTTATTAGAACTTGGCGGCATTTAGGAACAGATTGGACAGATATTAAAGGATACAGCCAAACAACAGGATACCCAACAGAGAATTCTGAAGAGTTATTAGAAAGAATTATCTCTGCTGGTTCAAACGAAGGTGATATGGTTCTTGATGCTTTTGCAGGCTCTGGAACAGCAGGGGCAGTTGCTGAGAAATTAGGAAGAAGATGGATTATGATCGATGCTGGGAGACTTGCAATCTATACAATGATTAAAAGAATGTTGAATCTGAAAGAAGAAATTGGAAACACAGGAAAAGATTTGAAGCCAAACCCATTTGCTGGATACAATGCTGGTCTGTATGATTACAAGTTAGTTAAAGAATTGCCATTTGAACAGTATAGGAAATTTGCTTTAGAATTATTCCAATGTAAAGATGAACCTCATGAAGTAGGAAAAATAATGCTAGATGGTTATTTTAGCCTGGATCATGTTTTAGTTTTCAAATGGAAGAACGAAGGAGAGTTGGTTGTTGACCACGAATTTATTAATGAATTACATTCTTTAATTGGAGATAAGATAGGAAAAAGATTCTTTATTATTGCTCCCTGGGCAAATGTTGCTTTCAGAGAAGATGTAGTCCAAAAAGACGATGTCAGATACTTTATGCTAAGAATACCTTATTCGGTTATTGATGAATTACATAAAAAACAATTTACACCTCTTGTGCAACCTATTTATACCTCTCAAGAAGTCAATGTTGTTATGGAGCAAGTAGGGTTTGATTTTATCAATCCACCTGCTGTTGAATGTGAGTATTATATTGATAAACCAAAAGCAGGTCTTGGTAGATTTACTGGAGAAAAGGAAGCTGTTATCAAAATAAAAAAATTTTATAGTAATGTTGTTTCTAAGAAACCAATTTCTGATGAAGATAGAGGCTTCAAATCACTATCTATGGTTATGGTTGATATGAACTATAATACTGAGTGGTTTAATTTCTCTAAATGGATTAGCTCTAAAGACATAGAGAAAAATGATTGGGAAATAAGACTTGACACCGAGAAATTAGGTGAAAAAATAATGGTTGTGTACATTGATAGTTACGGAAACGAAAAGAAAGAAGTTTTGAGTTTGAATAATTTTAAAGGAAATGAAAATAAATCCACGAAGGAGGGGAAATAAAATGCCGGAGAAACTTAAAATTAGCCCAAATGATTTGGTATTGGAGGTTTCGGAAAATGTAGATCCTAGAAAATTTGATATTTCTAAATACGATGATTTTATGGATGCTGTTTTTGGCAACAGATACTATCATAAAGAAGCTGTCAAAAAGACCCTATTCTATTTTTTGAGTGGAAATTACAGGAATCTGAGAGATCTAGCACTGCAAAATTATAAAACAAACGAGATACTACAAAAAATCTTTCCTAGACAAGTAGATTACGAGAAACATCTTCAACTTCCAGATAAGCTTTCTGCAACTATCGAAGAAGCAACTGCCACAGGCAAAAGTTATGTTTTATATGTTGTTGCTCGGATTATGTTAGTAGAGGGGATTGTAAATAGGGTTTTAGTTCTATGCCCCTCAACTACAATTGAAACTGGTTTAACAGAAAAATTCAAAGAACTCTCTTCTGATCCTGAATTGATTAGATTGCTTCCTCAAGATGCTAAAACCCCAAGAATAATTAGTGGAGATGAAACTATTAAAGAGGGCGATATTTGTATTGAAAATATTCATGCAGTTTATGAAAGGACTGGTTCTTCGATTGGGGCAAGTTTAAAAGGAAAAGGCCAAGAAACATTGGTTTTGAACGATGAAGTACACCATGTTTATAATAAACCAGGAAGAGACGAAGCAATAAAGCAGTGGAAAATATTCCTTCAGAATCCAGATTTTAACTTCAAATATGTTCTTGGAGTCACGGGGACGCCATATATCGAAAATGAATATTTCTATGATGTTATTTACCGATACTCATTAAGACAGGCAATAGAGGATAATTTTGTTAAGCTGATAAAATATGCTGTGGAAGGTGGGGCTACAACAGAGGAAGAACAATTTAAGATGATATACGATCACCATTTAAAGAACAGAAGAAAATACAGAGAAATAAAACCGTTGACAATACTTGTTACAAAAGATATAAACAATTGTAAGGATTTAGCAGAGAGATGGGTTGAGTTCATCTCTAAAATAGAAAAAATATCAAAACCTGAAGCAGAGAAAAAAGTTTTAATTGTAACATCGGCTGATGAACATAAGCAAAACGTCTTAAAACTCAGAAATGTTGATGATAAAGATAATCCTGTTGAATGGATTACCTCTGTTAGCATGCTTTCAGAAGGGTGGGATGTAAAAAATGTATTCCAAATAGTACCACATGAAAAAAGAGCCTTTAATTCTAAACTTTTGATTGCTCAAGTTCTTGGGAGAGGTCTAAGAATACCTCCACAGTATGCCATTGAGAAACCAGAGGTAATTATCTTCAATCATGTCAGATGGGCGCCAGAAATAAGACAACTAGTGGAAGAAGTAATGGAAATAGAATTAAGACTTCATATCTACCCTATCAAAGAGAAAAATGATTATAATTTTAAAATACATCAAATAGTTTATGAAGTTAAAGAAGAGCCGAGAGAGACAAAATTCAAAACAGAAGGGCCTAAAAAGATAAATTTTTCTCCACAAGTAGAAGCTTTAGAAAAAGAGACTGAATTTGAGAAAGTAGGTACTCGCGAAAGAGAAATTATCAAAGTAAAAGTCTTCTATAATTTTTATACAGTCGAAGATGTTGCCAATGATATCTGGAACAGGCTTGTGTGGGATGACAGAGAATTTGAAACAGATTCTTCTAAGAAATTTACATTAAAAAAGATAGAGAAACTGTTAAAAGATGCATTGAAGGAGATAGGAGAAAAGAATAACAGAATATCCGAAGAAAACAAATTGAAAGCTATTCAAGCTTTCGGTATATTTAGAAGAAAGAAAACAAAATCTCCAAAATATGAGAGATCGATAAAGGAAATAGATGAACTTAAAACAGAAGATATCAAATCGCATTCCATTAGCATAAGTTCTTTAAGAAAGGGTTTAACAGTTTTCTTTGACGAAAACTCTATGAAATACAGTAATGAAGAAGATAAAAAGGTGTTAAAAAGTTTACCAGAAGATGAAGCTATTCCTGCATATGCTCTGGGGGATAGATATATTCAAAATACATATTTTTTCAAAACACCTACAAATATCTGTGTTGCTTCATCATCACCAGAGCGATTATTTGTTAAAAAACTTGTTGAAAAGGATAATTCAGAATTAGTTGATGGTTGGATAAAATCCAGGGATGTGGGCTTCTATTCTATAGATTACTATTGGCGTAAGGGTGAACACCACAAGAAAGGATCTTTCAATCCCGATTTCTTTCTGTGGAAAAAGAAAGATAATATGATAATTGTTGTAGAGATAAAGGAAGACGCATTGATAGAAGAGGTTAGTGATGAGAACACGGACGTTGCCAAAGAACATAAAGCTAAATATAAATTTGCCAAAGATCATTTTGAAGAGTTAAATAAAAACAAAGAGATAAAAACAAAGTACTTCTTCACATATTTAACCCCAAAAGACTTCGATAAATTTTTTGAATATTTGAGACAAAGAAAAATAGAGAAATTTAATCCAGAAATAAATATAGCATTAGGAAGATAGCAAATATACCGTTTAACGGTACTTAAATATATTTAATATGTAATGTTAACCGACATGGGTAACATTGAACCATTTAGATATAGACCAGCAGGCACACAATTTATACCCATGGGATACCTATCATAATTGTACTACCTAACAAACTCAGAAATTAGATCCTCAGATTTCTCGAATACTTTATCAAGTCTTAGAACTTCTTCATTGAATGTACGAATACAACGCTCTACCTTACCCTTTGACTGTGGGTAGTGTCTTGGTGCATGCTCTACACTTATTCCTATTCTTTACAACCACTATGTGTCTCTACCGTAGTGTATCCCATTCCGCATTCCCTACCAATGAATAGGCAGGGGATTAGAATAATGTCTATGTTACCGCTATTGCTTTACTTTACATGAAAGAAAATATATAAGGAAAAGAGGTCTGTGATCATGCACAGATTCTCCCGTAACAGAGAATAATTTTTGGAGAAGCTCATC
>WOYO01000036.1:0-31098 GCA_011620765.1 Thermoplasmata archaeon
GCGCATCGTATCCAGATCTCTGTTAGAGATATGGTATCCTTTCTCATCCAGATCCCTCATAGCATTGCTATCTCTGCGTGGTTCTTTTAATCCCATTTCTATCCCCATTCTATCATAGAAGAAAGACCCTTATCAGGCACTGCTTTCTTCCGTTTTTATATCTCTTTACCTCTTTTGCCCTTAATATCTTTTCTCTTTCTTGTTGTGTCGGATATATCGTAAACTTTAAGCCAAGAAAACTATATGAATTTCAAGGAAGCTTCATTCAATTAGAGCATATGCTCTTTCATCCATACCGGCAGATGGCTAAAAATAACAAAACTTAGAAAAATACGAGCTGACTATCCGGGTTCTCAAGAGATGTCATGATATGAAGAAAGCCCTATACCTGGCTGCAATAGACAGATCACCATGACAGCGCTAAACCCTCGGTTGTTGACATTGCTGCGGCTTCAAAGCCCCCACCAAGCACCCTTATGATGCAGCCCCTGTTGTTGCTATACGGTTGGGATATATCTACCTTCCAGCCCCTTTTTTCCAGATCTTTAGCTACCTCGTTCACCCTTGCATCTATGCTTATGACTCCTTCCTCTACCTTATGGTCCGCATAAGACAGAGGGAAGCTTTTGCTACTCCAGATAGGTGCATCTATAGCTTCCTGTATATTCATTCCAAAATCTACAATATTTACAAGAACCTGGAATAGTGCCTGGCACTGCTGGTCACCACCAGGGGTGCCATAGGCAAGATAGGGCTTTCCATCCTTGAGAGCCATAGAGGGCGTTATCGTGTTTCTCGGTCTTTTGTGAGGTGCCAAAGAATTCGCATGTTTTTCATCTAACCAGAAATAGCTTGCTCTATCATTTACAGGAAAGCCAAATGGCTCAACCACCAGTGCTGAACCGAAATGATGGAAATTGCTCGGTGTAGCAGAAACTGTTAGGCCACTTTTGTCTGAAGCGCAGGCATAACTGGTTAAGCCCATATCTCTTGAGAGATCATAGCTGTTTCCGGTTTTCGCCCCCTTTGTTTCAAAATTTGTTGTTATGGTATCAGATTTTATAGCGCTGCTTTCAGACAGAAAATAGTTTACAGGCTTATAGGTGTAGGGCTCTTTTTCATGTTTCCAAGGATCTCCCGCAGGGTATTCTTCAGATCTTGTGCTCTCATTTATTGCTCTAGCTCTATCCTTTGCGTACTCCTTTGAGAGGAGCCCATTCAAGGGGCTCTTTATATAATTGAGATCCCCCAGAAACTTTTCTCTATCAGCCATTGCCAGATTTACTGCCTCGGCTTCTATGTGTATTGTTCTAGAGGAATAAGCCTCATCCAGCTCAAAGTTTTCAATTATATTCAGTATCTCCAGCTCTGCAGGTCCCTGGTTGGCGGATGGAGGCTTATATATCTCATATCCCCTATAATCTGTGTGCACTGGCTCTTCTAAAAGTGCAGAGTAACTCGCGAAATCTTCCTCATTGAAGAGCCCATTGCTCTTCTGCAGAAAGCTCACCATTTCCTTTGCTATTTCCCCCTTATAAAATTCATCTCTTGCTGCTCTGATTGCTGTGTACCTATCCGCGCCGTTGTTCAGAGCTTTTTCCTCTACATCTGCAAGCTTTTTATAGAGCGCTGCAAGTTTGGGGCTCTTGAAAGTTTCACCAACCTCATAGCATGAGCCCTCCTGCTTGAAATAGAGCCTTCTTGAGCTTTCAAATGATCTCAACCTTTCTTCATTCGTTTTTATTATAGAAACAAATTCCTCTGAGACAGGAAAACCATTTTCAGCCAGATCTACCGCAGGCTTAAGGACCTGCGAAAGGCTCATGCTCCCGAAGGCATCTAAAGCCACACACCAGGCATCAAATGCTCCTGGCACCACACTGCTGAGCGCTCCATCCATGGGCATGTTCTTGAAACCCATCTCTTTATAGCGCTTTATCGTTGCTTTTTTCGGGGCTGTTCCCCCACCATTTATTGAGTAAACCTTTTCCGTTCCTGGATCATAGACAAGCATAAAGAGCTCTCCACCTATTCCTGACATTGCAGGCTCAACAACACCGAGGGTTGCAAGGGCTGCTATCGTTGCATCAATTGCGTTTCCGCCCTTCAAGAAGATTATGGCACCAGCTTCAGAGGCATGAGTTTTTCTTGTTGATATGGCCCAATTTTTTCCTCTTGCTATGGGTCTGTGATCACCTTCGAACATGTCATTAAATATTTCTCTCCGTATTTATTTTGATCTCTGAAGTTTGGATACAGTTTGCTATTTTTCCAGTATGATCTCAGAGCTCTTTGGTTACCGGTTAATCCATCTATTTATCCCTCAAGCGCTCTAGCTCTCTCCCTTCGCAGTCAAAAAGTCATGCCCAGGTGCATAAGATACTTATGCACCACACATACATTCTCCATTGTTTATAGAGAAAATTTTTTATAATCATAAGACAGATTATCTATGATGCTGAAGAATATGACTGTGCTTTTTGTGATCTCTGCACTCCTGTTAGCCCCTTTAGTTATAGCACAGGACGAGGGATTGATACCTGATAATCCTCCTGAAGTTTCGTGGAGAGATCTCCCCCAAAGCGAGCAGATAGAGAGCATCGTTGAATCACTCTATCTTGTGGCAGAGGGAGCTGTGAATAGAGCAGCTCTAGAGCTGGAGAATGCATCATATGATGAGCTTTACAGCTATGTTGAAAGCTTAAGCACTGCGATACTGGAAATAACGGAGAGCGAAGATTTTGCAGAGATGCTTGGCGAGCCTGAGGTTCTTGAGCTCTGCAACTCTCTTTTAAGGGATCTTCCATCCTTTTTCTCTGCTTTTTTCTTGGCACCAGAAAGTGACTTCAGTGCGATCTTTCCGTACATCAACAGCCTCCTGCAGTTTATACCTTATATCCCTGAGATGCTCATATCTTCTATGGCATTTATTTCAAACATTCCGGAGATAATTGCCTCCATGCCTATATACATGGAGACTCTGAAAGATCCTATCCTTGAATCTATACCAGTCTGTATAGGGAGTGGTATGCCCATAGTATCAGTATGGTTGCCAAAGCTTCTGTGCCTTGAGTTGCCTGGACTTGTTATCTCTGGTGCTCTGCTCACTTTTCTTTTAGAGTGCTGCAACACATTTGGCATAGAGCCCTTTGTTGTTCTCAGATCCTGCAGTTTCTCAGCTCTGCCTGACTATGGTCTTGCTCTGCTTGATTCCTGCGTGCATCTCCTTGTAAACATACCAGAAGTTATCATAGGAACAATTGCTGCTCTTTGCCTGGACTTGCCCATCTTCATCATAGACTCTGTAAGCCTGCTGGTGCAGGGCGCTATAGGCACTCTCTTATCCTCTGCGATATCTGTATGTATACTTGGAATCAACCTTGCAGGTTTATGGCTTGCTTTTGGTATGGCGCTGATAGCAATGATAAGATCGATAAGCACCTTAGCTTTCATAACAGAGCCTTTGCTCGGTATTGCTCAGCCTGCGGCATCTCTGTGCTCGGAGCTCATATCACCCAGAGCAATAATAAATCTCATAGAGGTAATCAGTGAGCTGCTCTGAGGCATCAAAGAGCGTTAGAGAATTTGTTCTCTCACATCCCCTGATCAAAGGAGCCCTCCTATCAGGCATAGTAAACTACAGCGCTTTAGCAAGAATGATCGAGAGAAAGACCAGGTGCGGTTCTCAGAACGCTATAAAGATGGCTCTCCTGAGACTTTCAGAGAGCTTAAAAAAAGAAAGGGAGATCATAGAGGAAAGCGCAAGAACAGTTCTTAGCTCTACAGTTCTGGAGATGCGCTCAGATCTGTGCGTTATAACGGTTAGAAAAAGTGACATGGCTCTTGCTTTGCCTTCTGTGCTAAAAATAATGGAGGAGTCACGATTTTTTCAGCTCACCCAGGGGATAAATACATTTACCCTTGTTTTTCCTGAAGAGGATAAAACAGAGATCCTGAAGTTATTTACGGGAAGCGAGCTCATAGGGCAGCAGAGCGCTGTGGTCCTTATAAGCCCTGAAGAGATCCTGTCTACTCCTGGGGTTGTAGAATCCATAACCTCTGAGCTTGCTTTTGAAAACATAAACATTACCCAGATAATATCATGCCATAGGGATACTATACTTGTTCTTGACAGAGCAGATGCAAAAAAGGCTTATGGTATTTTAGAGGATATGATACAGAGATACAAAAAGTGAGATTATTTGTTACAAATGCAACAAATGATATTATTTTTTTACAAAAATGTTACAAAAATGATATAAACTGGTCTATCTTGCACTATAACAATGAAGGTAGTACTAGCGTTTTCGGGAGGACTCGATACTTCGGTAATACTGAAGCTCATTCAAGAAAAGCTCGGTGCTGAAGTGATTGCAGTCACCATAGATGTGGGTCAGGGAGATGATGCGATTGAGCTTGAGAAAAAGGCAAAAGAACTCGGAGCCATGAAGTTTTTCTGCTTTGATTGTAAAAGAGAGTTTGCTGCGCGATATATAAGCAAAAATATTCTAGCCAATGGTCTCTATGAAAGGGAATACCCTTTGTCAACAGCACTGGCAAGACCTCTCATTGCAGAAAAGCTTGTAGAGATAGCCAAAAGAGAGGGCGCTGATGCCATAGCCCATGGTTGCACCGGAAAAGGAAACGATCAGGTTCGTTTCGATCTTGCTATAGAGGCGCTGAGCGATCTCAAGATTATTGCTCCAGTGAGAGAGTGGGGATTGACAAGAGATTGGGAGATGGAATATGCTAAAAAGAACAGCATTCCGGTAAGCAAAAAGATATACAGCATAGATGCGAACATGTGGGGAAGAAGCATAGAGGGGGGAAGCCTTGAAGATCCTTCTTTTGAGCCACCCGAGGATGTATTTCTATGGAGCAAAATAGAGAATGAAAAGGATAAGATAATAAAGTTAGAATTCCGCAATGGTTTGCCCGTGGCACTAAACGATGAATCAGTAGAGCTCTCAACACTTATAGAAAGTTTAAACAAAATCGCGGGAAGCTATGGGATAGGTAGAATAGATCACATAGAGGACAGAGTTGTGGGTATAAAGAGCAGAGAAGTATATGAGTGCCCTGCAGCAAGTGTGATAACTAAAGCCCATTTTGCGCTTGAAAAACTGACAATGACAAAGTGGATGCTCGATTCCAAAGCTCTTGCAGAGCAGAAATGGGGCTGGCTTGTTTTCAACGGGTTGTGGTTCGAGCCATTGAGGGAGGCTTTAGACGAGTTCATGAAAAAGGCGGATGAGCATGTTAACGGAAGCATTAGTTTGAGGCTTGGCAAAAAGAGTTTCTCTTTAGCGGGAATGAGTTCTGATGAATCTCTTTATCATAAAGAGATCTCTACCTTTGAAAAAAGTAGCTTTGATCAGAGCATCGCCAAAGGCTTTATCGATCTTTTCGGGCTTCAGAGCGTGATGGCGGAGAAGAGAGATGTATAGAAAAAAGCTACTGGGAGAGAAGGATAACTGGTTAGAGAGATACACCTCTTCTATGGAGGAGGATAAAGAGATAGTGCATGAGGGGATAGAGGTACTTATAGCCCATGTAAAGGGCCTCGGTAATATTGTACCAGATAGCGAAAACATTTTGAAAGAACTTGGTAAGCTTTTGGATGATCCCTCTCCCTTATTCAATATAGAAGCAGAGGATGTGCATGAAGCTATAGAGATCTACCTTTCCTCCAAGGGCTCAGCTTATATTCCTTTGGGTAAGAGCAGAAATGATCATGTTGCTGCAGCCCTGAGACTTAAGGTAAAGAGGGCACTTGAAAAAGAGATGAAAAATATACGTGCTTTTAGAAAGCTACTTCTTTCGCTTGCTGAAAAAAATCTGGAATCTTTTATGCCCCTTTTTACACATATGCAACCCGCACAACCCTCTACATTTGCGCACTACTTATGCGCAATAGATGAAAACCTTGTAGACTACGAACGCATGATTAAAGCAACAATAGTTATGGTAGATAAAAGTCCCTTGGGCTCCGGAGCCATTGCCTCAACAAGTGTCCCTCTGGACAGGGAAAAGATTGCAAAAGGCCTGTTTTCGCAGATAGCAGAGAATAGCCTCTATGCAACATCGAGCAGGGATTTCCTTTCTCTCGCAAGCTCGGTTGAGGCTTCATTGTCTGTTTTCTTCTCCCGTATAGCCTCTGACGTGATCTTTTTTAGTGGTCTGGGATATATATCTCTTGCTGAAGAGCATCTAGCCACAAGCAGCATGATGCCACAGAAGAAGAACGCTGTCACAATGGAGGTTGTTAGAGCATGGGGAGGAGAAGCAATAGGGCAGCTCACAGCAATAATGTCTGTACTGAAATCCCTGCCTTCTGGCTATAGCCTGGATATGCAGGAGATAAACAAGCATGCTTTCTCTTTAATTGCTGGCACAGAAAGTGCCACTCTGGTACTCAAAGATTGCTTTGAGAAAATAAGGTTCAACAGGGAAAAAGCTAGAGAGGATGCTTCGGATATAAGCATAATGGCAACCGATATAGCAGAAGCCATAGCTCTCAAAGAGGGTCTGCCATATAGGGAGGCTCATCAGATGGTTGCAGAGGCTGTGAAAGAGGGGAGACTGAAGGAAGAGGCTGATAGGCTTGGCGTAAGTTTTGAAAAAACAATAAACAAAAAGATAACAGGCTCGCCAGATCCACAGATGGTTCTGGGATACATCAAAAAGGCAAAGGAGGAGCTTGATGAAACTCTATCTTGAGGATGGTTCATGTTTTGAAGGCATTTCCTCAGGAGCTGATAGAAGTGTTGCGGGAGAGGTTGTTTTCACAACCAGCATGGTCGGTTATCCAGAGGTGCTCACAGACCCTTCATACAAGGGGCAAATAGTTGTTTTCTCATATCCGCTAATAGGAAACTATGGCTTAAAGGGGGAGATGCAATCAGATGGCATAAAACCTGCAGGGGTTGTGGCATACAGGATAACCTCTCCAGAGCTGAAGGACTGGTTCAGAAGAGAGAGAGTTCCGGTGATAGAAGGTATAGATACAAGGGTTCTGGTCAAGAGAATAAGGGAAAAGGGGGTTATGAAAGGGTCGATAGGAGAAAGGATATATGATGCCTTCGATTACGAGAGTTTCAACGTTGTAGATTCTGTCAGCGTTGAGAAGCCCAAGGTGGTAGGGAAAGGAAATAGAAACGTGCTCCTAGTTGATCTTGGAGTTAAGAATGCTATAATAAAGGAGCTTTTGAAGAGGGATTTAAAGCTCATTCGTGTGCCCTGGGACTATGACCTCAAGGAAGCTTTTGAGGAACACTCATGCAAAGGCGTGGTGGTAAGCAATGGCCCGGGCAATCCCGCTCTATTGAAGAAAACCATATCCGAAATTAAAAAGCTGCCGGAAGAGGCGCCAGCCTTGGGGATATGCCTCGGTGCTCAGCTGCTGGCTATGGCTGGGGGTGCGGAGATCTACAAGATGCGATACGGCCACAGGGGCGCAAATAAACCTGTAAAGGACATTTTAGATGGAAAGTGCTACATAACGTCCCAGAATCATGGGTATGCGATAGATGCAAGCACTCTATGCTCAAAGGTATGGATGAGGAGCCTGGACGACAGTAGTGTTGAGGCTTTTATTGATGAAAATAGGATCGGTGTGCAGTTTCATCCTGAGGGTGCTCCTGGACCGCTGGATACAGAATGGGTTTTCGATTCCTTTCTCAAGGAGGCTATGCATGCATAAGGTTCTTATTTTTGGATCTGGTGGGATAAAGATAGCAGAGGCAGCGGAGTTTGATTACAGCACAAGTCAGGCTTTGAAAGCACTGAATGAAGAGAACATTGAGAGCGTACTCATGAATCCGAACATAGCAACTGTGCAGATTGATATAGCGGATAAGACCTATCTCCTGCCCCTTGAAAAGAACTTTGCTGAAAAAGTTATAGATATAGAAAAGCCAGGGGGCGTACTCTTAGGTTTCGGTGGGCAGAGTGCTCTTTCCTTGGGTGTTCAGCTCGAGGATTACCTGCGTTTGAATGAAGTAAAGGTCCTTGGCACGCAGATAGATGGCATAGAGAAAGCTCTGAGCAGGGGGCTATTCAAGAAGGTTATAAAGGATAAAGGATTGCCCACACCTCCCAGCTTTTCAGCCAATACAGAGAAAGAGGCGCTTAAGGCTGCAATGGATATAGGCTTCCCTGTTATCGTCAGGATTAGTTTTAACCTTGGCGGAAGGGGCTCCTTTGTGGCATGGAATAAAAGCGATTTTGAAAAAGCTATAGGAAAAGCATTTGCCAATAGCGAGGTTAAGAACGTTCTGGTTGAAAAATGTCTCTACCATTGGAAGGAGATAGAGTTTGAGATCATAAGGGATAAGAGAGGAAATTCTGCTGCTGTTGCTTCCCTTGAGAACATAGATCCTATGGGCATACACACTGGAGACTCTGTGGTGATAGCCCCTTCACAGACTTTAAGCGATGCTGAGTATCAGATGCTAAGGAGCGCTTCTTTGAAGGTTGCAGAGGCTATAGAGCTCGTCGGGGAGTGCAATGTGCAGCTGGCTCTGAATGGAGAGGATTACTATATTATAGAGACAAATCCCAGGATGAGCAGGAGCAGTGCACTAGCAAGCAAGGTTACGGGCTACCCCTTAGCATACATAGCGGCAAAACTTGCCCTGGGCTATACCCTTGATGAGCTCATAAATGAGATAACAAAGAAGACAACAGCATTCTTTGAACCAGCGATGGATTATGTCGCTCTAAAAGTGCCGAGATGGGATAATGAAAAATTTGAGGGAGCAGATACAACACTGGGCTCAGAGATGTGCTCTACCGGAGAGTTCCTGGTTATGGGGAAGAGCATCGGAGAGGTCTATGAAAAAGCTTTGCATATGATATCTGAGGACACAATCTCTAATATAGGATTGCTGGTATCCTCAAAAGAGCCTGTAGATGGCATAGATCCATTCTTTTTTCAAAAGGCGGAGGGAAATGATGGATGCCTAAAACAAAAGCAGATAGATACGTTAGCTGGAGAGTTCCCAGCGTCCACAAATTATCTATACACGACAAAAGGCTATGAGAACGATGTTGAAAGGGATGAGGGAAAAAAGATCCTTTGTATAGGCGCAGGGCCATTTAGAATAGGCACCTCGGTTGAATTTGATTGGGCGGTTATGAACTTTGCAAAAGCCTCAAAGCTATATGGCTATAAAGCCCATGTTTTGAATTGTAACCCTGAGACAGTTAGCACAGATTGGGATGAGAGTGATAGGCTTTACTTTGATGTTATAACAGAAGATAGGATCTCTGCCATAAACTCCTTTGAGGGATACGACGGAGTTGTTGCTTTTGCTGGTGGCCAGACAACGAATTCTATAGCTGACAAACTGGAGAAAAGAGGTATAAAGCTTATTGGTACATGCGGAAAAAGCGTAGATTTAGCAGAAAACAGGAAAAAGTTCTCAAAGCTTTTGGAGGAGCTGGGTATAAAGCAACCAGAGTGGGTCGAAGCCAGGAGCATGGAAGAGGTTTTTTCTTTTGCATCGAGTGCAGGTTATCCTGTTATGGTAAGACCCAGTTACGTACTGAGCGGAAGCGGTATGAGCATTGCAAGGAATGAGGAAGAGCTCTCCATTGCAAGGGCAAAGGTGTCTAACGAGTATCCTGCTGTGGTTTCGAAATTTCTCAATGCAGCTGAAGCGGAGATGGACTGCGTCTCTGATGGGGAGCGCGTTTATGGTGTAACAATAGAGCACATTGAGCGTGCTGGCATACATAGCGGAGACTCCACAATGAAGATCCCTGCAGAGAGGATAGAGGAGAAGAAAAAGGAGAGGATGCATGAGATAGCTCTCTCGCTTGCCAGAGAGCTGCACATAAAGGGCCCCTTCAACATCCAGTTCCTGCTGAATGATGAGGTAAATGTGCTTGAGCTGAACCTCAGAGCAAGCCGTTCTATGCCTTTTTCTAGCAGGGCAACAGGAAGCAATCTGATGTTCCTTGCAGCTGAAGCGATCTATAAAGGTCTTCAAGGTAGAGGATATAAAGAGCTCCTGCCCGAAAAGTATTTCGTCAAAAGCCCGCAGTTCTCCTGGTCGCAGCTAAGAGGTGCATATCCATGCCTGGGGCCAGAGATGAGATCTACCGGCGAAGTTGCATCGTGCGGAGACAGTTATTATGATGCCCTTTTAAAGAGCTGGCTCTCTGTCAAACCGAACAGACTTCCTAAAACGGTCCATATTGAGGGGGATATACCTTCTGAAGTAAAGATGAACTTTAATAGATGCAGGGTTGTTGAAGGCTTAGATCTTCTTGTAACAGAGGGGCACAGAAATGATTACAGGTTACGCAGAGAATGCGCTGATAAAAATGTGCCCATGATCCTCAGTTCAGAGCTTGCACTGGAGATCTCAAGAGCTATGGTCTGGCTTGGGGATAGAGAGCTAAATGCTGACAAGAGCTTCATAAAAAGCACTAAACTAATAACTCTACCCTCCTATACACCAGAGCATGATTCAATTCGCAAAAAGAGCTTATAGTAAAGAAGCATCCCTGCAGGCTCTCAGCCCTGTGGTAAGGGAATGGTTCGTCAAAAAATTCGGGGACCTCACACCACCGCAGCGCTTCTCTTTCAAACTGATATCTAAAGGTAAAAACGTTCTGATAACTGCGCCCACAGGCTCCGGCAAAACGCTATCGGCATTTGCAGCAATTATAAGTGAGCTCTCTTCCATGGACCTCAAGGACATGGTCTACTGCGTCTATGTTAGCCCGTTGAGAGCTCTGGACAATGATATATACAGGAATCTCATAGAACCGCTCAGAGAGATGGGGCTTGATGATAGAATAAGGGTAGCTGTAAGAACAGGAGACATAAGTGCAAACGAAAAACAAAAGCAGCTCAGAAAACCGCCGCACATATTGATAACAACACCAGAAAGCCTTGCTATCATACTTAACAGCGGCAAGTTCATAAAGAAATTCAGTGATATAAAATGGGTTGTGGTGGATGAGCTCCATGAGCTTGCAGGAAGCAAGAGGGGTGTGCACCTTTCTCTGAGCCTGGAGCGTCTCTGCAATATAACCGGAAAGGATTTTATCCGGATAGGCCTGGGGGCAACACTGCACCCGCTTGAAGAAGCAGCCAGGTTTCTGGTGGGCACCGATAGAGACTGCACTATCGTTGATGTTTCATGGTTCAAGCCCTTTGAGCTGAAGCTTCTCTGCCCGACGGATGATATAATAGGGACTGATGCTGAAGCTCTGAACAAAAAGATGTATTCTGTGCTTGAAAAAGAGATAAAGAAGCACAGGACAACGCTAATATTCACAAATACAAGAAGCGGGACAGAAAGAGTTGTGCACAACCTTGCAGGCAGATTTGAGGAAGGAGCCATAGCAGCGCACCACGGCTCTCTATCCAGAGAGCTCAGGTGGGATGTTGAGGAAAGGCTCAAGGAAGGAAGGCTGAAGGCTGTTGTCTGTTCAACAAGCCTTGAACTGGGTATAGATATAGGTTACATAGACTATGTTATACAGATAGGCTCACCCAAGTCAGTAACGAGATGCGTGCAGCGCATGGGCAGAAGCGGCCACAATGTTAGAGATAGGGCTAAAGGCGCCATAATAGCTCTGGATAGAGATGATATAGTTGAATGCGCCATAATGCTCAAATGCATAAAGGAGCATTTTCTGGACTCTTTTAAAGTGTTAGAGAACTGCTTAGATATACTTGCGCAACATGTTGTTGGCATGTCTCTCACTAAGAAATGGAGCGTTGATGAGGCTTTAAAGGTTATAAGAAAGAGCTATTGCTACAGGGATCTAAAGGGAGAGGATTTAGAATCACTCCTGCACTACCTTGCTGGCCATTATGCATCCCTTGAAGACAGAAATGTTTACGGTAAGATATGGTTTGAGGGCAATGAGTTTGGAAGAAGAGGAAAGTACACAAGAGTAATATATTATTTAAATTTAGGGGCTATACCGGATGAAGTTAAGGTGAGCGTTTACACCCTGAAACCGAAGAGATTCATAGGGAACATAGAGGAGGAATTTCTTGAGCGATTAAGAAAGAAGGACGTTTTTGTACTTGGAGGGAAAACCTATGAGTTTAAATACGCAAGGGGAATGACATGCTTCGTTGAAGAGAGACCGAATGAGAGCCCCACAATACCATCATGGTTCTCAGAGATGCTTCCGCTCAGCTATGAGCTTGCCATAGAGATTGGAAAGTTCAGAGAGGGGGCTGAGGAAGCTCTGGAGGAGGGTAGAAAAATAGAGACAAAAGCCTTGCCTGTTGATAAAAACTCTGAAAAGGCTCTGAGGGACTACATATCTCTCCAATGGGCTTACGTTAAGAGAATGCCAACGCATAGAAGGATAATCATAGAGCGAACAAAGGACACAAAAGGAAGAATGGCTATAGTCTTCCATGCTCTCTTCGGAAGGAGGGTTAATGACTGCCTCTCAAGGGTCTTCGGTTTTGTTATAACAAAATCATTACACGTTGACGCTATGTTGTCCATAAGCGATAATGGTTTTGCCCTGATCTTTGCAAAGAATTATGAGATAGATTTTGATGCTGTCTTTAAGGAGATCTATAAAATAGATATGGAGCAGCTGTTGAAGGAGAACATAAGAAAGACCGAGCTGATGAAGAGGCGCTTCAGGCATAATGCTTCAAGAAGCTTCCTTGTGTTGCGTAACTATAAGGGTTACAAGCTCTCTGTGAGAAGACAGCAGATAAGTGCACAAACGCTTTTAGGGGTAGTTGAGAAGATAGATCCCCAGTTCCCCGTGATAAAAGAGACCCACAGAGAGATACTGTATGATCTCATGGATCTTGAGAGAGCAAAGAGCATAGTTGGGGGACTGGAAAGGAAAGAGATGGAATGGGAGCTCATTGAAACGGATGTGCCCTCCCCCTTTGCTCAAAACCTCATCGTGCTCGGGGAGCCTGACATAATATTGATGAAAGATAGGAAAGAGAGGCTCTTAGAGATGCACAGGGCTTTATTGGAGAGGATCTCAAGATCCTGATCTAACTACCCCCTTATCCTATCCAGCACTCTATCAATCATACTTTTTTCTTCCCTGTGCACAGCCATCTCTTTTATTACTGCACCGACATCCGTGTTGTCCATAAACCCGCTGAAGCTTTCAGCTCCAACCCCATAGGAAAAGATGGGCACAGCTCCCCCATCATGCTGGGTTGTTGTGAATACTATATTCGTTCTTGCGCTAACAACCTGAGCTATTGCGCTCTCTATAGTGTATAGATCTCCTGTTTTCACAGCTTCATCTATCCTCTTTATCTCCTCTTCTCCCGGGCTTATCCCGAAATAGATCTCAAACAGTTCTTCTGTGTTTTGCCCGTTGAGTAAGGGGGCAAAGCTCTCAAAGGATATGCTTATGCTCTTTAAAGGCTCATAGTTATACCACTGCTCTGCACCGCTACCGAGAGTTAAGCCTCCGGTTGAATGGTCTGCGGTTACAACAACGAGCGTTTCTCCATCTTCTCTGGCAAAATCCAGTGCTTTCCCTACAGCATCATCAAAGGCTATAGTTTCAGCAACTACGCTTGCAGCATCATTTGCATGCGCTGCATGGTCTATTCTGCCACCTTCAACCATCAGGAAGAAACCCTCCTCATTTCTGCTAAGCAGCTCTATCGCCTTTTCTGTCATCTCCGCTATGCTAGGCTCTTCCTCCTCCCTATCCAGCTCATAGTTCATGTAGCTCATGGTGAAAAGTCCGAGCAAAGGAGAGCTATCTGCAGCAAAAAGCCCTTCTCTATCATCAACAAAGGTATAACCTGCATTTATGAACTCAGAAACAAGATTGAGGCTGTCCTCTCTTTTGCCCTCGCCAGCAGGAAGAAAATGCCTGAGTCCCCCACCCAAAAGCACATCAACTCCTGCCATTAACAGTTGCTCTGCAATCTCATTCTCATTGTCTCTGTCATCTATGTGTGTAGCAAAAACCGCAGGTGTCGCATGGGTTATCCTTGTTGTTGTGACGAGCCCTGTGCTTTTTCCAGCTTCTTTTGCTGCCTCAAGCGATGTCTTCAGCTTTTTTCCATCTGGCGTCTGGCTTATGATCCCGTTGTTTGTTTTATAACCTGTTGCTAAAGCCGTTCCAGCTGCTGCAGAGTCTGTTATCAGACTATCCATAGAATAGGTTGTCACGATCCCCCCGTAAGGGAACTTATCCATATTCAATTCCTCGGCAACAGTGCGTGTAAGGGTAACATGGTTAACCCCCATACCATCTCCTATCATAAATATCACGTTTTTCGGTTCTGCTCCTTCTGCTCTCACAGTGACAAAGGAGAGCGCAAGAAGCGCAGCGATAAACACGATTGCGCTTTTCATAAGGTGAATGAGAATTGTTGGGATATACCTTTTTCTATATACTCTATATTGTTCTGTTATTCAGAAGATCTATGAAAATAGAAAACAGTCTGGCATTTAGCTAATGAGCAAAGCGCTCTAATCCTGAACTGCGCTGACTATAGTGCTCTTAAAGAGCCCAGATTGATAGTAAGCTTTTCGGGATCTTTGCCTTACGCTCTTCTCGGATCAACAGGCCTGCATATAAAGGATCGGGGCAAAGTTTGTCTGTAAAAAGTCATCAATCTTCTGCTTTCGGAAGACATCTGATTTAAAAAGAAGTCCTTTTTCGCTATCCATGCAGGAACGTTCTGGCCAATCTCTGCTACAGTTTTAAGTTCGGGCCAAAAGAGAAAAATGTGCTGCCTTACTATGAATTTTATTTTGTAGGATAGTGCGGGCGCCGGGATTTCCACACCTTTCCGCACAGCGTCCATAGGCTGTTTTGAACCCGGGCAAGAGGCTTGGAGGGCCTCTATCCTAGCCGCTAGATCACGCCCGCACAACGCTTGTAATTACTTCCGTATTTAAAGAGTTTTTTACAGTGCAGCTATTTTCTGCCAACCTGTTTATTATGCCCAGTTCTTCATCGTTCATAGAAGAGTATACAACCAGAGAGAGCTCCGCCTTTGTTACTCTGTTCTCTTTCCTGCTTATATACTCTCTGGCAGTGCACTCTATTCTTTCTATGTGCTGCTTCCTCTTTTCTGCTATTCTAATAAATGTAGCAGTATAACAGCCTGCGAGTGCAGCAAGCAGATATTCCGTTGGCCTCGGGCCTTTGTTTGTTCCCCCCTTATCTGCTGGTTCATCTATGAGCAGTTCAAAATCTCTCACCTTTACCTCTGCCAGGTTCCCTTCTCTTTTGAGGTACACCTCTCTTGTTTCCTGTTCTTCCATAAGACAAAAGTGTTACATCCATATAAAAGGATAGTGGAAAAACATATGAGTTATGCAATTGATTAACCACATGAGCGGGCTATTACCTATAGAAGACATAGCGATTGGGGTAGAAAAAGATGAGATTGAACCTTATGGAAAACACAAAGCAAAGATAGATCTCAGGATATTGAAGAGGACAGAAGGGAACAGGAATGGGAAGCTAATCTGTGTTACAGCGATAACCCCCACGCCTTACGGAGAAGGAAAGACAACCACTGCTATAGGCCTATCGATGGCTTTGAATAAAGAGCATAGAAGCATAGTAACCCTGAGACAACCATCAATGGGCCCTACCTTTGGCATAAAGGGTGGAGCAACAGGCGGCGGTGCTTCTACAGTAGAGCCAAGCGATGAGATCAACATGCATTTTACTGGTGATATACATGCATGCTCTATAGCCCAGAACCTTCTGGTTGCAATGGTAGACAATCACATAAAGCAAGGAAATGAGCTGCATATAGACCCTTTCTCTATAATGGCAAACAGGGTTGTTGACATTGAAGATAGAGGGCTAAGGCATATAATAACAGGTCTGGGTGGAAAAGGTAATGGGAGCCCCAGAGAAGCAAGGTATGATATCGCTGTTGCAAGCGAGACCATGGCTATACTCGCTTTAGCCAGGGACCTCAGAGATCTGAGAGTAAGGCTAGGCAGGATGGTTGTTGCATTCAACGAGGAGAAAAAGCCCGTGACAGCAGAGGACATAAAGGCTGCTGGCGCAATGGCTGCCATACTCAAGGATGCCGCAAAGCCAAACCTTGTGCAGACAAGCGAGAGCACACCAGCCCTCATACATGCAGGCCCATTTGCCAATGTTGCTCATGGCAACTCAAGCATAATAGCTGACAGGATAGCTTTAAAGCTTGCTGATTATGTGGTGACTGAGAGCGGCTTCGGAAGTGATAATGGCTTTGTGAAGTTCTGTGATATAAAGTGCAGATATGCTGGCTTTAAGCCCGATGCTGCGGTTATTGTTGCAACTGTGCGCGCCCTAAAGCACCATGGTCACGGCGATTTAGAAAAGGGCATAGAGAACCTTGAAAAACACATAGAGAATGTTCACATATACGGAGTTCCTGCTATCGTTGCTGTGAACAGGTTTAAGGATGATAGTGAAAGAGATCTTGAGTATATAAAAGAGAGAGCTGGAAGCGCTGATGATGCTGTGATAATAGACCCTTACGGTAAGGGGAGCGAAGGTTGCATGGAGCTGGCTAAAGCTGTAGAGAACAAAAGCTCAGATTTCAGATTCCTCTATCCTTTGGAGGAGAGCATAGATAAGAAGATAGAGATCATAGCTAAAAAGATCTATGGGGCTGATGGCGTTGAATACACATCTCAGGCTATGAAAAAGATAGAGCAGTTTGAGGGGCTAGGATGGGGTAACTTACCAATAAATGTGGCTAAGACGCACCTGTCTCTTTCTGATGATTCCTCAAAGCTGGGCAGGCCTAAAGGATTTATTGTAACCGTTAAAGACATAAGGGCCAGCGTCGGTGCAGGATTCCTCTACCCTCTGATGGGCAACATAGAGACCATGCCAGGATTACCCAGGCATCCAAATGCTGAATCTGTTGATATAGATGAGGAAGGAAATATAAAGGGTCTCTTCTAGCCTGGAAAGACAACGACCGTCATGAGATAGAATATCCCGAAGCCCAGGAAGCCCAGGATTAAAACGCCAAGGGTGGTGACCTCGAGCATCTTTGAGAACTCTTCATCACTTGGCTTATGGGCAAGCTTGAGAACCCTTCCGTAATCCCCGCTCCCTATCTTCTTTATCCTCTTTTCTATCCTCTCCTGAAACTTTGCAGCTCTATCTACTATACCCATGCTCTCTACCCTACTATGTCTATGTCAATATTTTCCTTTAAGGTCTTCTTCTCTCTCCCGAATATCTGTGGCGATTTTACTCCCGTAATGACCAGCATTATGCGCACTGAAGACTTCATCCCTGGATCTGTAGCGACGCCCCATATTATCCTTGCGTTCGGTGCCTTCGCATGGACCTCAGATACTGCTTCCTGCGCTTCCTGAAGGGTGAGGGTGTCCCCACCAACAACATTCACAAGAGCGCCAGTTGCATTAGTTATATCTATATCCAGCAGCGGCGAGTTGAGCGCATCCATAATCGCCTTTTTTGTATCATTCGAGTCTGCTTCACCAAGGCCTATCATCGCAACACCGCCATCTTTCATTATGGTCTTCAGATCAGCAAAGTCGAGGTTTATTAGACCCGGAACCGTTATCATCTCGCTTATACCCTTTATCGCTCTCACAAGGATCTCATCAGCCACCCTGAAAGCCTCATTTATGCTCAAGCGCGGAGCAACCTGCAATAGCTTATCGTTTGGAACCACTATAACTGTATCTGCTTCTCTCTTCAACTTCTCAAGCCCTTTTATTGCATTCTCCATCCTTACCACTCCCTCAACTGAGAAGGGAATGGTTGTAACAGCTATTGTTAGGGCGCCAAGCTCTTTTGCTATTCTCGCAACAACCGGTATGCTTCCGGTTCCTGTTCCACCACCAAGACCGCATGTAACAAAAACAAGATCCGCTCCTTTGAGCATCGTTTTTATCTCATCTTCAGCTTCAAGTGCTGCAGCCTCCCCAACATTGGGCAAAGCTCCTGCCCCTAAACCTTTTGTTGTTCTTCTCCCTATCAGCAGTTTTCTAGGTGCTTTTGCATATAAAAGATGCTGTGCATCTGTGTTAAGCGCATAAAGCTCAACACCTCTTATACCTGCATCCAGAAGCCTCGTTATGGTATTGGTGCCAGCACCACCACATCCCACAACACATATCTTTGTTCTCAAGCTGGAAAGGATCCTCTCAAGCTCTTCATTTCCAACACCCTGTATTTCTCCCTCCCCCGAATTCATTGTATCTCTCATGATAGACTCCATAACAATCACTGCTTAATGACTTTTTTCTTATATATACCTTTTTATATTTTCCTTATCTTACCATCAACATAAAAATCATCCTCAACTCTAACACCTCCAAGGCCCTTGATGTATATGCCTGGCTCTATAGTAAAAACCATGCTCTTTTCCAGAACATCCTTTGAAGTTATGCTTATCGATGGCTGCTCATGGACCTCAAGTCCGATACCGTGGCCCGTGCTATGATAGAAATATCTGCTAAGTTTTCCCAGTGCCCTTCTCAGCTCCCTGTCTATATCCGAACATTTAGAGCCCTCTGAGAATTTTTCGACGACGCTCTCTACTGCTTCTTCTATCCTGCTCTTTATGCCACCCAGCCTTTCACTGCCAGTGATTATTGTTCTGGTCAAATCAGCACAATAGCCTCTGTAGCGTGCTCCATAATCTATTATTGCCACATTTTTAAATCCTGTTCTACCGGGCTCGTGGTGTGAATATGCAGTATGCTTGCCGCATGCCACTATTGTGTCAAAAGCAAAGCCTTCGGCTCCATTTCCGAGCATTGCCTCTTCAACTTCCCTTGCTATAGAGATCTCACTTCTGCCCTCCGTAACAATAGCCTCCAGCTCAACATCTTTTGTCATTTTGTTTGCTTTTTTTATAAGCTGGATCTCTTCGCTGCTCTTTATCATACGCAGCGGGGCTATGAGATCTTTTGTCTTTGTTCTCATTCCATCTATCCTTGAATCAGATACTATCTCTTTCCCATAGCACTCTTTTTTGAGCAGCGATAGAAACTTTTTCCCGTCCTTTTTTATTTTAGGGTAAGGAGAAAATACTTTTATATCCATATCCAGCAGATCGGAAGCTCTATTCTTTTCCAAAGAAGAAACTACTGCGGTCTCTTTCTCTTTATCTACTATAATAGCGCTCGCTACAGGGTCCTTCAGCTCTTTGCAAGAGAGATACCTGACGTTTCCGCTTTTCACGGAGACAAAAACCTCATTTTCCCTCAGCTGATCCCTCACATTTTCCACTACTTTGCTATCCATAAAACCGAGGTTATTCTTTGTTTATCTTAATTTTTATCCTCTTGCCAAGCTCAAAAGAACGTTATGGCTATGTCATAGAAAATGAAATAAGCACATATACATTATACTGCCCTATGCCAGAGGAAACGAAGGTCGCTTATTTCAGTATGGAGATCGCAATTGACAGCAGAATGCCAACCTATGGTGGGGGCCTTGGGGTCCTTGCTGGTGATGTTATGAGATCCTTTGCTGATCTTAAAGTGCCTGCAGTAGGCGTGGGACTCCTGTGTAACAAGGGCTACTTCTTCCAGCGGATAGATAATGAGAGAGGACAGCTTGAGATACCTGCAGATTGGAGACCCGAGGACTTTATGCAGAGGATGGAGCCTAAGATAAAGGTACCTATGGGCGAAAAAGAGGTCACGGTTCAGTGCTGGAAGTATGATAATGAGGGGCAAAACGGCTTTTCAGCCCCTGTTCTTTTCCTGGATACGAACGTTGAGGAGAACGATGAAGAGAGCAGAGAGATAAGTGCTTATCTTTATGGAAAGGATCTCAGATACAGACTTATGCAGGAGATCGTTCTGGGCATAGGTGGGATAAGGATGCTCAATGCCTTAGGGTATAGTAATATAGACATATACCACATGAATGAAGGACATACTGCATTCCTTATTGTTGAGCTTCTCAAGAGATACAACGTGCCTATAGACGAAAGCGGATTGGAGACGATGAAAGAAAAGTTCGTTTTTACCACCCACACCCCTGTGCCGGCTGGCCATGATGTTTTTTCCAAAGACATGGTTAAGGAATTCCTTGGTGGATACCTTAGAGATGAAGAGATAGATTTTCTGTGCGCCAATGGGGATAGCACTAAACTCAACATGACCCTCATGGCGCTGCGCTTCAGCCATTATGTCAACGGGGTTGCAAAAAAGCATGCAGAAATCTCCAGGGGAATGTTCCCCGGATACCCCATAGACTCTATAACAAACGGGGTGCATCATGTTTTCTGGGCTTCAAAACCTTTTATAAATCTTTACGACAGCAAAATACTGGGATGGAGGAAAGATCCATGCCTTTTACGATATGCGATAAACCTCACAGATGAAGAGGTAATGAAAGCGCATGATAAATGTAAGAAAAAGCTGATAGATCATGTCAATAGAACAAAAAATGCAGGAATGGATTACCATGTTCTTACCATAGGCTATGCGAGGAGGATCACAAGATACAAGAGACCAACTCTGCTACTGCATGACCTAAAAAGACTGGACTCTTTGAATGTTCAGGTAGTATATGCAGGGAAAGCGCACCCTAATGATACAGAAGGTAAGGAGGAGATAAAGAAAATCGTAAAAGCCTCCGAAGAACTGCAGAATGTCAAGCTGGTTTTTCTTGAAAACTATGATATCGAGCTGGCAAAGATGATAATAAGCGGTTCGGATCTCTGGTTGAACACCCCGCATGCACCACATGAAGCTTCAGGAACATCAGGTATGAAGGCGGCTTTAAATGGGGTTCCTAGCCTCAGCTCTCTTGATGGCTGGTGGCTGGAGGGGCACATAGAGAACATAACTGGCTGGTCAATAAGAGAACAGGTCAAAGAAGGGGTAGAGGTGAACGATGAGGAAGACGCTGAAAAACTCTATTCGAAACTTGAAAAAGAGGTGCTTCCAAAGTATTATAATGACAAAGAGGCCTGGGCAAAAATGATGAAGTACTCTATAAGCATAAATGGATCTTTTTTCAATTCCCATCGTATGGTGAACCAGTATCTCGTTAAAGCATACAAAGCTAGTAATTCGCCATGATTGAATTATAAGATAAATGACGATTATCCAAGAATGACAGAACTTGAATAGTTCTTCCCAGTTATCATTATGCTGTACTTTACCGTCTCCCTCCTATAATGAGTGTTTCTGAAGGAGATGGCATAGTTTCCAGGATCGTCAAATGTTAAATTGACATCTTTGTAGCCGCCCTGCGCTCCGTTGTCGAATATGCTTTCTCCATCCCGCAGGATCACCACCATCACCCAACCACTCTGATTTATCTGAACAACAAGCTTTTCCCCCTGTCTCACGTTTATGCTCGGCGTATTTATGATGGTATAGCCATCCAGCTCTATTGAATACTGAGATATGAGGAGGATCGTAAGAACTAGCAGAAACTTTTGCATAGCATATTATCTGTGTTCTCTCATTTAAACATTTTTCTGGTTATCGATGTATACAGGAGCCGTAAGAAGCTTTTACGAAGTATGCACTTAAAGTTCATCATTGCCGCACCCCATATGAAATGCCTGAAAACATCAACCAGCAGGACCTATCAAAACTTTAGTCAAGCCTTTAAAAGGTTGAAAGACCTATAGATTACGCCCCATAAATTGCCAAATCCCTCTCAAATAGACAAAAATTTTTATAGTATCAAGCACATATTTTACTCATGCTCCTACTACAGGCTGAAAAGGAAGTCAAGAACTATCTGAGGAACCACCCCGGATGCAGATTCATAGACATAGTCAGAGGCACGGGCAGATCAAGAGGAGTAGTGCACAGGTGCCTGGAGGAACTCTCTAAAAAGGGGGAGTTGGCCGTAAAAGAAGTGCGTAAAAGGGTCTTCCACTATTATGCTAGATGAAGACCTACAGGGATATTTTTCCGGAAGATCTCCGCAAAAAGCTACCCCGGGCATTTGATGTTGTTGGTGATATCTGCATCATAAAGTTGCCTGAAGAGCTTTCTCCCTTGCGGAGGGATATAGGGGGCGCTATTTTGAAGGCTTATAAGCACATAAAGGTTGTTTGTGTGGATAAGGGTGTGAAGGGCGAGCAGAGGGTGAGAGATGTAGAGGTTATAGCGGGAGAGAAAAGGACAGAGACCGAGCACAGAGAAAATGGATGCATATACAAGCTTGATATAGCGCAGGTCTATTTCTCCCCCAGGCTTTCGAGCGAGAGAGCACGAATAGCATCTCTGGTGGATAAAAGAGAGATCGTATGGGATATGTTCTGCGGAGCTGGGCCATTTACGATACCTATTGCAAAGCGCGCAGACAGAGTGTGTGCATCTGACATAAACGAAAAAGCTATAGAGTGCCTGAAAGAAAACATGAAACGAAACAGGGTGAGCAACATCTCTGTATTCTGCGGCAATGCGAGGGATGCTTTCGAAGGGTATGAGTTTGATAGGATTGTTATGAACCTGCCGCACAGCTCTACAGATTTTCTTGACTGTGCCTTCGATAAGTGTCGCAAAGGCATTATACATCTCTATAAAATCTGCAATGATCCAACGGCGGTTAGTGAGATCATCGCTGAGAAAGCCAACGTTGCTGGCAAGGAGATAGAGGGGATAGAGGTTAAGGAGTTACATGGCTATTCCGTTACCGAGAAGCTATTCTGCTTTGATATAGTGCTAAAATAAATTAGCACTCACAGCCTCCAAAAATAATTTATTAATGACAGGCAATAAGAATCATGCATGGCTGGAGAAAAAGGATAGGTCTCATTGTGCCCTCATCAAACACAACGATGGAGTGCGAGCTGTGGAGTGCTCTCCCACAGGGGATCTCGCTGCATACTGCGAGAATGCCTCTTAAGGAGGTTAATGCAGGGGCGCTGGAAGATATGGACGGCAGTTCTATGAATGCAGCCACATCTTTGATTGATGCAGAGGTGGATTGCATTCTGTTTGGATGCACGTCAGGCAGTCTGATAAAGGGTAAAGATTATAACACAAGAAGGAGCGAGGAGATGGAAAAGGAACTGAAGGTTCCATTCATAACAACCTCTACAGCAGTTGTGGAAGCTCTTAAATCTCTCAGTGCTAAAGAGCTCTCTGTGGTTACACCCTACATTGATGAAGTCAATGAGAGAGAAAAAGAATTTCTTGAGAGCTGCGGCTTTCTAGTTCGGTCTATAATGGGGATGGGTATAGAAAAAAATAAAGAGATAGGAAAGGTCACGCCGCAGGAGCTTTACAGGTTTGCTTCAGACTCTGGTGAAGGCGACTGTCTCTTTATAAGTTGCACAAATCTGAGAACCTTTGAGATCATCGAAGTTCTTGAGAGGGATATAGGGATTCCTGTTGTAACAAGCAATCAAGCATCCCTGTGGCTCTCTTTAAATAGAATGGGTATAAAGGAGAGATTGGAGGGTCTTGGAAGCTTATGGAGAGCATAAAGCTCAGAGATTAATAGAACTTGGAAAGAAATATACGCTGCGATTGTTTTTCATATTATGGATTTTGACAAGATCATAGAAAGGAGGGGGACTGACTGCGAAAAATGGGATGGTTTGAAGGATCTGTTTGGTAAAGAAGACCTTTTGCCATTCTGGGTCGCTGATATGGATTTTGAGAGCCCTGAAGAGATAAGGGAGGCTTTAAAGAAACGCGTTGACCATGGGATCTTCGGGTATTCATACCCTAGCGATAGGCTTCTAGAGCTGATAAAAGAGAGGATAATGAAGAAGTATGGATGGAGAATAGAAAAGGAGTGGATAGTCCTTACCCCGGGCGTGGTTCCGGCTTTGAGCATAGCCACAAGGGCTTTGAGCCACCCGGGTGATGAGGTGATCCTGCAGAGCCCTGTGTACTATCCTTTCTTCTCTGTTATAGAGAATAGCGGTTGCCATGTTGTGGAGAATGAGCTGACGCTGAAGAACGGAAGGTATGTTATGGATTTAGAGGGGTTAAAAGGATGTTTCAGGCCAAAGAAAGGAATAGTGCCTAAAGAAAGGAGGATAAAGACAATGCTCCTCTGCAGCCCGCATAACCCTGTGGGCAGGGTATGGGAGAGAAGAGAGCTTGAAGAAGCTGGCAGGATAGCTATAGATAGCGGAGCCTTTGTGATCTCTGATGAGATACATTGCGAGATCATTTTAAAAGGTAGGCACATTCCTTTTTCCTCCATACCAGAGTTCGAGCAGAGATCTATGGTGTGCATGTCCGGAAGCAAGACATTCAATCTGGCAGGGCTCTCAACAGCTTTTGTTATAATTCCTAATGAAGAAGTAAGAAAGAGTTTTGTTGGGACAAGAGATTCTCTGGTGCCTGAGCCGAATGTTCTTGGTTTAACAGCATTGGAGGCTGCATTTGAGAGCTGTGATTACTGGCTTGAGGCTCTTCTATCCTATCTCAGAGATAATCTCGAGCTGGTTAAAAGGTTTTTCTCCAGAACAGAGGTTAAGGTAATAGAGCCAGAAGGAACATACCTTGTGTGGCTTGATTTCAGAAGCCTTGGTTTGAGCGATGCTGAGCTGAGGAATGCTCTTTTAGATGGCGGAGTTGCTCTCGATGATGGCTATCTATTTGGCAAATGTGGCAGTGGTTTTGAGAGGCTTAACATAGCCTGCCCCAGAGCTATGCTTGAGGAAGGACTTGAGCGCATAGGCAAAGCCTTAGAAAAGTTATTTTAATTAAAAACCATCTACACATATGCAGCCCCGTGGTGTAGTGGCCAAGCATAGGGGGCTCTGGACCCTCTGACGGCAGTTCGAATCTGCCCGGGGCTATGATAATGTGCCTGGTAATCTGCGATCTGTTGAGCTCAAGGAAGAGAACAAGCTCAGAGTTAACATGCATATAAGAGCTGCATCTGCAGGGGCATAGCAGATATTTATGAAAGTGAAGGTATAGAGGATCTTTTAAAGTGGTGTTCCTGGGGATAAGGAGGGACTTAGAGATGGAGATCCCGCAGGATAGCGCAGTGCGCCTTTTGAGATAAACTGCAATAGAATGGATCCCAATAGCAATGGCATAAGAAGGATAAAGAAGATAAACAGTAAAGTTATATTCTCCATAGGAACGGATACACATGCTTGAGAGCAGAGACTTGATAAACGGCGGGGAAAATCTATGGAAAAGAAAGACGTAGAGCTTGCGGCTGAGAGAATAAAGGAGTATGTGAGAGAAACCGAGATAATGAATAGCAGGACGATCAACGACGTTTGTGGGTGCAGGGTTTTTCTGAAGTTAGAGAATTTTCAGCGCACAGGCTCTTTCAAGATACGTGGGGCAGCAAACAAGCTTCTTACGCTAACTGATGAGGAGAAGAAAAAGGGGGTGATAACCGCATCTATGGGAAACCATGGAGAGGCTGTTGCGTGCATGGCTGAAGCTCTGGGCATAGAGTGCTGCGTTGTCGTTCCAAAGGCTATAAAAAAGTCCAAGTTAGACGCTATAAAGAGGCATGGGGTAAGGATTGAATTCTCTGGCGAAACCTATGATGATGCATTCCAGAGAGCTGGAGAGCTTTCTATGGAAAATGACTATGTTATGATCAATTCCTATGAGGACAGCGAGGTGATCGCAGGCAATGGAACAATAGCTCTTGAGCTCCCTGAGCTTGATATAGTTATAGTCCCTGTTGGCAGTGGGGGACTCTTGGCGGGCACGCTTCTGGCTTTGGAAGGGAGCAAAACAAGAGTTATAGGAGTTGAGCCCGAAGGCGCTGCTTCAATGTCCCTATCCTTGAGAAACGGAAAGCCTTCAAGCACTCCAACCGTAAATACCATTGCGGATGGCTTATCTGCAAAGCATCCCGGTATAAAACCATTCAATACTATAAAAAGCAGGATGGGCGAAGAAGATATTGCAATTGTAAGCGACAAGGAGATTGCAGCAGCCCTTCTTTTTCTTCTAGAGAGATGCAAGGTCTTTGCTGAACCAAGCGGGGCAGCGCCTTTAGCAGCGCTTATGTACAACAAGGTTGAGGTTAAAGAGGACTCAAAGGTTGGAGTTGTGATAACAGGGGGCAACATGGAGCTCTCAGATCTCTCTTATCTCATAACAAGGGGCGTTGCAGGTGAGGGCAGAAGGACAAAGTTGAGGATAATGATCAGGGATAGCCCTCTGGAAATGAAGGATGTCTTTGAAGCCCTTGGTATCAATGGTATAAGCATAGAGACCCTCTACCTTGACAGGTATGCCCACAGCATTCCATTGAACTACTGCGAACTGAGGCTTACTGTAACAGCGCCTCAAAGCTCGATGATCGAAAAATGTGTAGGTGAGCTGAGGGAAAAGGGCTACAGGGTTACCGTTGCTTACTGATGTGTGCATTTATGTGCGCCATGCGCAGGGGCTCTGGCGTTTTATATATTGAAAACTGCTCTGTAAGCTCCAGAGCCTTCTGCAAAGAGATTTTATTGCCCTGAGAGATAAACAGGTTGTTTTTCTTCCAGCCCACCTGCCTTCCTTCATATATTACCCTGTTTTCGCTGATCTCTCCCAAAAGTTTGCTCTTTGCAACTCCTATCGCCGGTGCGTTTGCTTCCAGTCCAAGCATGCATGCGCTACCGCAAAAGCGGGGATGCATAATACCATTCCCATCTATGAAATAGAGCACATTTTTCAGCCCCTTAGAGAGCTTCTTGAAAAGCGGCAGCTCTCTGAATCCAAGGTATGTTGGTATGTAGGGCATGCATGAGAGATCATATCCTGTTCTCACCTCCAGTATCTCCATATCTAAGTTCATTAAGCACAGAGCTCCCTTAGCAAACCTTTCATAATAGGAGACATCAAATCCAGCTATAAGCTCAAAATCGCTATCTTCTAGCTCTACCTTTTTGCTCATCTTTTCTTGTTCATTCTTCATCTGCTCCAGGATCTTTGTTGATCTGAAGTCATCGAAGATCTCTGCTTTTACCATATTTTTTTCTATAGCTATGCCCTCTTTCTCTAACATCCTCTTCTTCTCTTCTATCCCAAATCTGAAACCTCCGAGCATTAAGCTCTCATGAACAACCCTGTGGCATGGTATTTTTACCGGTAGAGGATTTATGCTCAGCGCTTCTGCAACCCCCCTTGCTGCTAAAGGATCTCCCAGAGCTTCAGCAATCCTCTTGTATGTTGATACTTTGCCTGCAGGTATCTGTTCCGTAAGGGAGTATATCTCATTATACACGTCTTCCATAAAGACCTTCTCTGTAGATTCTTATAGCTACTGGACCTATGCAGCGCTCGAAATAGTTTGCGACATAATCTGCGAGCTCTTTGTTTTCATCCATTATCTTTGTGTCGTAGGGGTTCAAAGCATAGGAGGTGCCATGCTCTGCATCGTAATCCTCCAGTGCCCTTTTCAATATTGTCAAGGATGCTCCACCTATCAGCATGTAGATCTCACTCAGAAAGCTGTTTGTCACTCTTGTACGGTGCACCTCTGTTGCACCTACTCTAAAATTGTATATTACTGGAATTACAGCAAGCAAAAATATTGTTATAGAAACCATAAAGCGTAGAATATACAAAAATTCATCAGCCCGCAGTGCTGAAAGCCAGTATATTTGATAAAACATATGCACGGTAAGAAGAGCTGAGGCTATTGGTATGAGGCCCGCACCCTTCATCAGGAGCCTTTTGTATATTCCATATACATTGAGCAGAGCATAAAAAAGCACAGCGAATATGAGAAATGATAGAGCGCTATTCATTGCAGCCAGCGCATCATCATGCAAAGTGAGAAGCAGTGAGAAGAGTATGGTGCTCAAAGGTATGAGCACAACAATATCGTTTTTTCTTCCATTTATTGTGGATATCATATTGTCTGTTAACATATAAAATAGTATTGATGCTGCCATTAAGAAGGCCGTTCCTGTAAAGTTTATCAGAGATAGCCTCCCGCCAAAGCTCACATCACTCATGTCTAAAAGAATATCCACAGCTTCCAGAACAAAACCAATGAGCGCTAAAAATAGGCCAATGATAAAGAACACGGGTAATGTCTCTGCATACTTCTTAAACCTTTTTGATAAGATGTATGTGTAAAGAAATGGTGGAATCACCACAAGAAAGCTTGAGAAGAAGCTGAACAAAAGCAAAAGCTCCATACATCTCATTTAATTTTTCATATAAATAATTAACTAAACGAATTCCAGAATCGATTTGCTCATGACTATGACCAGCGCTTTCTGTGATAAGATATTTAGATACGCTCTTTTTAACTGAAAGGCCTATAGGAATAAAGTCAGAGTACAATCATTCATAGTTCTTTAAGTGTTATCAGAAGTATGAAAAACTATATTTGGATACAGGTATCATAAGGAGCTAGGAGCACATCAATACCGTATTGAAAAGTTTGTGTGTTCTGGTTTTTCTATTCTTTTTCTTTGCACAAAAACTCTTCTCACAATCGCTGAGGGGGGTCCGATGCGGCACCAATCTGTGAGCTCTTCAACTGCTTTATCTTCTCCCTCAAATAGAGCCTCAACCCTTCCATCAGGCAGATTTTTTACCCAGCCCCTAACGTCCAGAGCCCTAGCTCTCTCTGCTGTCTCCTGTCTGAAGAACACTCCCTGTACCCTACCCTCTATCAGAAGGTGAGCTCTCAGCATCAGTTTATATATACTACGCCGCTTTCGTATATCTGCGCATTTGCGGTTCTGCTATAAACCCTGACATACAATGGACCAGCGCTCACCTGAGCGGGATCAAGCTCGCTCAGAGTTACTGTAGTCCCAACATTCCATAGTCCTGCATTTGGACTATGAGCTACTGTCTGCCAGCCTGATCTATCAGATGAAACCGTGAAATAAAGGTCATTGAGGTTTAACGGAGAGCCCTGTAGTGCCTGTAAAGTCATACTGACTATAGGATCAGCTGTCCTCTCGTTCAGCTGCGCCGGGACGTCTCTTACATCCAGGGTTATTGCCGTCAGGCTTTGAGTTGAGCCCCCTGTATACTGCTGTGCAATATAGAAAACAGCCACAGCCAGCACAACGGTCACAGCTACCATCAATATAACTCCTATGACAGGGGATACTGCTTCTTCTTCTCTGAATTTCATAATAAACATATTGTAAGTAGTACTATTTATAACTTTCCAGTTTAAATGGCAGTTCTCTCAGTCTAATGCCCACCGCCCTAAAGATCGCGTTTGCAACGGCAGGGGCAACTGGTGGTAGAGCAGGCTCACCCACACCGCCGGGGCTCTCATTGCTCTCCATTATGAAGACCTCTATGTGCGGTGAATCTTTGATCCTGAGAATTTTGTAAGAATCAAAATTCTGCAGACCGCTAAAGCTCACCCTCTCCAGCAGAGCAACGCTCAACCCCATGATTATAGCCCCCTCCACCTGTTGCTTTATTACCCCCCTGTTCACAGTCTTTCCACAGTCTATCACGGCAAACATTCTTTTAACCTCTATGTGATCCGTAACAGAGACCTCTGCCACCTCTGCACAATAGCTACCGAATGAGTGATGAAAGGCTATCCCCTGAGCTTTGTTTACATCCTTTCCCCAATCTGATATCTCAGCCACTTTCCTGAGGACGTTCTTTGCTCTCTCATCTTTCAATAGCAAAAGCCTGTATTCGAGGGGATCTCTGTGCAGAGCGTATGCCACCTCATCTATAAAGCTCTCAATGAAAAATGCGTTGTTGGAGTGCCCCACCGATCTCCATGGACCTGTACGCAGAGGTATGGATACCCTGCCGGTCTCTATCCTCATGTTTTTTATGTCGTACAGAGTGTCAGATATTCCCGCAACCGTAGCCGGGTCCACATCTCTCTCTGTTCCTTCCTCATGCACAGATTGAACAGCAATTCTGCATTCAATGCCAGGTTCTGTGCTATGTGAATGGGCTTTCATCTCTATCAGCGCTCCGGGCCTGTAAAAGTCATAAGCTATGTCCTCTTCTCTTGTCCACAGGATCTTTACAGGTTTTCTTATCTTCATTGATATCTCAGCAGCCTCTTTTATGTAATCATTCTTAAGTCTCCTGCCAAAACCTCCGCCAAGGTATGTTGTGTGTAGCTCCACATCTCTTATCCCTGTTGCTTTACGCACTGTTTCTATGGCATCTGTCTGGGCCTGTGTAGGAGCCCAGACAAAGCATTTATCCTCTTTTACCCACACGACACAGTTCATTGGCTCCATGGGCGCGTGTGAGAGATATTGTGTTCTATATCTTGCTTCAAGCAATACTTTCCCCTTTATCTCTCCTCTTTCCATGTATGTTTCAGAGTTTTCAAGAGCCCTTTCGAGCTCCTTTTCTATTGCTTCTTCATCAATTGCTGGGCTTTTGCTCCATTTCGCTTTAACCTTATCTCTGGCCTTCCATACGTCCTCTATGCTATCACCCAGCAAGGCTATGCCATCACTTATCCTCAATGCACTCTCATCTTCGTAAGATATAAGCTCCGCACCGTATGCTGGGGCTCTTATGACTGTTGCATAGACAGCTTCAGGAATATGAACATCTATGCCAAACACAGCCCTGCCATTTACCTTTTCTTCGAGATCCTTTCTTTGTAAGTCTTTCGCATAGATCTCTCTGACATCATACTCTTTTTCTTCCACCCTTTGCTGAGAAGCCAGCTCAGCAAGCTCTCCATAGCCTATGGACTCTTTGCCATAGAACACTCTTCCCCCTTCCGTTCTTAGCTTTTCTGCAGAGGTGTTGAAAACAACAGATGCTGCCTTAAGTATTTTCGTTCTTGCTTCAGCTCCAGCTTTTTTGAGCTCTTCAAACATGTTTCTTATGCTCGTGCTTCCCCCTGTCTCCATAAAGCCAATAGCGGGATCATTATACTCCTCTGTTGCTGGAGAAGGCTCAAATGAGACAAGCTCCCAGTCTGCATCCATCTCCTCAGCGATTATCTGCGGCAGAGCAGTGGATACACCCTGTCCCATCTCTGATTTGTTCAATACAACTATTATGTTTCCATCTTCTCCGAGTTTGACCCATCTGTTAAGGGTGTGCGTTTTTTCTCTCTCTTTCTTCTCCCCTTCCGCTTCTTTGCCCTTTACTTCCATTGCGCTGAGCTCTGATGCTCTCTCTACTGCTTTCACTATCCTCCCATAGGTACCGCACCTACAAAGGTTGCCATTCATGCCATTCTTTATCTCCTCTTCTTTTGGATTTTCCGCAAGAA
>WOYO01000036.1:31198-33358 GCA_011620765.1 Thermoplasmata archaeon
AGGTTGCCATTCATGCCATTCTTTATCTCCTCTTCTTTTGGATTTTCCGCAAGAAGCGATATTGCCTGCATTATCTGCCCGCTCTGACAGTAACCGCATTGCGGAACCTGGAGCTCTATCCATGCTCTCTTCACAGGATGGTTTTCGGGTATGCCCTCTATCGTCGTTACCCTCTTACCGATAACCCTGCTTAAAGGAGTTATGCAAGACCTTGTAGCCTTTCCGTCTATCAGCACAGTACAGCAACCGCACTGCCCGATACCACAGCCAAACTTCGTGCCAGTAAGCTTTAATTTATCCCGCAGAACCCACAACAACCTCTCATTTTCGTTTGCTTCTACATCGTATTCTTCTTCATTCACTATAAGCTTCACAAAGATTATATGTTGCTTTTTTATTTTTATTTCTTTGTATCCTTCTCTGCCCAGTATGGGTTTTTGAGGTCTACATATGCGCTGTTAGCAGCTATGGCCCCCTGCGCACATGCCACAACAACCTGTTTCATACCCCTGGTTATGTCCCCGGCAGCGTAAACGAAGGGCATATTGGTTCTCTGCTCCCCGTCAGTTATGACATAACCCAGATCATCGAGCTTTACTCCAAGCATGTGAGCCATCTCATTGTTTGGATCTATACCCGCAGATACAAAAACGCCATCACACTCAAGTTCAGTACCATCTGAGAGCAACACTTTTTCTACCCTCTCTTTTCCTTTTATCTCCTCTACTCTTTTGCCATAAAGCACATTTATGCCTGCAGAAGCTAGCCTCTGTTGCAGCACCTTGTCTGCTCTCAACTCTGCACTCCTGTGTATCACTCTGACTTTTGCGCCTATGGAGTTCAGGTATAAAGCATCAGCAGCTGCAGTGTTACCTCCCCCAATAACGAGCACTTTCCTGTTTTTGAAAAAGAATCCATCGCATGTTGCGCAATAGCTGACACCTTTGCCAATGAACTCCTCCTCCCCCTTAACATTCAGCTTTTTGTGTTTCGCGCCTGTTGCAATTATTAACGCTCTGCTCTCATATCTCTCGTCCGCTGTTTCTATCAAAAAGCCCTCATTACTCTTTTTTGCGTTTAGCACATCTTTGTTTTCAAGGATCTCACAGTAGTTCATGCAGTGTTTTTTCATCTTTTCCATAAGTTCTATGCCTTTTATTGACTCAAAACCAGGATAGTTCTCTATGAAAGGTGCTGTGGCTGCCTGTCCACCAGCTATAGTGCTCTCAAGCACAACAGCAGTAAGCCCGCTTCTTACGGCATAGATGGCCGAAGTTAAACCTGCTGGCCCTGCGCCCATAACCACCAAGTCGTACATAAAAGGGAATAGAAAATGCAGTATATATATATTTATTGCTCCCACAGCATTCTGCTGAAGCAGAATGCTTGATAACCGTCCAAGATGGTCTTATGCGGAAATGCTTAAAAAGGCTTACTTACATTAACCAATAGGCCGCTGTAGCTCAGTTGGTAGAGCCCCCGGCTGTTAACCGGGTGGTCGACGGTCCGAGTCCGTCCGGCGGCGCTTAAGTAGCTTAAATAGCTTGAACAACAAACAGAATAACGTAAAATGACATAACACACCAATAACATGACATATAAAAAGGGGATACAACAGAGATCATCGAGTAAAGGATAAATAAAAAACAAAGATAAAGATAAAAAGAAAGAAAGTAATCTATCGAAGATGAAAGCACTTGCTATTCTCACTGCTCTCTTGTTCCTTATACAACCGACATTTGAGCAGGGTAAAGCGTGCATATACACAGAGGATAAAAAGATAGAGCTTGACGTAGAACTCGCAATTACGATTGCACAAAGAGCTTATGGGCTGATGTACAGGAAGCAGTTGCCAGAGAACAGCGGTATGTTTTTTCTCTACGATAGAGAGACTGATGGATCATTCTGGATGCAAAACACATACATACCTCTATCCATTGCCTTCTTTGATGCGGATGGAAAAATAATCTACATAACAGATATGGAGCCTTTAACAACAGATTCACATGGCCCGGGAAAACCCTTCAAGGCAGCACTTGAGGTGAACAAGGGGTGGTTTGAGAGAAACAATGTCACAGTTGGTGACAGGATAGAGGTGTTTAAGGGTAATGAAAAGACATTTCCCTGATCTGAGTCTGGGATCTTGAAATAGAGAACGAT
>WOYO01000070.1 GCA_011620765.1 Thermoplasmata archaeon
AATTTTGAAATACTTACGATTGCGTAACAAATGGAGCTAACAGTTAAACCCTGCACATATCCGCAAAGAACTATATCAAGCACGAGAGCCATTAAGGTATGGTATCGCTTCGTGTAATACGAGAAAAGAATATATTGCGTGAAGCCGATACGTGCATGAAGGGGTTCAAAATGAAAGAAATAAGGATACATGGTAGAGCTGGCCAGGGTGCATGGACCGCAGGAAATCTCTTAGCGATGGCTGCCATAAAGGAGGGAAAATTTGCTCAGTCCTTTCCTGAGTTCGGTCCAGAACGCATGGGTGCGCCCATGGTTGCTTTCGCAAGGATAGATGAAAAGCCCATAGATCTGCACTGCGACGTTTACGAGCCAGATTGCGTTCTCGTTCTGGATCCAACGCTTGTAAAGATAGTGGATGTGGCTGAAGGAACCAGAGCTGATAGTAAGGTTATAATCAACACATCAAAGGACATAAAGGTTGAGGGTGCTAAGAGCTTCAGGGTTCCCGCAAGCGAGATTGCCCTGAGGATCCTGGGCAAGGACATAACGAACACGGCTATACTCGGAGCGCTGCTTAAGGTAGAGCCTGTAATAAAGATAGAGACGCTATTCGATGCGATAGACGAAAGGTTCTCTGACAAACTGGCAGAGCTGAACAAGCAGGTGGTAAAAGAGGCTTACGAAAAAGTGGAGGAGATATGAATACGAAAAAGAAAGGCTATAAAGAGATGCCTGCAGGCGGGGTTACGTATGAGACCTCTCTGGATTATGAAACAGGCACATGGAGGAGCGAGAAGCCCGTGGTAAATGATGAAAAGTGCACAAGGTGCTTGGAGTGCTACATTTACTGCCCTGATGCAAGCATAAAATATGAGGATGATAAGATAATCATAGATTACAGCCACTGCAAGGGCTGTGGCATATGCGCTAAAGAGTGTCCACAGGACGCAATAGATATGGTGGAGGAGGAAAAATGATCTTAGGAATAAGCGGTGATGAAGCTGTTGCTTTGGCTGCAAAGCAATGCAACGTCGATGTTGTCGCAGCATACCCAATAACCCCCCAGACAATAATCGTGGAGAAGTTCAGCGAGTATGTGGCAAATGGTGAAACGCAGGCGGAGTATGTGAGGGTGGAGAGCGAGCACAGCGCAATGAGCGCATGTGTAGGGGCAAGTGCAAGAGGCGCAAGGACTTTTACTGCGACTTCTTCTCAGGGCTTGATGCTCATGCATGAGATTCTTTACGTAGCAAGCGGCATGAGGCTGCCCATAGTCATGGCAAATGTAAACAGGGCAATAAGCTCACCAATAAACATACACGCAGACCATGCAGATTCAATGGCTGTCAGAGATTCTGGCTGGATACAGCTATCATGCGTTGATGCACAGGAGGCTTATGATACGACCATAATGGCCTTCAAGATTGCAGAGGAAACGCTCTTACCAGTGATGGTTCTTCTTGATGGGTTTGTGATAAGTCACACACTTCAGAATGTCTCAACTCTGAGCGATGAGCAGATTTTAAACTTCATAGGCAATGAAAGAAAATCAGAGAACATTCTGGACCCGGAAAACCCGAAAACCTTTGGAGCAATGGTTTTGCCTGACTACTACTCAGAGATAAAGATGCAGCAGATTGAAGCTATGGATGAGAGCAAAAAGGTTATAGAAAATACCTTCAAAGAGTTTGGTGACCTTACAGGAAGAAGATATCCTCTGGTAGAGAGCTATAAGACAGATGATGCAGAACACATTCTTCTGTGCATGGGCTCAGCCTTCGGAACCGCAAAGGTTGTTGTTGATGATATGAGGGCTGAAGGAAAGAAGGTTGGGGTAAGCAGAGTCAAGTGCTATAGACCTTTTGCCGGTAATGAAGTTAGAGAAGCCATAAAAAATGCAAAATCTGTTGGCGTTGCTGATAGAGTTGCACCATTCGGCAGCTATCCCCCACTCTATCTGGACACAAAAGCGTCCTGCGATGGAATCAATCTGAAAAGCTTTGTGTATGGTTTGGGCGGAAGGGATGTTAACAAGGATACTATTAAAGAGGTCTTTGACAGATTAGAGAAGGGTGTGGATGAAATGTTCGTGGGGGTGAGAGAATGAATGCAGGTGGGTTCAATCCCAATCTTAAGGGCCTATCTCAACAGGAAGATTTACTTTTACCTGGGCACAGGCTGTGCGCTGGTTGCAGCGCAAGCATAGTTGTGCGCCAGGTGCTTAAAGCAGTGAGGGGTCCAACAATAGTTGTGAATGCCACTGGCTGTTTGGAGGTTGCGACCACAATCTATCCATACACCTCATGGGCTCTGCCATGGATACACAGCGCTTTTGAGAATGTAGCAGCTACAGCCAGCGGTGTTGTTGCGGCAGAGAGAGCATTTGAGAGAAAGAAATCTGAACCAAAGAGCGATGTGATCGCCTTTGGTGGAGATGGAGGAACCTATGACATAGGCTTCCAGGCTTTGAGCGGAGCGCTTGAGCGCTATGATGATTTTCTCTATGTGCTCTATGATAATGAAGCATACATGAATACAGGCATACAGCGCTCTGGAAGCACCCCAAAGTATGCATGGACAACAACAACACCTGTGGGCTCTGTAGAAGCTGGAAAGATGGAGTACAAGAAGCCAATAGATCTCATAGTGGCTGCACATGACATACCTTATGTAGCAACAGCCTCCCCGGCGTACTGGAGGGACCTTATAGTTAAAGCAAGGAAAGGTATAGAGGTAGATGGCCCGGCATTCCTGCATGCAATAAGCACATGTGATAGAGGCTGGAGACATGATACCAGCGATACAATAGAGATAGCCAGACTTGCTGTTGAGACCTGCTACTTTCCGCTCTTTGAGGTTGAGAATGGCGAGTTTAAGCTCACAGGAAGAAGCAGGGCGATAGCAAAGAGACCTGAGCTGAAGAAGCCTGTGAGTGAGTTCCTGAAGCCCCAGGGTCGCTTTTCGCACATACTTAAGAACCAGAGCATGCTCGAAGAGGTTCAGGAAAATGTTGACAGGTACTGGGAGAGAATAAAAAAATTGTGCGGTGAGTGATGATGTACGAGATAAGATTTCATGGAAGAGGAGGTCAGGGCGCTGTTACTGCAGCGGCTCTCCTTTGCAGGGCAGGATTTCTCGCAGGAAAGAAGGGTGTTCAGGCATTTCCATTGTTCGGAGCTGAGAGACGAGGAGCGCCAGTCAAAGCCTTTGCGAGGATAGATGATGAAGAGATAGTCCTTGCAAGCCAGATATACGAGCCAGACTATGTTTTTGTCTTTGAGGAGTGGCTTATTGAATACGCCATTGAAGGTCTGAAGAAGGATGGATGGATGATAATAAACACAAAGAAGAAACCAGAGGATTTTGACCTTGACTGTAAGATAGCAACAACAGATGCCACAGGTATAGCTCTTTCTAACAATCTGAAGGTTGCAGGCTTTCCTGTGATAAACTCAAGCATTCTCGGGGCTTTCCCGAAGGTGTGTGAAGAGATAAAGCTTGAGCACATAACACAGGCTATAAAGAACTACTGGCCTGGCGATATAGGCAAAAATAATGCTCATGCATGCGAACAGGCTTTCAATGCTACGGAGGTGAAGGAATGATTCCGCTATCAAAACCAAAAAAAGGGGCTTCTGGTAAAACTGGAATGTGGAGGACAGAGAAGCCAGTGCTCGATAAGGAGAGGTGCACAAACTGCTTGCTCTGCTGGGTTTTCTGTCCAGAGAGCGCAATTTACAGAACCGAAGATAAAGTAGAGATAGACTATGAATACTGCAAGGGTTGTGGAGTCTGTGCTAATGAATGCGCAAGGGGCGCAATAAAAATGGAGGAGGAGTAAATGCTGGGTAGAGAAGAAATAGAGAGAAAAAAGATAAAGGAAGAGGGCACAACAGTAATCGAGACGGGTAACCATGCAGTTTCCTTGGCTGCTAAGTTTGCCAGAGCTGATGTTGTTGCTGCTTATCCAATAACGCCTCAAACTCAGATAGTTGAGGAGATAGCAAAATTCGTTGAAAATGGTGAGATGAACGCAAAGTTCATAAGGGTTGAGAGCGAGCACAGCGCTATGGCTGCCTGTATAGGAGCAAGCGCTACAGGTGCAAGAGCTTTTACTGCCACTTCTTCTCAGGGTTTATTGCTCATGCATGAGATGCTCTTTGCAGCAGGTGGTTACCGCCTGCCAATCGTGATGGCAAATGTTAACAGATCTCTCTTTCCACCATGGAACATACTTGTGGAGCACAGCGATTCTTTAGCGCAGAGGGATACCGGGTGGATACAGTTTTACTGCGCCAGCAATCAGGAGGTATTTGATACAACAATACAGGCTTTTAAGATCGCAGAGGAGGTAAATCTGCCTGCCATGGTCAATTTAGAGGGTTTCATAATGTCCCATACGCATATGCCAATAGAGCTCCCTATGCAGGATGCAGTGGACAGGTTTCTGCCAAGGAGGGAGCATCTATGGAAGTTAGATGTCGATAACCCTGGAACCTTTGGCAGCATGAGCAATCCTGAGTACTATGTGCTTATGAGAAAGGGTATTGAGGATGCCATGAAGGAAGCCAGGACAAAGATACTGGATGTAAATACGGAGTTTGAGAGGGAATTTGGCAGGAAATATGAGCCCATAGAGTGCTACAAGTGTGAGGATGCAGAGACAGTAATATTCGCTATGGGAACCATAGGAAAAGAGTCAAAGAGGGCTGTGGATGAGCTGCGTAATGAGGGCGTAAAAGCAGGAGTTGCCAGAATAAGGCTCTTCAGACCTTTCCCTGAAGAAAGCATAAAAAGTATTGCTGAAGGAAAAAAGATAATCATATTTGATAGAGATTGCTCCTTTGGGAAGGGAGGAGTGCTCAGCACAGAGATAAGGAGCGTTTTAGATAAGCCAGCATCCAGTTATGTTGTGGGCATAGGTGGGCTTGATGTTCCTTACACAACTATAAAGAAGTGCGTTGAGAGAGCGAATGGGCAAAAGGATGAGTGGATAACGGAGGTGCACCCATGAAGATGGAAGATATTCCGAAGGAGGAGCTTGTCCTATCTGGACACTCTGCATGCCAGGGCTGTCCTTTAACCACAGCCATGCGGACTGTGCTTAAGGCTCTGGGCAAAAGAACGATAATGGCTATCCCTGCCTGCTGCTCCGCAGTTATACAGGGAATGTACCCCAATAGCGGAGTTAATATACCTCTGCTAAATGTGCCCTTCGAAACAACAGCCGCTGTTTGTTCGGGTATAGAAGCTGGGCTTGCTACACAGGGGATAGATGATGTAAATGTGCTCGGCTGGGCCGGAGATGGAGGAACATACGACATAGGGATACAGGCTTTGAGCGGTGCAGCAGAGCGCGGAGCAAATTTCCTGTATGTCTGTTACAACAATGAGATGTACAGCAACACGGGTGTGCAGCGCTCTGGAGCTACACCAAAGCATGCATGGACAACAACCACATGGAAGGGAAAGGAAGAGGAGCGCAAGGATATGCCGAGCATAATGGTAGCGCACAACATACCATATGTTGCCACCGCAAGCATCTCCCATCCTATAGACCTGTACGAAAAGGTCACAAAGGCAAAGAGCATAAAGGGAACAAAGTACATAGAGATCCTGGCTCCATGCCCCCCTGGATGGAGGTTTGATTATTCAAAGACGATAGAGGTGGCAAAGCTTGCTGTTCAAACGAGGGCATGGAATCTTTATGAGGTTGAGAACGGAAAATACAGGATAAATGCCACAATAAGAAGACCAAAGCCCATAGAGGATTATCTGAAGCTGCAGCAGCGCTTCAAGGATGCTGTTAAGGATACAGAAAAGGTAAGAGAGATGCAGGCCAATGTGGATGCGAGATGGCAATGGCTGGAAAAGATGGTTGAGATAACAAATTGAGAGCATCAGTTCTTTTTTCAGGGGGCAAAGACTCCTGCCTTTCCTTATTCTTAACGATGCAGAAAGGCTTTGATCTCTCTCTCTTAACATTTCTGCCAGAAAAAGACTCTATGATGTACCACTGCCCCAACATAGGGCTAACAGCTATTCAGGCAAAGGCGATGGGTTTGAGTATAACCTATGCCAGAGAAGGAGAAGAGATAGAGGAATTCAAAAGGCTGAAAGAGAGTGGGATAGAGGCTATTGTATGCGGAGCTGTGAAGAGCGATTACCAGAGGGTGAGGATAGAAGGATTGTGCTATGAGCTAGGCCTTAAGTTCTATGCTCCACTATGGAATCTTAGCGCTGAAAGAATTTACAGAGCGCTCTTTGATGCAGGCTTCAGATTCATAATAGCTAGTGTCTCTGCTGAGGGTTTTGATGAAAGATGGCTGGGTAAGGAGATCACAAAAGAGAACATCGCAGAGCTTTTTGATCTCTGCTCAAGGTACGGGATAAACCCTGTCTTTGAGGGGGGAGAGGCTGAGACATTTGTCTTTGATGGTCCTCTGTTCAGGCTTACAATAAAGAACGCCGAAAAGCGTTTCAAAAATTTTTCAGGTGTCTATGAAATAAAGGAGATCTCAGGATAAGAACAAAGAAAATCCCTGCAATTCATTTGTATT
>WOYO01000042.1:0-3081 GCA_011620765.1 Thermoplasmata archaeon
GGAAAATCTTTGCTCCATGTGAATGGCACAGAGCCTTCATTGTGGTCAATGTCCAGATACATTGCATCGCAGGGAATTCTATGCTCTCTTATTTTCCTGGCTATCTCCATTACCCTTTCCTGAGGGTAGTAGCTATACCTTGAGATCTGGTGCCCTAAAGCCCATAATGGGGGCATGAATGGTTTTCCTGTTAGCTCCGTGTACCTTTCCACTACCTTCTTTACGCTCGGCCCACAGAAGAAATAGTATCTGAGCTCTCCACCAGAGCTCCCGAAGAGATAGCTGTCCTCTCTTTTGACCCCGAAATCAAAATAGCTTTTGTATGTGTTGTCAAAGAATATTCCATATGCCTTTCCATCCCTAAGCCCTATGAAAAATGGAACAGAAACGTAAAGGGGATCACTCCTGCTATCATAGCTGTATGCATCGGTGTTCCACATAACTGAAGAACTCCTGCGCTTGTCTATAAAGCCCGATTTTTCGCCCAGACCATAGTAATGCTCTTCAAGTGGCATCTCTTTGGTGCATAAACATCTGTGCCCTTCTTTAGCCTTTTTCCATTTCATTGGCTCTCTATCTTTGCAAAGCCTTGTGCCCTCTTTATCATAGAATGATAGCAGAACGTTTTTTTTGTTTACAACAACTTTAACCTCAGATGTTGAGAGCTCTATCTCATCTTTTTTCTCTTTTATTGAAATGGGCTTTGCATCCTCTTTCACCACAGCGCATGAGCGCTCTTCTATCATCTTTCCATGCGGTGCTAGCTGAACCTTTATCGTTCCATCGTTAATTGCAGAGATATAGATGGCAGCGTTCTCGCACTCTATGCATACCTTTCCTTTTTTCTCCTGAATACCCTTGAAGGAGCCTATGGTGGTATAACCCTCAAGATCTATGTCCTCTTTTCCTTCTATCATCTCTTTTGGTAAGAACAGAATAAAAGCATCTTTCTTCATCAGAGTATACCGAGTCTCTTCAGGATCTCTTCACTTCTTTTCATTATCAGATTTCTTGTCTCATCCTGCTCCTCTTTTGTTGGATCCCTTCTGCACAGGAGCATTATCGCGGCATTTGCATAACCTGCGACATAGCCATTGAAATACCCCAGATAAAGGTTCTGCTTATCCGTTCCTTCAACCATAAAATAGCTTGCCTGCCCTTTTATCTCGGATATTTTTTCTTCTACAAGTATATCTATGAGGTTCTCTAAAAGTCCTCTGAGCCACACTTCCATAATGGGGATAGGAAGCCTCTTTAAAAAGCTTTTCTCTTTTGTGAATAAAATAGCATGAAACATGCCAGCATCTGGAAGACCACTGTATAGATGATAACTATATGGATGCTAACCGCACTATCTATGAAAAATCCAAATATGGCTCCACTGGAAAAAAGAGCGAAACCATACGCCGTATTGAATATTCCATAGGCAAAACCTCTAGCGCTAATATCAACCATATCCGCTATTGCAGCTCTGTATATGGTCTCCTGCATGCCCAGCACTACCCCGAAGATGGCTGATGCAACAAAAAGCATAGGGGCTTTATCAGCATAAATTGCTATGGCAGCCGGAAAGAGGGATATGAGAAATGGAAGATAGAGAAATTTCACTCCTATCCTGTCGTATGCCACTCCTGCAAGGTAAGCTATGGCTGCATCAACTCCCTGGACCGTAACGAATAACATGGACGTTAGTCCCGCCATACCTATGGGTTGGAATATCTGAGATCCTTTGTAAAGTATAAGAGATATGTGTATCAAGCCTATTGTGTTAAAAGTGACAGCAGATGTGTAAAGCCAGAAGCTTTTACTCAGTTTATTACTCTTTTCTTCCTTTACTGCTCTTTTCACCTTTGATTCGACAACATCTTTTGTAGAGTGATAAAGGTAGAAGAGCAGCACTATCAGTATAAGAAAAGGAATAGCCAGGACTCCGAAGCTGATGGAGTAGTTGTTTATGGAGAGCATTATTGAGCCAACAACAATAGGGCCTATCACAGCCCCTATCTGATCTAAGGTTTCATGAAGCCCAAATGCTTTGCCGCTTCCAACACCTTCACTTATAAAAGACAGGATAGCATCCCTCGATGGGGAACGCAGTGCTTTTCCAAGCCTCTCTAAGAGAACGAACACCGCAGCAAGCTGCCATCCTGTTGCTATAGCAAGCACAGGTATGGAGCCTATTAGCCCATAGCCAAGGAATACGAAGAGCCAGTACGCCTTTGTGTTGTCCGCTAAATACCCGCTCACAAGCCTTATAGCATAACCTATAAACTCGCCAACTCCCGTGACAATGCCGACTATTAATGCTGAAGCGCCGAGAAAATTTAAGAAATCAGGTATCTGCCCCCTGCCGCCCTCATAGACTATGTCGCCGAAAAGGCTTACCAGACCCATGAGGATTATGCCAGTATAGGCTTTGCGGAGATCCACGGAATGAATGGCTGATTTTCTATAATACCCTTGCTATGGATCTACAAAAATTTCATTTCTATGATCTGTGAAAATTCCCCAGCCAGTATTTCTCTGTCATTCCGATCGTCGTATGTCGGGGGTGCATTTGCTTTATTATCTCTATATATTCTCTTTAAAAGCGCCATAAGAGACAAAAACCTGCGAATCATATTTTCTATTCCATAATTCATCTATTGATCTCAGGGCGTAAGCTATGTCTCTATCGTTCCTACCACCTGGCACTTTCGCATATCCGTATGAGTGGTAAATAACATAATCCCCATTAAAGTTAAATTCCCAGGTTTCAGTCGTGCCGTCAGGCAGATTGTTTCCCGGGTCGCCACTATGCCTTGCCCCTTTGTCCAAATGTACGTCTTCCGGTGTGCCCTCATACAATCAGCATTCTTATCTGTGCTTTAATGCCTCCCACACATCTTTTGAGGGAGCTTCATCAGAATCCTAGAAGAGTAAAAATCTAAGTGGACAAGGATTACTATACCGAGAAATTTTCCATATTCTGAACGATCTCTCTGAATAGCTACGATAATGCATTCAAAATCGTTTTCTTGTGAAATGAGATCGCCATTTACTTCAGCCCAATCTCTTTGCGCAAAAAACTGCAAATTATAA
>WOYO01000042.1:3181-6494 GCA_011620765.1 Thermoplasmata archaeon
AAATTATAAATATAAGAAAAGATATAGATTTAACTATGAAAAGCATATATGTTGTCCTGATTATAAGTTTTGTGTTGATTCTACCCACTGCGATGGGTAGCGAAATGGATAGAAACTCCGGATATTTTGAGGGGGTCGAGGGAGCAAAGCTCTTTTACCAGCACTGGACTGTTAGGGATCCGAAAGCTGTGATGGTGATAGTCCACGGTTTTGGAGAGCATTCTGACAGGTACATTGAGATGGCAGAAAGATTTGGAGCTGAAGGAATATCCTGCTACACAATGGATCTCAGAGGGCATGGACGTTCAGAGGGCCCAAGATGGAATCCTGAGAGTTTTGATTATTACATAGAGGATCTTAAGACCTATGTCGATATGGTAAAGAGATGGGAGCCGCAGAAAAAGATCTTCATGCTCGGGCACAGCCTTGGTGGGGCGATAGCTCTCAAATATGCGATTCTTTATCCCGAAGATCTGGAAGGGCTCATAGTCTCTGGACCTGCGGTGGGAGGATACCAGGCTATTCCGATACTGGGACGTGTGGAGGTTCCACTATCCATGGAAAGAATTCTCTCCCCCATCATGAGTTTGGTGGCAAGATTTCTGCCGGATATAGGAATGCCCGGAACGATGATAGACCCGAGCTATCTGAATCACGATCCTGAGAATTACAATGCGTATGCTAACGATCCTATGGTCTGCCATGAGGCAATGAAGATCAGGTTTCAATCTGAAGCTTTGAAGACCATACTCTTTCTACAGGACAATGCACAGGAGCTCAGGGTTCCATCCCTTATCATGTGTGGTTCTGAGGACGTTCTGGTGCCACCCTCATCTGTGAGGCTTTTTTATGAAAATGCACACCTTGAGGATGGGAAATTTGTAGAATACGAAGGGTTTTACCATGAGATATTCAACGAGATAGGGAAAGAAAAGGTTTATGACGAAACGATATCATGGCTCCTGCCAAGGATATAAATTTGAATAATGATCTATAGAGTGAATTCAAGAGATCTCTTATCCTGTTGGGTGAGATGAGCAAGGAGCGGCTGAAAAGCCGGGAGAAAGGTAAGAGATCCACTCGGATAGCACAAGAATAAAGACGTAGATCGCTTTACCCAAAGCATAGAGGCGGCAGTTAATCTCTTATCAACTCTCTTAGAATTTTCCATCGCACTCATTTTTGCCAATCTGAGATACTGTTATATATTGTATAAGGCACATCTACGGAGTGATGGATCTTGAAAAAGTGCAGAAGATATTGAAAAATAAGAGCTTCGTAGCGGTTAAAAAAGGCTCTGTTGTGTTTGAGAGTGAAGATAAGGGACTTAAGCCATTCATAGACGCTATAGATAGCGCAGATCTGGAGGGATCTCTGATGGGTGACAGGATGATTGGCAAAGCATCAGCTCTTCTGGCGTGCTACTCTAAAGCATGCATGCTATATGCTCCAAGGATAGCGGAAGAGGCTCTGGCATATCTGAACAGGGAAAGAATAAAAATAGAGTATGAAGAGATCGTAAATATGAGAGAATGCGTTTATGATAAAGCTCTAAAAGGGGTAGAAGATCCTGAAAAGGCATACGTTATCATAAAAGGGATGATGAAAAATGGATGAAGCACTCAAAGCGCAGGAGAATGAGATCACAGAGCATATGGTCTACAAAAATCTGGCGAAGAGAGAGAAAGAGAACAGAGAGGTTTTGGAGAGGATAGCTGATGATGAGCTTGAGCACTATAATGTATGGAAGAGCGTAACTAAGAGGGAGATAAAGGAGAAGAGATCAAAGGTGATATTCTATGGGATCCTGGCATTTATATTTGGAATAACCTTTGCATTGAAGATCATGGAGAATGGAGAAAAAAATGCGCAGAGGAAATATGCGGATCTCGCGAAAAAATACCCTCAGGTAGAGAAACTTATCAAAGATGAGAACAAGCATGAAACGGAACTCTTAAAGCTCATAAATGAGGAGAGGCTAAATTACGTCGGCGCGATGGTGCTGGGCATGAATGATGCGCTGGTTGAGCTTACAGGAACTCTGGCGGGATTAACATTCGCTCTTCGCAACAATCAGCTAATATCTCTGGCAGGGCTTATAACAGGTATTGCTGCCGCTTTATCGATGGTGGCCTCTGAGTATCTATCAACAAGGGCAGAGGACTCGGGGAAAAAAGCAACAACGGCGGCGCTCTATACAGGCATAGCCTATATAATAACCGTAGTGCTGATAATCTCTCCCTTCTTTCTTCCAGTGAGCCCTTACGCTTCTATAATGATAACACTCATGGTTGGGGTTGTGCTCATAGCCATATTCACATTCTATGTCTCTGTTGTGCAGGATCTTAGCTTTAAGAAAAGGTTCGCAGAGATGACTTCGATAAGCCTTGGCGTTGCGCTGCTCTCCTTTGCAATAGGCTCTGTTGCGAGGGTATTTCTGGGGGTAGATGTGTGAAACTGTTTAAAGATCTCTGAGAATCTCAGCGCTCTCTTCAGGAAAAAGAGAGTTTATGAATGTGCCAGCCCCTGTCTCTACTCCTCCTCTGTATTTAACCCTGCCGACAGAGGCATATGGAGGATAGATCTCTGCATGAAAATGGAAATCATCTCTTGACTGGTGAAAGCAAAGGATGTAAGCGCTACCCAGCTTCTCTATTTTTTTCAGAACCGATACCAGAGTTTCTGCCAGCTCTAGAGAGTCCACTCCAAGGATGTTGCTCGTATGCTCTTTTGGGTATATGTGGGTTTCAAAGCTCCATCTCGCAAAGTAGGGTATGAAGGCAATAAAAGCATCATTCTCCATAACGATCCTGTTTTTCTCCCTTCTTTCCTGTTCTATAATGTCGCAAAATATGCATCTTCCCTTTTTTCGCAGGTGCTCTCTATAAGCGCTCCTCTCCTGCCTTATGACAGGTGGATAGAAGTCCATAGCGTATATCTGCCCATGGGGATGATCCATGGTAACTCCTATCTCCTTGCCCCTGTTTTCGAATATGAACACTGTCCTGTATCTCTTTGATAAAGCTCTGTAGCGCTCTTTCCAGAGATCAACCACCTTTTTAACCTCATTTATAGGCATAGAGGATAGCTTTGTGTTGTGATCCCTTGAAAATATTATCACCTCGCATTTACCCTCTGCTTCTCTGCCCCTCAAGCTCACCTTTGGCTCATCCTCTGCCAGAGAAGGATACTTGTTGTCAAGGGCAACGGGTGCTTCTGCCAGATCGCAGAAAGGACATTTCTGGGGAAATAGAGGCCTCTCCTCCCTGTTGTTAGCATATATGACCCACTCTTTTAAGAGGGGATTGAATCT
>WOYO01000094.1:0-16535 GCA_011620765.1 Thermoplasmata archaeon
CTTATAGCTTCGATCATTCAGATGCTAGAGTAGCGAAGACCTTTGCATCCCCTACCATGTAGTCTATAACGCAGTATTCATTTGGCTGATGCGCAAGCTCTTCTATCCTTGCCCACACGCATGCATTGCAGCCAGCAGCCCTCAGGTAAGCAGCTACAGTGCCCCCACCTATGCCTATGGTCTTTGCCTCTACTCCATACACGTCTCTTATAGCTTTTTTCAGCAGCTTCACACCCTCCGAGTTTATATCTGTAACCGGGGTTCTCTCACCCTTCTGAGGAAAGTCTACGCTTATCTTTACCCCATATTTCTTCTCTATTTCATTAACAATGTCTCTGACATCCTTTAACAAATCTTCCGGATCATACTGGGGTAGAACCCTGCAGTCAAAGTAGAAAATATCCTTGCCAGGCATTGTGTTTACATTCGGCACATTAGCCTCCTTTTTCGTAGGTTCAAAGGTCGATACAGGGGGAGAGAAGAGATCATCTCTTGCATTATACTTTTCATGAAGCACTTTGTCCAGGGTTAGAAGAAGATCAGCGCCCGCTCTATGCGCATTTATCCCTTTATCGGGCATTGATGCATGGGACTGCTTTCCTTCCACGGTGAACTTAAACCATATAATAGTCTTTTCTGCTATCTCTATCTCATCACCTTTTGGGCTACCAGAGTCAGGGACCATGTATATATCATCCTTCTTGAAAAGCTCACCGTGCTCTTTCAGAAGAAATTGCACTCCATACTCGCTTCCCATCTCTTCATCACTCACAAATAGCAGGTTTATGTCATACTTTGGTTTTATACCAAGATCCTTGAACGTTTTTGCTGCAAATATGCTTGACACTATGGCCTGCTGGTTGTCTTCTACTCCTCTGCCATAGATCTTTCCATCCTTCACAACAGCTTTGAAGGGATCGCTGTTCCACAGGCTTCTGTCTCCCTCAGGCACAACGTCAAGGTGAGACATGATCCATATCGCCTTGCTTCTATCTTTTCCATACATCTTGGCGACTATGTTTGGTCTTATACCATTCTTCGCTCTTTCATCCTTTGCATCATACTCCTTAATCTCATCTGCAAAGCTGACGAGCTTTTTGACATACTCCGCTTTATCGAATTCGCCCTCCCCTCCACTATCCGGGCTTATAGCCTTAAGAGCGCACATATCTGCCTGCGCTTTTATCATATCCTCTCTGTAACTCTCTATTTTTTTCATAAGCTCTTCTTTTTCCATTTTACCCCTCAAAAGTAAGGTGGTTGGTAGTTTAAATAATTGTCCATCTTTGAATTTTATCAGCCAAGGAAAATATATCTTTTGGGAAAGCGCTGCCATTCATGGTAAAAATAGTTGTAACCTTCAATCCTTCAGAGACCCAGAGAAAGATAATAAAAAGCACACTTGGGGATGCTCTATTTTTGAGCGAAAATAGATCTCTACTGCAATCAGCAGACATACTATTCAGCTGGAATCCTGTTCTGGAGCTGGGGAGAGAGGAACTTGGAGAGATAAAAGCAGGGTTTATGCAGGCATTGAGCGCTGGCGTGGATCACATACCAATAAGTATGATGCCAGAGAACCTAACCATAGCGAGCAATGTTGGCGCATTTGCAGAGCCTATGGCGGAGCACACCATGGCAATGTTTTTAGCCCTGGCAAAGAGGCTTTACATAAACCATCAGAGGATGAAAGAGGTTTTTGATCAGCGCTCTGAGACATTAACGATGAAGGGTAGCATATGCGGTATCCTTGGCTTTGGCGAAAACGGAAAAGCTGTTGCAAGATTGGCTAAAGCCTTCGGTGCAAGGATATATGCGATAAACTCAACTGGCAGGACAGAAGAGAAGGTAGAATTCATAGGCACGCTAAAAGATCTGAACCCCTTTTTGAGAAGCGTTGATTTTCTTGCGGTAACCATAGCTCTAAATAACAGGACAAGAGGGGTAATAGGGAAGAGTGAGCTGGAGATAATGAAGAAGAATGCTATCATTGTCAATACAGCCAGAGGTGAGATAATAGATGAAGGAGCGCTTTATGAGCACCTGAAGAGCAACCCAGAATTTATGGCAGGCATTGATGCATGGTGGGTTGAGCCCTTCAGGCACGGAAGATTTGAAATGCATTACCCATTTCTTGAGCTGCCAAATGTCATAGGTTCTCCGCACAACTCGGGGATGGTAAAGGGGGTTATAGACCACGCAACAGAGCTTGCATGCGAAAATATAAAGGATTTTATTGAAGGTAAAGAGGTAAGAGGTGTTGTTAGGAGAGAGGATTACAGTTAGGTATTTATAAAAACAGGTTTTCACCGGAAGGAATATGGCTCAGGACGAGGGAAATCAGTGGGCAAGAGCTCTGTTTTTTTGCTCTTAATACAGTGACAGAAATCCCTCATTGGCGGCTCAAAGGGCACAAAACAAAGTCTGTAGAGGCTGGACCTCTAGCTCAAAAGATAGAGAAATAAAGGAAGAATGACAAATTCAGGGGGGATAAGAACAATGGATGGTGTATTTGTATTCCTATCTGTATACTGTTAGATATGCCTGTTTTCAGAGGAAGAGTAAGTTTTAAATAAAAGCATAACTATGTTTTTTTATGGTAGTGGGCTTAGACGTTTATGTGGCAGAGTTTATAGGCACAATGTTGCTTATAATTTTTGGGGATGGAGCGGTTGCAACAGCGGTGCTTAAGAAGAGCAAGGGAGAGAATGGAGGGTGGATCACTATAACCACCGGATGGGGTCTTGGTGTGGCAATAGCTGTTTACGTAACTGGCTGGATAAGCGGCGGGCACATAAATCCAGCGGTTACTATCGCTCAGGCAAGCATAGGCATGTTCCCATGGTCACTGGTGCCAGGCTATATTTTTGCACAGATCGCCGGAGCTTTTGTTGGAGCTGTTCTTGTTTATCTGGCTTACAGAGATCATTTTAAAGAGACAGAGGATCCTGCAGTGAAGCTCTCTGTTTTTTCAACAGGGCCACAGATAAGGAATTTTGTGAGCAATTTTATAACAGAGGCAATAGGCACAGCAATTCTTGTGATATGCGTTCTTGGGGTTACGAATGAGAACAACCAGATAGGAGCGCTCGGTGCGCTCATAGTAGGCCTCGTGGTGTGGGTCATAGGCCTGAGCCTTGGTGGTCCAACAGGTTATGCGATAAATCCTGCTAGAGACCTGGGGCCAAGGCTAGCACATGCTGTGCTTCCTATAAAAAATAAAGGTAGCTCAGACTGGAGCTATGGCCTTGTGGTGCCTATATTCGGGCCTATAGTCGGAGGCATCATAGGCGCATGGATTTATACGATGTTTCTGAGTCTGGTGTGAGACATGAGCTTAGACGAGATACTGGAGTTAGGGAAAGATAAGGTGAGGTGAAAAAAATGGAGAGATTTGTTGGGGCAATAGATCAGGGAACCACAGGAACAAGGTTCATGGTCTTTGATAAAGAGGGAAATGTGGTGGAGCAGGCTTATGAGGAGCATCAGCAGATATACCCAAAGCCTGGTTGGGTGGAGCACGATCCACAGGAGATCATAGACAGAACCAGGAGCGTTATAGAGCGCTGTCAGATATCTCTTAACAGAAGATTCAGAGAGTGGGAGATCGTTGGCGTAGGGGTGACAAACCAGAGGGAGACAACTGTGGCATGGAACAGACGCACAGGAAAGCCCCTGTATAATGCTATAGTATGGCAGGACACAAGGACAAAGGATATCTGCGATAAGCTTCCTGCAAAGCTTATAAGAGAAAAAACAGGACTTGCTGTCAGCACCTATTTCTCTGGCAGCAAGATGAAGTGGCTGCTTGATAACGTGATAAAGAGCAGGGAAGACGTCATTTTCGGAACGATAGATTCATGGCTCATATGGAACCTCACAAAAGAGCATGTTACAGACTACACAAATGCAAGCAGAACAATGCTGATGGACATAAAAAAGCTGGAATGGGATGAAGAGCTACTTAAGCTATTTGGCATAGATGAGAGTATGCTACCAGAGATAAAAAGCTCCAGCGAGATCTACGGTTTCTTTGAGATGGATGGGAAAGAGGTTCCGTTATGTGGAGCTCTGGGAGATCAGCAGGCTGCACTCTTCGGGCAGGCGTGCTATGAGAAAGGGGATGCAAAGAACACATTCGGCACTGGAAACTTTCTTCTCATGAACACAGGCAAAGATGTTGCCTTCTCGGACGCAGGCCTTCTCACCACAGTTGGATATGGGGTTGAAGGAAGGAATGTTAATTATGCACTTGAAGGCTCAATAGCTGTCACAGGCGCTGCTGTTCAGTGGCTGAGAGATAACCTTGGGATAATAAAAACCGCTGATGAAACAGAAAGTTTGGGTAATACTGACAATGGGGGAGTCTACTTTGTTCCAGCGTTCAGCGGGTTATTCGCGCCCTACTGGGACATGAACGCCAGAGGCTCTATACTGGGATTGACCAGATATGTGCGCAGGGAGCAGATTGTGAGAGCAGTGCTTGAGAGTGAGTGCTATCAGAGCAGGGATGTCATAGAAGCTATGGAAAAGGATTGCGGTTTCTTCATAAAGGAAATAAAGGTTGATGGAGGTGCAACAAAGAATAACCTTCTAATGCAGCTATTCGCGGATATAAGCGGAAAGAGAGTTATAAGGCCAAAGGTCAATGAGACCACAGCTCTGGGGGCTGCTTATGCTGCCGGTTTGGCACAGGACTACTGGAAGGATACACATGAACTTAAGAAAAAATGGAAGGAGGATATGAGCTTTGAGCCCACAATGCCTGAGGAGAAAAAGGAGGAACTATACAGCTGGTGGAAAAAAGCAGTTGAGAGATCAAAGAGCTGGCTCGAGTAGTCTTTTTTCTTATAGGGTGTAAAGTAGATACACAATCACTCTTTACTCTGTTTAGACTATATGGAAAACCAGAAGGGAAAGATAAAGAGAAATACTAAAAGAGCTATTTTATCCATGACTGAAAAACTTTACAGAAGCAGAAAGAACAAGGTCCTTGGCGGGGTGTGTGGGGGTATAGCAGAGTATTTCAACATCGACCCCGTCCTAGTAAGGATACTCTGGATCCTGCTGTGCTTCTTTTCTGCAGGGTTAGGCATAATAGCGTATCTGATATTCTGGCTCATAGTCCCTCTTGAGCCGGAAGATGCTGTAGATGTCAGTGCTAGAGAGGTAAAAGAAGCCCAGAGCACAAAAATGGAGAGTGAGGGAGAGGTAAAAGATACGGAAGTCCAGGACACAAAAAGGGAGAGCAAAGAAGGGAAAAAGGGAGAAGGAGGCTTGCTAGTTATAGGCTTTTTCTTTGTCTGCCTTGGCTTTCTCTGGATAATAGGTGAGCGATTTTACATACGCAGTGTCGGTGGCATGGCAGCAATACTGGTGGGGCTCACGATAGTGATATACTGGGCTGTTGAGAGAAGGTGAAGATAGCTCTGCTGGCACTCATGCTGGTTGCATCACCAGCAACAAATGACTTTATGATAGGCATCGTAGCATACCACATACCTTTTGAATCCTATAAAATAGGATCCGGGGACATCGCAAAGATCTCTGGCTCTGGAGCTGGGTGGATGGCTGTAGACTTTGCATGGAAGGATATAGAACCAGAAAAAAGCATTTTCGATTTTTCATACTATGATGCTATGGTGGCTGAGGCGGGGAAAAAAGGTATAAGGATTTTTGCTAGAGTCGGGAATGGATACAATGGCATAAGGAGCACTGTGCCGGAATGGAGCCAGAGCTTAAGCAGAGAGGAATATAACAGGCATATAGAGCGCTATGCATCAGCTGTTGCAGAGAGGTATGGGGATAGGATAGATTATTACGCGATAGAGAATGAGCCAAACAACTTCCTTTTACATGCGCTCAGCGGATGGAGGACAGCCCTTCTGCCCGAGAAAGAGATGCTTTCAACCATGCGCGCTATAACCAGAGGTGTGCTTAAAGGTGATGAAAGTGCAATCATAGCGCTCAGCATCTCCCTTTCTCCGGGATACCTTGAATGGATAGAGCGTGCTAAGGGCTATATAGACTTTGATTTGATAGCGCTGAATGCTTATAAAAGCCCCGCGGTTCTGGGAAGGGAGATAGAAAGAATGAGGGCAATGGGTTATAGAGTCGTTGTGCTGGAAACAGGGCTCAGCACCTTCTACAGATCTGAAGAAGAACAGGCAGAGTTTGTGAAAAACGCCATAATAACATCATATAACGCTGGTGCCGAAGGGGTGTTCGTATATACGTATAAGGATAATGAAGAAGAGGCAAACGCAAAGGAGCGCTCTTTTGGCCTTATTCGTTCTGATGGAACAGAGAAGCAGGCATTTAAGGAGCTTGCCACAGCGAGAGAGATCATAGAGAATGAGGTAATGGACGAGCTGCACGAAAGCATAAAGGACAGGCTGTCCATACTGCTTCTCGAGAGCAAAAGTGCTTCGATCATGATAAATCTTTATCTGTACATGGTAGCATCTCTTTTCATCAGTTTTCAGCCATTGCAGAGACTCTATAACCAGCTTATGGATCATCAATCTGTAAGCAGACTCGTTAATTCTTTGAACCTTGCAGGGATCTGAGCCTTTCTTATGATATTATCTATACCTCCAGCTCAAGGCTGATGTCAAGCGCTTTCACAGAGTGCGTCAGAGATCCTATGGATATGAAGTCAACGCCAGTTTCTGCTACGGCGCGCACGTTTTCCAGAGTGATCCCGCCGGAGGCTTCCAGCTTTACCTTGCCCCTGCAAAGCTCAACCGCAAGGCGCATATCATCTATGCTCATGTTATCCAGCATTATGATATCCGCACCAGCCTCAAGGGCTTCATTTACCTGCTCCAGAGAGTTCACCTCCACCTCAACCCTGGCTAATTTTTTTGCAATATCTACGGCCTCCCCCAGGCTTATGCCTTTTGAGCTGAGAACCGCAAGATGATTATCCTTTATCAGAACCATATCCCCGAGGCTCTGTCTGTGATTCTTTCCTCCTCCAGCTCTCACAGCGTATTTCTCTAGGGCCCTCATGCCCGGTATCGTTTTTCTTGTGTCCAGAATGCGGGCTTTGAACCCTGAGGCCTCTTCGACATACCGCGCCGTCATGGTCGCTATGCCGCTCATGTGCTGCAGGAAGTTCAGAGCTGTCCGCTCAGCCTTCAGAATACCTGAAACAGGGCCGGAGATCGTTGCTATAATATCCCCAGGCTTCACATTTGAGCCGTCATGAATGATCTCATGGAAGTCTAGCGAGGACTCTACCCTGTGAAAGACCTCTGAAGCCACCTCTATACCTGCAAGAACCCCCCCCTCCTTTACCAGCAGGTTCCCCTTTCCCAGGATCCCTGGGGGTATGAGAGAGTCTGTCGTTATGTCACCAGAGCGCAGATCCTCTGATAGAGCGATATCTATTATGTCATCCATGATACTGTATCGTTTCTACACATACATGTATTTTATTTATTGCTGTTGTCAGATATGCCATAATCTTTAAGTTGAGAATACTATTGTTGCCATTGTCAGGAAGGAATGGATCAAAGAGCAACAGTTGATGTAAAGACAGATCAACTGCTGAAAATAACTGATGAGGAATATTGGAGAGCTGGAGAAGAGATAAGAGCTACAGGTATTAAGGGAGCAGTGCATGAAACAACAGAGGATCTTTTTATGACGTGCTCACAAGGATTAATTGAGATGGATAAGCTTTGGACCATTGTCATGAGGTAAATCTATTAAATTGTTCGACACAGCAGAAAAAAGAGACATTTAAATAGAACAAACACAATTTTCCTTTGCTCTGCTCTGCCAAATGCACCGGGCTCTGCTTGAAGCATCCCATTTACGCATTACGGCTGAGCTAAGAAGATGAGCTGAAAAAAGTTCAGTTAAGAAGCAAAGAAAAGAAAAGGAGCGATACAATGGCAACACCACATCATCCAAAAAGAGGATCCCATGGCTACTCTCCCAGAAAGAGGGCCAGAAGCGAAATCCCGCATGTAAAAGCATGGGCAGCGGATGGTAGCACTCCAAAGCTTCAGGGCTTTGCAGGCTACAAGGTTGGAATGACCCACGTTCTGCTGGTTGATTACAGACCAACAAGCACCACCTCTGGGCAGGAGGTTATGGTGCCTGTTACGGTTATAGAGACCCCGCCAATGAGGGTTGTTGGCGTTAAATACTATTCCTCAGATCCCTACGGTTTAAAGGCTGTCAGCAAGGAGGAGGATAAGAGCGACGTTTGCGAGGTCAGGGTTGTTGCGCAAACACAGCCAGATCTGATAACAGGCATTCCAAAGAAGATACCCGAAACAATGGAGATACGCATAGGGGGCGGGGAAGTCGAGCAGAGAATAGCCTATGCAGAATCTCTGGTAGGCAAGGAGATAACGATAAAAGATTATGCTAAAGATGGCCAGATGCTTGATGTTATAGGTGTGACAAAGGGCAAAGGTTTTCAGGGGCACGTAAAGCGCTGGCATGTGAAGCTTCTATCACACAAAAACTCAAAGCACAGAAGAATGATCGGGACGCAGGGCCCAAAGAACCCCAGTTTCATAAGAAGCACTGTGCCACAGGCAGGGCAGATGGGATATCATCAGAGGACAGAGTATAACAAGAGGTTACTGCTGGTGGGCGATAAAGCTGAGGATATAAATCCTGCTGGTGGCTTCGTTAATTACGGTCTGGTCAGAAACAGTTACGTGCTTATCCATGGCAGCGTTCCTGGACCAGCGAAAAGACTTATAAGGCTCAGGGATAGCGTGAGATACCTTGCAAGGGTTGAGGTGGAGAAACCTGCGCTCACCTATGTTTCTCTGGCATCAAAACAGGGGGTAGGAAGATGAAAACCTCTGTGCTCTCTATTGAAGGGGAGATGTTGAAGGAGATAGAGATGCCCTCTTTCTTTTCCGTTCCCGTGAGAAAAGACCTTATAAACAGGGCGTTTGTTGCTGAGAGGAGCAGGGAAAGAAAGCCATACGGCGCTTACAAAGGAGCAGGAAAGAGGCATGCTGTTGCTTCATGGGGTGTTGGCAGGGGTGTTTCAAGGATACCGAGGCTCACAGGTAGCTCAAGAGCAGCATTTGCCCCCCAGGCGGTTGGGGGAAGAAGAGCTCACCCACCGAATGTTGAGAAGAACTGGGCACTCAAGATAAACAGAAAGGAGTACAGGAAAGCTCTCTATTCTGCTCTGGCAGCTACAGCCAAGCCTGAGCTAATATCTCTCAGAGGTCACAGGTTTGATGATAGGATCTCTTTCCCACTGGTTGTTGAAGATGCTTTTGAAAGTCTGGATAAGACAAAAGATGTGACAAAAACTCTGCTTGCCCTGGGCATTTACGATGATGTTCTGAGAGCATTTGAAGGCAGGAAAAAGAGAAATGATGGTTACAGGGTACCAAAGTCTATACTCATAGTTTCTTCCAAGGCACCAAAGGGTGCTAAGAACCTCACAGGCATAGACATCAGAGCACCGAAAGATCTTAAGATCTCTGATGTTGCCCCAGGGGGTGTCAGCGGCAGGTTAACAGTGTACACAGAGAGCGCTATTGAAGAGCTGAGGGGGCTGGAGAAATGAAGATCATAAGTCCCTATGCAACAGAGAAAACATTTGCGTTGATCGATAAAGAGAACAGCCTTCAGTTTTTGGTGGCAAAGGATGCAAATAAAACAGAGATTGTTGAGGAAGTAGAGAAACTTCTTGAGGTAAAGGTGGAGAAGATAACAGTGAAGATAGGTAAGAAAGGTAAGATAGCCACAGTAAAGCTTGCTCCGGAGTATTCTGCGAGCGATATCGCCACAAGGATAGGAGTGATATAATGGGTAAGAGACTGATAGTACAGAGGAGAGGGAAAGGAAGTGTCTACAGAGCACCTAGCCACAGGTATGTTGCTGATGTTAGATACCCCGCTATTGAGGGCAAAGGTATTGTCAGGGAACTAATAAATGACCCTGCAAGAACAGCTCCATTAGCCCGTGTAGAGTTTCCTGAGGGCATATATGAATTCATAGCTCCTGAGGGCATAGGTGTTGGTGACGAATTTATTGTAGGAGAGATATCACGCTATTCTGTTCTGAAGCTTAGAGATGTGCCTGAAGGTTCTGCGGTCTTTAACATTGAGGTCAATCCTCTCGATGGAGGCAAGCTCATAAGGAGCGCTGGCACCTATGCACTTCTTGTGGGCAAGGGTGAGCGCAGCGTAACGATAAAGCTCCCTTCTGGAAAATTCAAGCAGGTTAGTGTTGATTGCAGGGCCACAACAGGGATAGCGGCCGGCGGTGGTAGAAAGGAAAAGCCCGTTCTTAAAGCAGGTAAAAAGAGAAAAGTTATAAAGAATAAACCAAAGGTCTTTCCGAAGGTCAGGGGCGTTGCAAAGAATCCTGTTGATCACCCCTTCGGAGGAGGTGCTCACCAGCACCCGGGTAAGCCAAAGACCCCAGGGCGTAATGCGTCTCCAGGAAGAAAGATTGGGAGTATAGCTGCTAAACGTACAGGTAAGAGGTGATGTGATGTCAAGGCCAGAGATGAGGAAAAAGAAAGAATTCAAGATAAGGGGAAAAGGAGTAGAAGAGCTTGTTGGAATTGATCCTGAAGAGTACATGGATATCCTTCCGGCAAGGGCAAGAAGGACCTTTAAGAGAGGTTTGACAGAGGATCAGATGAAACTATGGCAGAAGATAAGGGCGAGCGATGGGAATAAAGTGATCAGAACCCACCAGAGGGATATGATAATCCTGCCAGATTTCGTGGGGAAGAAAGTTGCAGTGCACAACGGAAAGGATTTTGTTCAGCTTTCAATAGCTCCGGAGATGGTTGGCCATTATCTGGGTGAGTTTGCTCTTACCAGAAGGTTCATAAAGCATGGAGGCCCAGGAGTTGGGGCAACAAGGAGTTCGAAGTTCCTGCCATTGAAGTGATAGCATGAAGTACAGCATAGAGTTTGATCAAGAAAAGTGCGCTTCCGTTTACGGCAGAGACCTGCACATAAGCCCGAAGCACTCCAGAGAGGTTTGTAAGGAGATAGTAGGGATGAGCACTCCTAATGCTGAAAAGTATCTTGAGGAGGTCATAGCCCTAAAAAGGCCTGTGCGTTATACAAAATATAAAAAGGCTCACAGAAAAGGCATAGGCTGTGGGAGATATCCTGTTAACGCATCCCGGAAGGTGCTTGAGCTGCTGAGAGAGGCAGTAGCAAATGCGGAGTTTAAGGGACTGGATAGTGAAAAGCTGAGGATAAAGCATGCCTCAGCCTATCCTGGAAGGAAGATAAAGCGCTATATGCCAAAGGCACAGGGCAGAAGCGGGGAGCACAGCGAGAGAACTTCAGATGTAGAGATCGTAGTGGAGGAAACGGAATGATTGAAGAAAAGCTGGTCAATGAGAACATAAAAAAAGAACTTTTGCTCGAGTATTTAAGGGATAGGGTTAGAAGAGCAGGTTTTGGTGGCGCAGAGATACAGAGAACGCTTATTGGCACAAGGATTGTGCTTGTGGTTGAAAGGCCGGGCCTTGTGATAGGTAGAGGAGGACAGCTAATATCCTCTTTGACAAATGATCTGAAGTCAAAGTTCGATATAGAAAATCCGATAATCGAGGTTGTTGAAGAGAAGGATCCGAATCTTAATCCCATGATCGTTGCCAGCAAAATGGCAAACCTGATTGAGAGGGGGTGGCATTTCAGGCGTCTTGGTCATAACTTTATCAGGGACATAATGCGTGCTGGTGCGCCGGGTTGTCAGATAGTTTTTGCGGGGAAGCTTACTGGCGATAGGCATAGAACAGAGAAGTTCACCAGCGGGCATATAAAGTACTGTGGTGATTTCGCAGAGAAATGGGTGAAGAAAGGGTATGCCGTCGCTTATACAAAGCCAGGCACCATAGGGGTTACTGTAAAGATCATGGAAAAAGGAGCTGTGGAACCATCCGAGCCCATAAGGATCACAGAAGAAACGATCAAAGAAGAAAAGGAAGAAATAAAAGTGGAAGCGCAGACGAAAGAGGAAGAAAAAAAGACCGTCAAGAAAGAGAAAAGGGAGAGGAGGCCAAGGAAGAAGGAGGCAGAGGCTAAAGATAAAGAGAATCAGGAGGCAAGTGATAAATGAAAGCAAAGGAGATAAGATCGATGAGTGATGAGGAGAGAGCTAAAACCCTGGAAGATATGAGAATGGAGCTGCTACGTGAGCGCGGGGTTGTTGCGATGGGTGGGACAACAAGCAACACGATGCGCATAAGAGAGTTGAGGAAGAGCATAGCAAGAATACTCTCTGTAGAGAGAGAGGTAAAACAGAGATGAGCGAGATCTGCCCTATCTGCGGACTGCCAAAAGAGCTATGCATATGTGGAGAGATAGCAAAGGAGCAGCAGAAGCTGACAATAACCAGGACAAAGCGCAAATATGGCAAGCCTGTGACGGTTATATCTGGCTTTACCAGCAAGCACATAGATCTGCAGGCTCTCACGAAAGAGCTTAAATCTGTATGCGCCTGCGGGGGAACGTTGAAGAACAATGCGATAGAGTTGCAGGGTGAACAGGCAGAAAAAGCGAAAAAATTCCTGGTATCAAAAGGGTATGATGTCAAAATGGAAGAGGGTATTGAAAAATGATCATTGGAGAGGATGCAGTGGTTGATGCTTTTGGTATTTCTTTTGAGGGCAGAATAATAGACGAAACGAAAAATATGCTCACTCTGAAGAGAGAGAAAAAGGAGATAATATTACCAAAAGAGGTTTCTGTTATACGTATCAAAGATAGAGTCATAGAGGGTAAGAATATAAGAAAAAGGTTGTGGGAAAGAGTGTATGATCGCAAGCATGTTAGTAAGCGAGATGTGCTGATTAAAGCTGTAAGAAATAAAGAGGAGAGAGGAGGAATATAAAATGCCAGAGAACATAGGAATTGGGTCGAATACAAGAGAAAAGTGTGATGATGAATTGTGCCCATATCATGGGCATCTCAGGGTCAGGGGTAAGATCCTTGAGGGTAAGGTGGTGAGTGATAAGATGGATAGAACTGTGGTCGTGGAGCGGGACAGGCTATTCTACTTAAGAAAGTATGAGAGGTTTGAAAAAAGAAGATCTAGGATACCTGCACACAACCCACCATGCATAAACGCGAAGGTCGGTGACAGGGTAAAGATAGCAGAATGCAGACCTCTCTCAAAGACCGTTGCTTTCGTCGTTGTGGAGGTGATGGAATGAAGGGTGTTGCTGCGAGGATCACCAGGGGACTATCAAGAGGCACTGTGGTTCAGTGCATAGACAACAGCGGAGCAAGGATGGTTCAGATAATAGAGGTCATAGGCTATCATGGCACACACAGAAGGTACGCCTCAGGAGGCGTTGGAGATCTTGTTGTTGTCTCGGTTAAAAAAGGCAGGCCTGAGCTTAAGAAAGAGGTTGCCAATGCTATCATAGTGAGGCAAAAGAGGCCTTACAGGAGACCGGATGGGATCGTAGTTTCATTTGAATCAAATGCGGTTGTTCTCACAAACAATAAAGGAGAGATCAGAGGAACAACAATAAAGGGCCCTGTGGCCAGAGAGGCTGCAGACAGATGGCCAACAGTTGCGGCTGCAAGCACGGTGATAATATGAGAGTGAATCTTGATAGAAAGCTGAGGGAGCAGTATCATAAAAGAACCTTTGGGGTTAGGACAGGTGATACTGTTGAGGTCGTTAGAGGAATATTTAAAGGGCAGAGCGGTAAGGTTAGCGAAGTAAAGGATGAAAAAATCGTAATAGAGGGTATAACGGTAAAAAAGACCGATGGTACAGCTGTTTCTTTTCCTATAGATCCCTCGAACGTTAAAATAACAAAACTGGATATGGGCGATAGCTGGAGAAGGAGAAAAATGGGAGGTGAGTAGAATGCACATCAAGAGAATGTCCGCACCAAAAGGATGGAAGATGGCAAGAAAGCACTATAAATGGGCTGTTGCCCCGAGCCCGGGGCCATATCCGAGAGAGGCTTGCATACCCTTGACCCTTTTCCTTAGAGATTATGTTAAGCTCTGCGATAATGCTAAGGAGGCAAAAAGAATCTGCAGAAGCGTCATGGTGGATGGAAAGGCAGAAACAGATCCCTCCTATCCCCTGGGCTTGATGGCTTCGGTGGGCATTGGTGATGAGCACTATAGAATAACCCTTGGCCATGATGGTCTGAGAGCTACGAAGATAGACGCAGATAGTGCGCAAACAAAGCTCGTTCGCATCAACAACATAAGAAGCGTTAAGGGTGGCAAGTTTCAGTACTCAACACATGATGGAAGGAGTATGCTTATGGACGAAAAGAAGTATGCAACCGGAACGACGCTGAAGATAAAGGTTCCCGAGCAGGAGATCCTTGAATCATACGAGCTAAAGGAGGGCAATACCTGCTTAATAACTAAAGGCAAGCACATGGGAAAGACAGCAAAGGTGGTAAGAATCCAGCCCGGAAAAGTGGCTTTTGATGGATTTGAGGTGCCCACTAAACTTGTTTTTGTTCTGGGAGGAGAGAGCTATGTCTGAAGAGATCAAAGAAAATATGAAGCCAAGGCTGGCAAAGGTTACTGTCTCGATAAGCGTCGGTGAGGCTGGTGAGAGACTGGCAAAAGCTGAGCAATTGCTAGGATTTTTGACAGGCAAAAAGCCAGCTAGATCTTATGCTAAGAGCACAAACAGGGACTTCGGTATAAGGAAAGGAATGCCTATGGGATGTAAGGTCACCTTGAGGGGTAAAGATGCACATGACTTTCTTCAAAGGGCTATAAGAGCTAAAAACAACACTCTCAGGGCTAGAAACTTCGATCGCATGGGTAATTTCTCTTTCGGCATTGCGGAGTACACAGATCTTGAGAGCATAAGATACAATCCTGAGCTAGGAATGTTTGGCATGGACGTAAACGTTGCTCTGGAGAGAATGGGTTACAGGGTTGAGAGAAGAAAGGTGAGAAACAGGAGGATACCTGAAAGGCATAGAGTAAAGCGCGAAGAATCTATAGCATTTGCGAAAGGCCTTGGTATAGAGGTGGTTGAATGAAGGTGAAGACTAGACAGAAGGAATACGGCAGAGTGGAAGGCTGTGTAAGGTGCGGCAGGAAGAGAGGAATCGTGCGCAGATACGGGATGCATCTATGCAGACAGTGCTTCAGAGAGATAGCCATGGACGTGGGATTCAGGAAATACTGGTGATGAAATGGAAGTGAAGACTATGATGAGGATGAAGAGAGAGGTGATTGGATGAACCCGCTAACAAAGGCTCTGGTTGAGATGAAAAACGCGCAGCTTGCAGGGAAAGAAGAGGTTATTATAAAGCCAACATCAAAGCTTCTTTTCAGCGTTACCCAGGTTATAAAAAATTGTGGTTATGTGAAGGACTTTGAGATACTGGATGATCACAGGGGCGGCATTATGGTTGTGAAGCTTAACGGCAGGATAAACAATTGTGGTGTTATCAGTCCAAGGTTTTCGGTCAAAGCTGATCAGATAGAGAACTTTGAAGCCAGGTATCTACCTGCAAAAAACTTTGGTAGGCTGATACTGACAACTGTTGAGGGAATAATGACCAATGAAGACGCAAAAAAGAAACATGTAGGGGGCAAGCTTCTTGCATACATCTATTGAGGTGGAAAATGAGTAATACAGGTAAGGATACAGGTATAGAAAGGATAGTCGAGATCCCGGAAGGAACAGAGGTGAGAGTAGACAGCTCTGTTATTCATGTTAAAGGAAAAAATGGAGAGATCTCTAAAGAGTTTAGAAAAGGCTATGTTGACATCGTAAAAGAAGGAAACCGGGTCATTTTCCGGCCTGCTATAGACAAAAAGGAAGCTGTAGCACTTGTCGGCACATACGCTTCACATCTTAAAAACATGATAAAAGGATTGAATGAGGGTTTTGAGTATAAGCTCAGGGTTGTTTATGCCCACTTTCCTGTGAAGATTGAGGTAAAGGGGGACAAGGTGGTAATATCAAATTTCCTTGGTGAACGTAGCCCAAGGAATGCCTCCATATGCGAAGGTGTCAGGGTTGACATCTCAAAGGAAGAGATAACCGTTAAGGGTATTGACAAAGAGAAGGTTGGTCAGACTGCAGCAAACATAGAGAGAGCTACAAAGATAAAGAGAAAAGACAGGAGAGTATTTCAGGATGGAGTATATCTTGTAAGGAGGATATAGATGAGCAATAGATTCAAACGTCAGGAATGGTTCAGATACAAGCGCCTTGGCACTTCATGGAGGAGACCGAAGGGGCATCACTCAAAGATGAGAGAGCATAAAGGATACAGGCAGGATGTTGTGTCCATAGGCTATAGAAAAAAGAGAGCAGAAAGAGGTTTGCATCCATGCGGGTTAAGAGAGGTCCTTGTGAGCAACCCAAAGGAGCTCGAGGATATAGACCCGAGGATGGAGGTAGCACGTATAAAGAGCAGTGTAGGAAACAGGAAAAGGTTGGAGATTGTAAAAATTGCTAAGGAAAAGGGCATAAAGGTTCTTAATGCAGGGGGAGTTGAGCCCCGAGAGAAGATCACAGAACCTGAAGAGAAGATCACAGAACCTGAAGAGAAGATCACA
>WOYO01000094.1:16635-23290 GCA_011620765.1 Thermoplasmata archaeon
AGATCACAGAACCTGAAGAGGAGCCTCAAGAAGCAGAGAAGGAGGATGCAGAATGACAGAGTTGAGAAACCACAGAAGGATGGCCTCCGAGATCCTGAAATGTGGGGAGTCAAGGGTCTGGATTGATCCTGACCGCACAGAAGAGGTCGCAACAGCCGTTACAAGAGAGGACATAAAAAAGCTCATAGATAGAGGGCTTATAGAAAAGAGAAGCGTAAAAGGGACCTCAAGGGCAAGGGCAAGAGCTATCGAAAAGCAAAAAGGTAAAGGGAAAAGAAAGGGTTATGGAAGCAGAAAAGGAAGTAAGAACGCAAGATACGCTAGAAAAGCTTCATGGATTTCAAGAATAAGGGCAATACGCAGATATCTACGGGAGCTTAGAGATGGCGGTATTATAGATAGAAAGACCTACAGGCTTTTCTATAGAAGAGCGAGCGGTGGGTCCTTTAGAAGTGTATCTCATCTGAAGACACACCTGCGTATGGCAGGTATTGATCTCAAGGATGAGGAGGGGAGAAAAGATGGTGCTTAAGAGAAGAAGGGAAGGAAGGACCGATTACAGAAGAAGAATGAAGCTTTTAGCCTCTGAGAGGCCGAGATGCGTCATAAGGTTGACCTCAAGGCATGCTGTAGTTCAATTTGTTGAATACAGAGCGCTGGGGGACCATATTTTAACTGGCGCGACGAGCAAGGAACTACCTGGATGGACAAGAAATGCCGCAAGCGTCCCTGCCGCCTATCTCACAGGTTATTTAGCTGGCAAGAAAGCTAAAGCTTTAGGCATTGATGAAGCCATTGTTGATGCTGGTTTTGTGGATCCGAGAGGCAATGAGAGGCTAAGGTGTTGCATAAAGGGAGTCATAGATAGCGGGGTTGAAATGCCATTCAGCTTAGAGTGTGATGAGGACAGGATAAGAGGAAAACACATAGGAATAGAGGATCTCTTTAACGACGTTTTGGGCTCTATCCAGGGAGGTGAGTGATGGCAGACGATCATGCAGAGGATAAAGAGGAAGAGATGGAACCAGAAATTGAACCTGAGGTGGAACCTGAGATAGCAGAGGAGATCATAAAAGGCTGGGTTCCAAAGACAAGAATCGGACGGCTGGTTAAAGAAGGGAAGATTAAGTCAATAGATGAGATCATTGAGAAGAACATAGAGATAAAGGAGCCAGAGATCGTTGATGCTTTGCTTGGAGAGCTGAAAGAGGACATACTGGAGATAAACATGGTTCAGCGCATGAGCGATAGTGGTAGAAGAACCCGCTTTGCAGTCACAGCCCTCGTAGGAACTGGAAATGGATATATAGGCATAGGGAGAGCTCATGCAAAGGAGGTTGGAAGCGCTATAAGAAAAGGTGTTGGAAGAGCAAAGCTCAATATAATGCACATAGAGAGAGGCTGCGGTTCCTGGCAGTGTGGTTGTGGGAGGGGGCATTCTGTCCCGTTTAGCGTGACAGGTAAAAGTGGTTCTGCAGAGATAACCATCATGCCGGCGCCGAGGGGTCTTGGGATTGTTGCAAACGATACAGCAAAGAGGGTTCTTGTTCTTGCGGGAATAAAGGATGCCTGGACCTTCACAAGCGGAGAAACAAGAACAAAGGTTAATATGAGCTATGCTACATTCAATGCTCTTAAGCAGATAGTTGGTACCAGAGGTGTGATATGATCTGCGTTGTCAGAGTGAGAGGAAGGATAGGGCTTAGAGAGGATGTAAAAGAAGCGCTAAGAATGCTTCACCTCACAAGAGTAAACCATTGCATAATAACGAACAACACTCTAGCTCTTCACAAGGTCAAGGACTATGTCACATGGGGGCCTGTAAGCACAGAAACTATTGCAGAGCTCATAGAGAAGAGAGGGAAGCTTGCAGGGAACAGACCAATAACGCAGGAGTTTTTGAAAGAGCATGGTTTTGAGGATTTTCTCTCCCTTGCCAGAGCACTTGAGGATGGTGCTAAACTTGAGGATATAAAACCTGTTTTCAGGCTAAGCCCACCGCGGAAGGGATATGAAGGCACAAAGAGAAGCTTTGTTGAAGGAGGATCTTTAGGGAAGAGAGATAATATGGATGAGCTTATAAGGAGGATGATATAGATGCGCGATAAAACAAAGAAGATGAGAGGCTCAGGAACCTTTGGCAAAGGTAAGAAGGGAGCTAGAGGCGGGGGAAGCAAAGGCGGGAGAGGAAAAGCTGGCCTTCACAAGCACAAGTATATCTATATGGTCAAGTATGCCCCTTATGCCTACGGCAGAAAAGGTTTTAAGAGCAGGACAAGAGAGGAGAAGAAGGTTATAAATGTGGGTGAGCTGGGTAGATTCTATCCAGACTCAGAGACAATAGACTTAAAGAAGGATGGATACAACAAACTTCTGGGCAATGGAAATGTAGAAAAGCCTTTTACTGTTGTTATTGATGAGTTCTCTGAAAAGGCTAAGGAAAAGATAGAGTCTGCCGGAGGGAAGGTCTTAAATGGCTGAGAAAAGCAGACTTTATGCTATAAAACCAGCCCTGAAATACCTGCCATCTGTAAAAGAGCCCGAGGAACATGTTCCTTTCTCGCGAAAGATGGTATGGGTAGGATTAATTGTTGTTATTTATCTATTTCTCTGTTACGTTCCTATCTACGGGCTAAGCCCCCGTGCTACAGACCTCTTTTCATCTTTTCGGACAATAATGGCCGGTAATCAGGGTTCCCTCATGCACCTAGGAATAGGGCCTATAGTCACAGCATCTATTATAATGCAGCTTTTTGTCGGGGCAAGGATCATAAACCTTGATCTGACTGACGAGGAAGATCAGGCACTTTATCAGGGATCCCAGAAGTTTTTTGGCATATTGATGATAATATTTGAAGCGGTCATCTTCACCATCGGTGGCTCTATGCCCCCCTCTTCATCCCTGGAGTCGATGGTAGGGCACTGGGGGGGTATAGCAATAATAGCCCTTCAGCTAGGGTTTGGTGCTTACCTGATCATGCTCATGGATGAGGTGGTCAGCAAGTGGGGCATAGGCTCTGGCATATCTCTCTTCATAGCTGCAAATGTGAGCGTGCAGATAATAACAGGGACCATAAACTGGCTGCCCATGAATGCTGCAAATCCACTGAGCATGCAGAATCCTCCTAGCGGGCTCATACCGGGGCTTGTTTATGATTTTCAGAACTATGGACTTGTTGGCATACGCGAAACTTTTGAGCAGGTATTCTTTATAAGGCCAGGGGGAAATCCAAACACTCTCATAGCAATGATAGGAACTATAGCGGTGTTTTTGATAGTTGTTTTCTTTGAGTCCACAAGGGTTGAGCTCCCGATATCTCACGGCAGGGTTAGAGGTGCGAGGGGAAGGTATCCTATAAAGCTGATGTATGCAAGCAATATACCGGTTATACTGGTTCAGGCAGTTCTGGCAAATGTCAACATGATAGCCATGCTTCTGTGGGCTAGGAATATACCGCTCATAGGGCACAATCCATACATAGGCGCGTTTGTTGAGAGCAGTCCTGTTGGCGGGCTGGCGTGGTACCTGAACACTCCAAGCGGTCTGGGCTCATGGTTCTTCCCACTCATAAACCCTGTTTTCTACGGGGCCCTGGTATCATATCACCTTCCATGGGAGATCATACTGAAGCTTGTCATCTATGCAGCTGTTATGATTGGTGGGTGTGTTCTGTTTGCTGTGTTCTGGATAGAGACAACAAACATGGGGCCGAAGGATGTTGCGAAGCAGATAATGAGTAGCGACCTCCAGATCCCCGGGTTTAGAAGAGACCCTAAGATCCTTGAAAAGGTCCTTGAAAGATACATACCACAGATAACGATAATAGGAGGCTTTATTGTGGGCGTTCTTGCTGTGGGCGCCGATATGATAGGCACTGTTGGACATGCGAGCGGTATGGGTGTTCTCCTGACTGCGGGCATACTCATAGGATTCTATGAGCAGATGGCCAGAGAGCAGCTCGTTGAGATGCATCCTCTGATAAGAAGATTCTTCCAGGAGTGAGAGATGGAATGGTAGCGATAATAGGAGGTATCCCCGGTGTGGGAAAGACAACTGTGCTTGAGAAGACTGGTCTGAAGGTGGTTAACTTTGGTACAGTAATGCTTGAGCTCAGCGGTCTCAACGATAGGGATAGAATAAGAAACTTGCCCATAGAAAAACAAAAAGATCTACAGAAGAAAGCCGCAGAGAGGATAAGTTCTATGGGAAGGGTGCTTGTTGATACACACTATTCCATAAAGACAGGGAAAGGCTATCTTCCGGGCATACCGCCCTGGGTTGCTGAGCGCATAGAGATTGAAAATATAATAGTGGTTGAGGCAGATGAGCTTAATATTGTGGAGAGGAGAGCTAAAGACATGAGCAGAAGTAGAGATGGAGAGCTTGAGGGTATAGGGGAGCATCAGCTGGTTAATAGAGACTTTGCCATAGCTCTTGCCCAGATGAAAGGGGCTGTGCTCAGCATAGTTAAGAATGAAGAAGGAAAGGCTGATGAATGCGCACAGAGGATAAAAGAGATCATGGAGGGCTGAAATGGCTGAAGATAACAATAAAAAGTCACCGATGAGCCCGATGCTTTATATGCTCCTCGTTATGGTGCTGATGTTCGTAATGCTTCCTTTCACCACCATGATAGGTGAGTATATGAACTATGTGCTCTATCCTCTCATAGGCTTCAATGGGGAGTATCCCCTGCTCACTATATTCTTCGGGGGCATTCTTTTAGTTGCATTTAACACAATAGTTGCCCATATCACAACGGACTGGAGGGAGCAGGCAAAAGCGCAGCAGGTGAGCAGAGTATTCCAGCAGGAGATGAGAAAGGCTCAGATGGAGAAGAATGCAAAGCGAATGAATGAGCTTAGAAAGCATCAACAGGATGTGATGGCTCTTTCCATGTCACAGTCGTCAAGGCAGATGAAGCTTATGCCTTTTACTCTCTTTGTTGCTATGCTCATATTTTTCTGGCTTTTGTATTTCCTGCAAAATGGTAGCATAGAGACGGTTGTTAATGCGCCATGGGGTTCATTTGATCTCCTGGCTACAAGCTTTTTCTTTCCAAATTATGTCTGGTTCTATATGTTAATAACCTTTCCTTTAGGGCACGTTCTGCGTAAGGGACTGCAGCTCATGAGGCTGAACAGAGATCACAAGAGAGAAAATGCTGAATAGGATAGGCATAAGTGGCCCCCCGGGAAGTGGCAAAACAACTGTTGCAAAGCTTTTGAGTGAGAGGACCGGCATGAAGCTTTACTCTATGGGCATGCTTTTCAGGGAGATAGCGAAGGAGAAGGGCCTATCTCTGAATGAGCTGAGCTCTATTGCGGAGGAGGATAGAGGCATAGATGAGCTTATAGACAAAAGACAGATAGAGATCCTTAAGAGCACAGATGTGATAATGGATTCAAGGCTCTCCTGCTGGCTAATGGAAAGAAATTCTATGCCTGGGTCAGAGCTAAAGGTATGGATAACAGCCCCTTTTGAGGTCAGGGCAGAGCGCATAGCCAAGAGAGAAGCAAAGAGTGCAGAGGAGGTTAAGGATCTGCTAAGGCACAGAGAGAACAGCGAAGCTGTGAGATATAAAACGTATTACGGGATTGATATCAGAGACGCCAGCATATACGATATAATAATAAACAATTCATGGCTCAGTGCTGAGGAGTGCTGTGATATTCTTATTTCGGTGATAAAGGTGGAGTGATGAGATGCTGATCAAAGCGATAGCCACCACGGATCCAAGATATGGCAAGAAGCCTGAAGACAGGAGCGTTGAGGAGCTGCTTAACTGTAGCTTTATAAATTTGGATAAACCTGCAGGGCCAACAAGCCATCAGGTAACTATGTGGGTTAAAGAGATACTCCAGGTTAAGAGGACAGGGCATTCTGGCACCCTGGATCCCAACGCTTCAGGAGTTCTGCCCATAGGTGTGAATAGGGCTACAAAGCTTCTGGGCTACCTTCTTCTTGGAACAAAGGAATATGTAGCACTGATGAGGCTTCACAAGGATGCCAGTGAGGATATGGTAAGGAATGTTTTTTCAGACTTCGTTGGAGAGATAGAGCAGAGAGTCCCTCTTCGCTCCGCTGTCAAGAAGCAGAAGAGAATGAGAAATGTTCATGAGCTGGAGATCCTTGAGATGAATGGCAAGAATGTGCTGTTCAGGGCTGTTGTTGATCCCGGCACATACATAAGGACACTATGCGTCGATATTGGTAAAGCTCTGGGTACAGGGGCCAATATGGTTCAGCTGAGACGCACCAGAAGCTCTGTTTTTCATGAGAGAGATAGCTTCATACTCCAGGATGTTGTGGACGCTTATGCAGTAAGGGATGAGAAGGAAGATCTCAAGAGCGTATTGCTTCCTGTAGAATATGGTTTCTCTGGATTGCCAAAGATTGTTGTTAGAGATTCTAGCATAAGCGCTCTGTGTCACGGTGCAGATCTCGCTTTGCCGGGCATATTGCAGATAGATGAGCGCATCGTTAAAGACTCTGTTGTCTGTGTCTTCAGCCTCAAGGGGGAGCTCGTTGCTATAGGACGAGCGATGATGGACGCTAATGCGATGTGGGAAAAGGAGAAAGGGATAGCGGTGGATATAGAAAGTGTTGCCATGGAGAGATCCACATACCCGAGGCTATGGGATTAGTTTAATC
>WOYO01000094.1:23390-29427 GCA_011620765.1 Thermoplasmata archaeon
GAAAGTGTTGCCATGGAGAGATCCACATACCCGAGGCTATGGGATTAGTTTAATCCTGTTGCTTATGATCTCTATGCGCAGCGATCTCTTTAAAACTCCCATGATTTTTTACCGGAGAACTGTTTTATCAAAAACACTTTTGTCTCTGCAGGGATATTTTCTAATGCCTTTATCTTCTCCCTTTTCATATACTTTCCAACCCCTATTTTCTCTCTCTGAAGAACCTGCTCAGGGGTTACCGCTTCTCTCTCTATCCTTGCATATAGCCGTCCATCCTTCACATAGCACCTCTCTTTCCCCCATTTTTTTATGAACTCTTTTGCGTTCTGCTCCATTGCCAGTGGAGGTCCTGCATGCTCTTTTATCCTATCCAGTTTTTTCTTTTTCAGAAGAAAAAAGAGAATAGCTCTCCCTCTTTCGCAATATATGGCTGTTTTCTCTACACCAAATTCCTCCAGCGCTTTAGCTATGCTATTGGCTGTTTTTCTCAGCTGCGGGAAATATATATCCTCTATCTTAAGTTCTATTGCTTCTGATACGTCTACGGCAAAAATTCTATCTTCAGGATATTTTCCATCTGATGAAGGCTCATTTGGAAAGAAGAATGTGATCCTTGGGTGCTCCAGGAATTCTCTGGTCGCTAATCTCATGAATTCCAGATTTTCAGGAGACAGGCTTGCAGCAACATTCCTTTCGTTGTCAACAGGATCTATGAAGACAAGGGCGCTTTTTTCTTTTTTCCATGATCCGTTAAAGCTTATCACCTCTTGAAGATTCTTCGCTTTTTCAAGAAATGCTTCAAAATCTCCAAACCTTATTATGAAGAGTTCGCACAGATAGCCAGATAGGCCCTGCACCCTTGCCTCTGCGCCGTATACGCCAATGCCCTTTGCAAATTGCTTTAAGATCCTTATCTCATCCCTCTTCTTTTCATCTGTGTGCTGCAGGACAAATTTTGTGTGCTCCGGCGTTCTATCGACGCTGCTTTTTACCCTTCCAGAAAATCTGAAAGCGGGCACAAGATCTATCTCAAACCCCTTATAGATGGCATGCACATATGGGTGCTGTGCGTATCTCTCTTCTATCTCACCAAAAATCTTTCTACCAATGGTTCTTATCTCCTTTTTCATCTCCTTTTCGCTCATCTCTTTGTCATAAACTATGAAAAGGTCTATGTCTCTATCCCCAGAGAGGAATGTGTCCTTTGCAATAGATCCTGCCAGGAGCGCTTCCCCTTCTGTGATTCCGTTTAAGATGTCCAAAAGTTCAGCGCACAGTTTATCTATCCTTTTTCTTTCTTCTTCCTTCGGCTTTATGCGCTTCAGCGCTTCTTTCTTTATCTCTTCAATGGAGCTTGACTTCATATAGATTCTCGTATATGGGCCCCCCGGGGGTCAGGGTTGATTTTTTCAGAAATATGCTGTTTACTTCATAAACTCCTATGGTTTCGTCCCTGTGTTCTTTTATAAACTCCCTGCAATCATTATTTCCATGCTTCACTCTTGCCAGTGTGACATGTGGCATAAATGGCTTATCGCAGTTTTTTAAATCGCTGCATAGCTTTTCAGCGATGGATGCTGAGGTGCCATCGTCTTTTACACCGAGCCATATCACTCTAGCATTTTCCTCGTTTGGAAAAGCCCCAGTACCTCTCAACTCAGCATTGAATCTTCTATATTCAAGTGCATCCATTGCTTCTTTTGCTGGCTCAATATCCTCTATCTCACCAAGAAAATTCAGTGTTAAGTGCAGAGTAGCTACACATTTTACCCCCTTCATCCTGCTCAGTTCCTCAATAAGCTTTTTAGCTTTTTCCTCCAGAGGAAAATCTATAGATATAAAACACCGCATTTCACACCTCATCAAGTTTTTTCTGCTTCGTTTTTGTGCTTATCACTTTTATGTTCATCATGTCCGCAATCATCGATCCGAGGACCTCTGCGATCTTGTATGGTGTCTCACATTCATAGCAAATGTCGCCCTCCGGTATTCCATATCCATTTCTGTTCAATATGGATCTCAACTCCTCATCTTTTTTACCCCCCCTCTTTATGTGAACAGTGTTTACGCCACATTTGCGCAGCTCTTCTCTAAAAACCGGCCTCTTCATTAATACCCCAATAACATCTATTGTAAGCTCTCCTTCTTCCTTTTCATCTGCCACCCTTTTTATGTGCTTTCCTATGATGTCGTAGAGGCTCTCTGTTTTTTTCTGTTTGAGTCTGAATACCTTTGCTGGTGGAACTGCTCTCTCTTCAACCTGCCCAAAGTCTTCCAGCGCTCTAAGATATCCTCTGACCTCGAGCTTATGAAGTTTGAATCCTTCTCCCTGCAGAGCTCTGTGAAGCGCATTTATAGATAGTTCGTTGTCCTGCAGTGCTCTGGATATCGATAGGAAAAGATTACTGTTTAACACAATTGGTAAACAAGTTGGTAAATATTAAATGTTTTGTTACCTGTTTTGAAACATAATGGGTTAAGAAAGAGAGATATAAAAAGGAAAGAAATCTGTGTTTTGCACACGGTGATAAACATGTTGGAATATGGTAAGGAGAAAAACGGAGAAAAAGATGGGGATGCTACAGACCTTGCGCTATTTGTGAGGACAAGCGATGAAGAAATCAGAGAATGGAACAGGAACAAGATATATGAGGCGCTCGTTAGAGAGACAACAATAAGCAAAGATGCTGCAAGAATAATCTCTCAGGAGGTAGAGAAACTGATAGGTGAACTTAACATAAAGGTTCTTACGGCTCCCCTTATAAGGGAACTTACAAATGTAAAGCTTCTCGAATATGGACTGGAGGACATAAGAAAGCAGCACTCAAGGCTCGGAGTGCCCTTATATGATGTTAAGAACATAATACTGAGCCAGAATAAAGAAAACGCAAATGTGCCGCATGGACCTGAGGCCACAAACCTGACATTAGCAGAGTCTATAAAGAAGCAGTACGCACTTACAGAGGTCTTTTCGCAGGAGGTAGCTGATGCTCATATGAGGGGTGATGTGCATCTGCACGATCTTGGTATGGTGGATAGACCCTACTGCAGTGGGCAGAACATCGAGTATATAAAGCGCTTTGGTCTCCATTTGCCAGGTGCTCTATCTATAGCAAAACCTGCAAAGCATCCTGAAGTGCTTATAGAGCAGATAATAAAGTTCTCTGCAGCTCTGCAGGGCACATTTGCAGGGGCTATAGGCTGGGATGCTTTTAATGTCTTTATGGCTCCCTACCTTGTGGGTGTTGATGATACACGTATGAAGCAGCTTGCCCAGATACTCATCTTTGAATTTGCCCAGCAGGCTGTTGCCAGGGGCGGGCAATCTATATTCAGCGATTTAAATCTGTACTGGGAGATACCAAAACACTTTGAGGACGTTCCTGCAATAGGGCCGGGGGGTAAGTTCACTGGAAATACCTATGCAGACTACCTTGAAGAGTCCCAGAGGTTTGTTAAAGCGCTATTTGAAGTGTACAGGGAAGGGGATGCTATGGGAAGGCCTTTCTTCTTCCCGAAGCCAGATACGCACATAACAGAGAAGTTCTTCAATACAGAAGGGCACGAGGAATTTTTGAACCTTATATGTGATGTTGCTGCGGATAAGGGAAACACATACTTCATATTTGATAGAGGTTCAACTGCAAAGATAAGTGAGTGCTGCAGACTTTCATTCAATCTTGACGAAAAAGACCTTGCGGACGCAAAAGAGCCATGGAAGATGAGATATTCAGCTATGCAGAATGTCACCGTGAACTTACCAAGAATAGCCTATAGAGCTAATGGGGACGATTCAAAACTCTTTGGAGAGCTTTCTTCAGCTCTCGAGCTTGTTGCCAGAGCGCATATGCAGAAGAAAGCCTTCATATCAGGGTTGCTCTCTGCAGGAATGGCAGGTCCGCTTGCTCTTTTAACAATGGATCTGGATGGAGAGCAGTACTACAGGATGCACAGGGCCACGTTCCTTGTCGGGATGCTCGGTCTTAATGAGATGGTTCAATACCATACGGGTTATCAGATGCATGAGAGCAAAGAGGCTCTAAAGTTCGGTCTGAAGGTGATAGCCTATATGAAGAAGGAGGTTGAGCGCATAGGTAAAGAGAATAACCTGCGCATGGTCCTTGAGCAAACACCCGCAGAGTCCACAGCATACAGGCTTGCAAAGCTGGATCTCAAGTACTATCCTCTGCAGGCTAGCAGTGTTGTAAAAGGCTCGAAGGAGCGCGGAGAGGTCTATTACACAAACTCGACCTACTTTAATGTAAGCGCTCCCATGGATCCCATATCCAGGGTAAAAGGAGAGGGGCTTTTCCATCCTCTGATAGAGGCTGGAGCCCTTTCGCATGTGTGGTTGGGAGAATCTAAACCAAGTGCTGAGAGTCTTGCCAGCTTTGTGAAGAAATCCTTTTATAACACGCAGAATGCACAGATAGCTTTTAGCCCAGAGTTTACCTCCTGTCTGGATTGCGGAAAGGTTTCGAGAGGACTGAGCGAGAAATGCTCTTACTGCGGCTCTGAGAATGTAGAGGGCATAACGAGGGTTACAGGCTTCTTCTCCAAGGTGAACTCATGGAACAAGGGCAAGCTGGGGGAGCTTAAGGATAGGTATAGAAACTATGGACACTTTTAGGAGGAATAGCATGGACGAGGTAAAGGAGATAAAGCTATTCTGGAAGAATGGCTGCACAAGATGCCCGCAGGCGAAGGAGCTGTGTAAAAAACTGGAAAATGAAGGGTTCTCCGTAGCATATTACGATGTTGAGAGTGTTGATGGCCTTGCTGAGGCAAGCTTTCATGAGGTGCTCAGCACCCCAAGCATCATAATAGTGGATGGGAACGATGAAGAGCTCTTCAGCTACAGGGGTGTGGTGCCATCCTATATGGAAATAAAATCATGTTTGAGGGCATAAAGGGATTCAGGGAAGCATCTTTCCTTGACTGGGATGGAAAAGTAGCCTCGGTTATATTCATTGGAGGGTGCAACTTCAGATGCCCTTTCTGTCAGAACTATCCATTGGTGTTCAACGATGTGCCGGACTATCCATTCTCTTCAATACAATCCTTTTTCGAAGAGAACGGAGATTTTATAGATGGGGTTGTGATAACGGGGGGTGAGCCAACGATGTATAAAGACATAGAAGAGCTCTGCTCTTTCCTTAAGGGAAAAGGGTTTGAGATAAAGCTGGATACAAATGGTTCTACAGATTTTGACTATTCTACCGTAGACTATGTTGCTATGGATGTCAAGGCATCGCTGGAGCACTATGAGAGAGCTGCTGGCGTAAAGGTTAATACTGAGAGGATAAAAAATAGTATAAAAAAGGTAAGGGCTTTAAAGGAATATGAGTTCCGCACAACCGTTGTGCCCGGCATCGTTGATGAAAGATCAATAGAGAGCATAGGCAAAGAGATAGAGGGGGCAAAGCTATGGGCTCTCCAGCAGTTTCAGGGTGAGCACGTTCTGGATGAGCGCTTTAAGATAAGGCCTTATGAGAGGGATAAAATTATGCGTATGAAAGATATAGCTGAGAGCTATGTTGGAGAGGTAATAGTGAGAGGGATATAATATATGATTACCAGGCTTTTTATCAGGTGTCTTTGATCTTTCTGTGATCTATGCCTTTATAATCTTTCTATTTGTTATACCTAATACTGCCTACGGCACATTTATATCTGGCTATTTTTATATCCCCTGTGCTCATGCTTGTAGTCATAGCTCTTGTTTCGCTCATACCCGCTATTATATACCTGACAATACTCAAAAATACGGAGAAGTATGGAAAAGAGAAGTGGAGGACCGTATTAGGCGCATTCTTATGGGGGATCATGGCAGCGTTTATCGCGGCTTTTCTTGAACTTTTTTCAGGTTTTTTCGTACCACTTACCTTCAATTTTACAGCCCTCTTTGTTGCTCCTGTGGTTGAGGAGGTAACAAAGCCTCTGATATTCTTCGGCTCAAAGGAAAAGGAGCTGGAGGATGGGATAGTAAAATGCGCATCTGCTGGCATAGGCTTTGCATGTCTTGAAAATTTCCTCT
>WOYO01000094.1:29527-32611 GCA_011620765.1 Thermoplasmata archaeon
ATAGTAAAATGCGCATCTGCTGGCATAGGCTTTGCATGTCTTGAAAATTTCCTCTACTTTTCCAGTGCTGAAATCTCTCTGCTGCCATTGATTGTTTTTATACGCACACTGGATGGTTTCATGATGCATGCAGCAACCTCTGGCTTTACAGGCGCGGGCATATCAAAGGGCTTGCCTGTGCCCTATCTCCTTGCTGCAATGTTAATGCACTCTTTCAGCAATTTTCTGGTCTCTTTCGGCATCTTCGGGATAACCGCATCTATACTCTTTTCAATGGCAATCTTTGCCCTGATACGATCTCTCATAATCAGATATGATAGAGCGTAATACTATTGATAATTAGGAAGCAAAATGATTTAATCCATGCAGCCCATTCATTCTATGGGCCGTGCAGATCTTCACACGCATACAAAGTACTCAGGTTTGGGAGTTTTTCCTGTGCTTGGCTTTTATTACCCAGAATCTGCAACAGAGCCAGAAGCTCTTGTCAGAGAATCTGAAAGAAAGGGCTTGGATCTCATATGCATAACAGATCATAACACCATAAGGGGGGCTCTAAAGGTAAGGAATAAAAAAAATGTTGTTGTGGGTGAGGAGATCACCACACTTGATGGGGAGCTCATTGGTTTATTCTTGAATGAGGAGATAAAGCCACAATTGAGCGCTGTAGAGACGGTAGAGAGAATACATGAGCAGGGAGGCATTGCTGTTGCCCCACATCCATATAGCGTTATATGTAACAGCCTGGGCGACCTTGCTTTTTCTCTGGACATAGATGGCATCGAGATCTTCAATGCTTACCATAGAGATGGCTATTCAAACAAGATAGCGCAGACTGAGAGTGCTGAAGCAAATAAATCTTTTGTTGGTGGGAGCGATTCCCATTACATCGAGATGGTGGGAAATGGATATACGATATTTGACGGTGCGGATAGTGATGATCTTTATCAGGCATTGAAAAAAAAGAGCACAGAGGCTGCAGGAACTTTAACCCCCTTGCTTCAGGGCATAAAGTGGAGTGTCTGTATAACTGAATACGGTCTCAGAGCCCTTCTCGGAGAAAACACAGAGCTTCATGTGGAGAAGACTGCATTAAAAAAGAAGGTTGCCGGTGTGCTTGGTGGTGCAATATTCCTCCTTCCTCCCGTGGTGATAGGTTGCAGTTTGTTGAGCGATGTCATAGTTAAAAGGATGGGTGAAAGGATGTGGGCAGACTTTACAAGGAAAAATATTTATTCTAATAAATATAATAAGAATTAAGGATAGCTAAATTCCTGGCATTTTCCATCGCCACTGTTTTAGCTATCCTTCTCTTCTTCATCTTTGTGCTGTTTTGACCTGACTAAAAGCTGCTGGAAGCTATTCATCAAACTTTAAAGGAGCTCTACTTCATATGTCTTACCATCCACTGTTGCTTTGTACCTCCTTGCGGTGTTCTCTTTTTTATTCTTGCCCTCATCCTTATTATTCTGTGACTGTGAAATCGGAACACCTTTGAGAAAGCTCTCAGCTATTTCTGGATATAGAGCATAGGATATCACATCCTCTTCCTTCTTCACCAGCCCCTTGCTCTCCGCTTCCTCTCTTATTTCTTTCAGCTTTGGCGGTATAAGAGCTCCTGGCCTTTCATTTACAATCATATCCTTCCAGTTCTTTCCCAGGATCTTCTCCTTAAACTCATCGCTTATCTCTACTGGTGATTTTCCATAAAGGCCACGGACATAGTCCTTTACCTCCTTTATGACCATCTTGTACCTCTCCCCATTGATAACATTCATCACAGCCTGCGTACCAACAATCTGACTTGTTGGCGTCACAAGTGGTGGATAACCGAGGTCCTTCCTTACTACTGGTACCTCCTCCAGCACCTTTTCATATAGCTCAAGCTTTTTCATATTCTTCAGCTGCATCACAAGGTTGGAGAGCATGCCACCAGGTATCTGATGTAGAAAGACCTCACTATCTATCATCAGTGATTTGTCTGAGTAGTACTCTTTATACTTCTCCAGGACCTTCGAGAAATAGCGCTTTAGTTCTATAAGCTTCTTCATATCGTAGCCAGTATCTCTGTCAGCATAACCCCTCAAAGCCTCAACGAGGCTTTCTGTGGGTGGCTGAGATGTGCCCCCTGAAAAGGGTGATATGGCTGTATCTATGAAGTCAGCTCCAGCCTCTGCTGCTTTCAGAGCGCTAGCTATAGCCATACCGCTTGTTGAATGTGTATGAAAGTTGATCCTCATTTTTGTCTCATCCTTTATTTTTTCAACAAGCTCATATGTTAAAGATGGTCTTATAATACCAGCCATATCCTTTATGCATATTGTATCGCATCCCAAACCCTTCAATTTCTTTGCCACATCAACGAAGTAATCTATGTTATGGGCAGGGCTTATCGTATAACATAGCGCTCCCTGGGCTTCAGCGCCATATTCTTTAACAGCTTTTATTGAGCTCTCCATGTTTCTTATGTCGTTTAAAGCATCAAATATCCTGAATATTTTGCAGCCATTCTTTACCGCAAGCCTTATGAATTCTTTCACAATGTCGTCACCGTAAGCTTTGTAACCAACTATGTTTTGCCCCCTTTCAAGCATCTGTATCGGTGTGTCTATTGCGCTGAGCTTTTTAAGCCTCTCCCATGGGTCCTCGTTGAGGTAGCGCATGCATGAGTCAAATGTAGCACCACCCCATGCTTCTAGCGCTCTATAGCCTATGGAATTCAGAGCATCAAGAGCAGGGATCATATCCTCTGTTTTCATCCTTGTGGCTATCAAAGATTGCTGGGCATCTCTCAAAACAGTTTCAACAAGTTCAACCATGGGGCATAATGCGATTGTATCCTTATTAGTTTATCACATTACCGTCTACGCTTTTGTTCAATGGCCAGATCTCAGGCACAGGAATATCTTAACATCATATGGTATGATAGGAAAGTGAATCGCAGTCATAAAAAAACCCTCCTCATTTTCTTCAGGCAATAACTCAGAGATCAGCCCTATCAGAAGAACCCCAGCGAAGAGTGGCAGATCGTAACCTTTTTGAGAATGAGCAGAGTAAGAAAAGAATTTATGCTCTTGTGGTGTT
>WOYO01000043.1 GCA_011620765.1 Thermoplasmata archaeon
ATTATAATTGGCATCATAGATTATTGTAGATGAGGGTTCGAGTTAAAATAACAGAGTTTTTCTGACAAATCTTAGAGATAGACAGACATGATGTGCTTAATTCATCCGCAGATAGAGAATGGGTTGTTATAGTTTTGCTCAATTGCAAAAAGAGCGCTATAGGCTCAAGAAAAGGATAGAAGATACAAGGTCTATGATTGTGTTCCTCCTGTTGAGACATGCATCCAGATGGAGTTTACAAAGGAGATCCTGAAGAGCGCATTGATGAAGGAGTAGCTTTTAACCAGAAGCTCTGATCAAGAGCGGTATTTTATTCAGGTATCTAACTATAGAGATCTGAGGATCTGAGCACAAAAACCTGAGAAAAAACCAAAAAACCTAAAAAATCAAAAAAAAATCAAAAAAGAAAAAAAAGGAAAAAGAAAAGAGGCTAGAGGGGGTTTAAAGCGGTACTGCCCCACTTATCAGAGCTTCCATGAAAGGCGCAATGACATTTGCTGTACTCTGTGCGCCTTCTGTTGTTGCCTCGCCTGCTGCCCTAGCTATATTCAGGATCAGTGGTATCAGCGTTACGAATGTGTCTCTTATTCTCAGGGCAAGCTCTGTGTCCAGCAACCCTTCAAGACCGTCAAAGAACCAGACACAGGGGTAAGCGAATATCTGAGCTATCTGTGATAACCTCCAGGCTATCGTGTCCACAAGTTCAAAGACCTTATCAGGGAGCATAGCTGCCCATGACGCACAGACACTTACGCCCATCCATAGAGCCCATATTATGTCCCAAGCCCATCCCAAGACGGGCACGAACATCAGCAGAGCTGCCACGGGTGCAAGCGCCAGAGAGGATGCCAATATCCACAACGGCACAAGGCTCATCCCGAGCACAAAGAGTGCTATAGCTATGGCTGGCGCGAAGAGGATTGAAGTGCCTATACAATATCCACCCACCAGCATGTACCTCACCAAGAGGGTTGCAGGGTTCGTGCCACATGCGTGCAGTATCGGATCAAGGAGCACCGAAGGCGCTTCCCGTATGGACTGCATCCAGTCACCGAGAGCTCCCACTGTGTTCACCGCCGTCCTGCCCAGCAGAACCAGAGGTGCCATGGACGGTAGCATCATGAGCGCCGGCGCTACCGCAAGTATGCCCGCTGCTATGCCTGCCGGGAATAGAGGCCATGAACGGAAGAGGTTCTCTACCGTATTTATCGACTCGCTCAGAGCCACATCAAAGATCGCAGGACCGTTGTAGAACAGTGCTTGCAGCATCTGTATGAAGAACGCTGGTATTGCTGCTATGATTGCAGGGAGATATTGCGAGAACGCAGGTATCATCTGCACGAAGAGCTCTAACGCCGTGAGCACTATGTTCGTAGCGCTGGGTCCGATGTTCGGCAGTCTGTTAAAGATATCTGGCAACAGCAGAAGCACCGAAGGTGCGAGCGAGGTCATGAATACCCCAAGGTCTATAACGAGCTGACTTATACCATCAAGCACTTTATCGAGATTTATGAATAGCACAGGCCAGAACTGGAGCATGCGCATCGGTGCTGTCTGTAATAGTTGCGGTAATGCTAGCATAAAGGCAGGCAAGAGCGTAAAGAGAGCCCATATCGTATCGAGCATGTTCTGTGTCGCTTCTAAAGCAGCTCCCCTGTCGACCATGAACTGCGGGAAGTCTCTTATGAACTTTGCAAGGCTTCCTCCTTTGGCTCCACCAAAGATATTGCTCCATACGGTAACATCATCTTCGCCAAGGTTAGCTCCCCACTCGCCGAGGATCTCTGCTGCTTCATACATCCCCTGAGCTTCTCCCGTCAGAGCGAAATGTCCATACCAGGCTAAGAACTCTCCCGGATCTGTGAGATCGTATGGTACAACCACAACAGGATACTCAGAGGCACCGTAAGCGCTCCTCTCTATCCCTTCTTGTTTATAGACCTTTATCGCCTCAACCGGTCCATAGTCCTCTTCTGCCTCTTCGAAAGGAGCTGTGAGCGTAGCGTAACCAAACGGATCGGTCTGCACCTCATTACCATCCCAGGAAACTGTTGCATTGTTAACGGGCTCTCCTGTAGCGCTGAGGGTGACCTGCACATCAAACTCATCTTCGGTCTTTACCTCATACCTTCCACCGCCGAGAGTTCCAGTATATTCTGTTACAGGGTCAGTAGAATCATCTGTACCACTTAAACTTGTTCCATTTATCGTGAATGTAACACCCTCGATGGTAACAGTCTTATCATCAGGACCCACACGAACATCGTACGTTCCAGCCTTGGATCCCCCTTCTATCGTTGCTTCAGTGTAATACACATCCAGACCCTCGACGGAGACGACTAATGACGTTTCCCTCGGCTCCGCAGCTCTCGCTGGCGTTATGAAAGCCACAGGAGTCAGCAGCAAAGCAACTGCAAGCATTATTCCCAAAATTTTTGTTTTCATCTTTTTCACCTCACAACAGATTAGCTAGTCCCTCCGAAAGAACCTCAACACCATTCCTCATACTCTGGAGATCAAGGAGATCCAGAAGGGTTATTAACCACTCTGAGACCGTGTTCAAACCCCCCTCAAAGAGGGAGGATGCCAAAACCACTGGGTTAAGGCCCATTCCTGCAATCAAAAGTGCACAGCTGTTAAAAATGCCTATAAACAGAGAGAATATCAGGCTGAAAACTAACCCGGGAAGGTACGTTATAAAAGCTGTGCATAGGTCAAGAAGTATGGGAACAGATGCCAGGCATATGGCTATTGGATCGCCCAGAATAACTCTCGGGCTAGATACACAGAGGCTAACACCATTGGATATAGCTGAGAGCGTGCCCCCCAAAATATTAAAGGTGGTGTCTCGCCATACTGAGAGTATGTCCATACCCGCATTGAAAGGAACCATTATTGTATTAGACCATGTAGCGGCATCAAGCGAGAGGAACTGCCCAACTATGCCTGTTGCATCGTAGAGAACAAGAAAACCAGCTGTCAGAAGTATAGGAACCACAGACTCTATGAGCACGGGTATAAACTCAAATGGGAGCTCATAAACTGGCACGAGTAGCTGCGGAAGCCTCGCTACAAGCTCTGGGGAGCTCTCGACAACGGCAAAAATGTTAGCCAAAAAGTTCATGGAAAAGATAGAGGCAACAAGATTATTTAAGAGAACAGCAACAGAGATACAGGACTCAATAACTCCAAACTCCAGAGGATCCTTCAGGGACGTGAATATCATATCTGGCAGGCTCCTCAAAAGCTCAAAAAGGGCTACCCCAAGAGCACTGCTCTTCAGCGGCGCAAGGGCTGGGTCGTCCATAAGCTTATCAAAAGTATCTATCACCTTGTTCGAATAAGCTATGGCTTGATCATACGCTCTGGCTTGCAGAGATGTTGAGGCGTCTGCAAAAAATGTTGCTATACCAGCTCTCATATTCTCCGTAAAGCCTGTTACTTCCTCACTCCTCAACAGGTTCGCAACCTCTGTGGCAACATCTATCAGCACTTCCTGTTGAGGCTCCTGTTGGGGCTCCTGCGCAAAAGCTGGCTGCATCGCCAGCAGAATAAGCGCCAATCCTAGAAAAACGATCTTTCCTTTCATCAATTGGAAATATGGCTTAATGATTATTTAAAATTTTGTATGAGTTTTGTTTTTTTTACACTATCTTTAGAGCTCTTAATCTATAGTCCTTGCAGGAACCCCTCTGGTGGCAAGCTCTGCATGCTTGTAGTAATCCACAATGCTCAGCTCTGCCAGCACTCCATTCACCACCTTACCTACAGGGCTCAGGCATAAGCGCCAGCAGGAGAGCCTGTATAGCCTCCATGCTCCATCAAAGCACCCTTTAATGAAACTCAGCAATGTAGAAATCAGATCAAAGGCTCTCTCAGGATTCGAAGAAAAAACAGAATTTACAAGATCGTAGAAAGAGGGTATGAGAAAGAGAGAGACGTATTTCACCACTGCATTCATGATGAGCGAAAGAATATCAGCGCATATAGACTGAAAACAACATATCGGCAAGCAAACTCTGGAGAACCATGGTGGGATGATGAAGCAAATGCAGCCAAGAGGGGTACCGAGAACTTCGCCCCACCGATATACCTCTTCATCAACCTCTAAAGCACTAACTCCCGCTGAAGAAAGGAGAGCAAAAGACAGAATCAGGGGTAAAAGAAAGGACTTCATAACATACAGTATGCGTTGTTTTATATAAATTTTTTTATACCGTCTTTTCTAACCGTTATTATAGATCTGAGCGCATCTCCATAACTGTAGAGATAAGAACAGTTCATGCGCTTCCCTCTATGAAAGGAATAGCATCAGCTTCCTATCGTGGTGGTGCCAAAATCATACCCAGCCCTAAAAAGACAGCATATCAATAAATGAGTCTCTCTTTTAACATTCCGTCAGGTTCAGGGAGTGAAAACATGCAGGTGTCTACCATTCTTATTCCTTCTCTTTATACAACCGGAGATCTTTCTGTAAAGCCCTTATCTATTTTTCATAAACCTCTGGATTTACGAGATTTACGGGTTTATTCCCATTGAGTACAGCCAAGCAATCATTTACTACCATCTCAGCCATTTTCTCTCTGGCCTCATATGTAGCGCTTCCTATGTGCGGTTCCAGCACCACATTGTCCATATCCAAAAGCTCTTGCGTTATGTAAGGCTCATTTTCATAAACATCCAGACCTGCACCTGCAATCCACCCTTCTTTCAAAGCCTTTACCATGGCTTTTTCATCTATAATAGGACCTCTTGCTGTGTTTACAAGAATGCAGTTTCTTTTCATCTTCTTAAACTGCTCTTCTCCCAGCATATGCCTTGTATCACCAGTGAGAGGAGTGTGAATGGACACAAAATCCGATCTGGAAAGAAGTTCGTCCAGATACACATACTCCGCACCGACTTCCTTTTCCTCTTCTTCCGACAGCCTGTGCCTCTTATAGTAAAGCACATGCATGTCAAAACCCTTTGCCCTTTTTGCCACCGCGCTCCCTATCCTGCCCATCCCTATGATACCAAGTGTCTTACCGGTAAGCTCATATCCCAGCATAAGCTTGGGACCCCAGCAGTGAAATCTTCCTGCCCTGAGGAATTTATCCCCTTCCACTATCCTTCTGGATGCAGCCATGAGAAGAGCCCATGCCAGGTCAGCTGTAGCATTTGTAAGAATGCCGGGGGTATTCGTGACAACAACCCCTTTTGATGTTGCCGTCTTGATGTCTATATTATTGAATCCAACAGCATAGTTGGAAATAACCCTGAGTTTTGAGGCGGCATTTATCACATCGGCATCTATAGGGTCGTCAAGCATAGATATGACCCCATCTTTATCCTTTATCTTATCAATAATCTCCTCTTTTGTAAGTTTGGTCTCCTCCGAGACGTATTCCAGGTCAACCTCTTTTTTAAGCCTTTCCATTGCAGGTCCAGGTATTTCTCGGGTCAAGAGTATTTTAAACATGTCTATCCCTTTTCAATTGTTTTTCTCAGGCATAATCTTTTTGCTATAATGTGCAGACTCATAATGGAAACGACAGTTTTTATAGCCCGTAAAAGGCTGATAAACAGCATATATAACCATAAGCGCGCTTAGAGATCACAGACAACTCCGTCTCCTCCTGCACTGCAATGTTATGAGATCGGCGTCTATCTGAGATATAGTCGAGAACTTAACAAACTAAACCATAAAAGTTCTCGACTGCTAGTGAAAGACCCTAATAAAATTTTAAAAAGATAGGTCTTTCACTATAATACCTTTCGCTCATTCTCCAGCGTTTCAATTCATAGCCTGTGACATAAACCCTTTACTTTGACATATTTATTCTCTATTATGGCGGGCGCTTTTGAATCCAGTACTTTGCTCTCAGATGAGCTGCATTTTATTGCTTCATAAATAATTTCTGGTTTCACACTGGCCTTAATTCCAAGTGTGAAAGTCTCCGGCATGGCAGCTATGTTACTTGCAAATGGGAGAGCACCCGGCCCTTCTCTGGATCACTCTCACTAAAGCGCTGTAGTTTACTATGCCTGATAGGAGGGCTCCTTTGATCAGGGGATGTGAGAGAACAAATTCTCTAACGCTCTTTGATGCCTCAGAGCAGCTCACTGATTACCTCTATGAGATTTATTATTGCCTTTGGTGATATGAGCTCCGAGCACAGAGATGCTGCAGGCTGAGCAATACCGAGCAAAGGTTCT
>WOYO01000035.1 GCA_011620765.1 Thermoplasmata archaeon
ATGCTTATCCCGAAAGAATTTTACCTTAGAAATGCTGAGGAAGTTGCAAAGGATATTCTCGGTGCTATTTTAGTCAGAGATCCTGGAGATAAAACAATGAAGGGGAGAATAGTTGAGACAGAGGCTTATTTCGGTGCAGAAGATCCAGCCTCAAGGGCCTTCGGTGGAAGGATCAAAAGCATAAACAGGTATATGTGGGAAGAGGGGGGCATAGCTTATATCTATATGGTTCATGGTAACTGGCTTTTCAATGTGATAACGGGTAAAGAGAATGAACCCTCTGCTGTGCTGATAAGAGCCCTGGAGCCGTTAGAAGGCGTTGAGGAAATGGTTAAGAACAGGGGAAAAGAAAAAGACATAGCAGATGGGCCTGGAAAGTTAACAAAAGCTCTAAACATAACAAAAGAGCTCAATGGCATAAAGGTCTATGAACCAGGTCCTTTGAGGATCGAAAAGGGCTACAGAACCGAGGGGATAAAAAGCACAAAGAGAATAGGCGTTCGCCTGGATCTTGAAAAAAACCTTCGCTTCTTTCTGGAGAGGAGATGAATAAAGATGGAAACGTATGTGCTCTTTTTTGCTGTGGCGATTCTCTTTGCCATTCTTGGCTATCTGGCAGGGAGAGCAGCAGCTAAAGCTTTATTTGAGAGAGAGAAAAAGAAATGGGAGAGTGAGATAAGAAAAGAGGCAATAAAGCAGAGCAGATCTGTCATTGAAGGCAGAGTCAGCGAGCAGCTAGCTCCTTTTCTGCCAGATTTTTCGTATTCGCCGAGCGATGCAAGATTCCTGGGCTCTCCTATAGATCTCATTGTCTTTGACGGTCTATCGAACGGAGAAGCAAGAGAGATAGTCTTTGTTGAGGTGAAGAAGGGCAGTGCTTACCTTACTGAGAGAGAAAGGGAGGTTAGAGATCTCGTGGAAGAAAAGAGGGTGAGGTGGGAGCTCTACAGGATCCCATAAGATGCTTTGAAGAGAAGAAAAAAGTTCTTTAACCGCCCCTGGCCAAAGTGTTAGTGCAATCGCCCGGAACAATAAAGAGCATATACAATGGAGAGAAAGAGATCAACCTTGCTACCTCGATCAATTCTCAATATAACAAAGAAAATGCTGTAAAAAAGAAAGCGCCCTGCAACTGTGGATCTCAGCCATACGGGATGGAGTGAAAAAGCTTGCTTACGCTGTAAATATGAATGTCACCAGTTCTGCCATATACTAGAGCCGCAGAAGATAGAACCTCTCACTATGTAGAGAGACTCTGCTTAAAAAAGCCAGGCTCAGTTTTCAAGATTTTCTAAGCCATGTATCCTCAGTTTTTTATCCGCATTCCTGGCCATCGAAAAATATAGAAAGTTATATATAATGTAAAAGACAACATGGACTTATGAAAAAAGCTTTTGTTTTTCTCCTGGGGCTTCTGGCAATACTTCTGCCGGTGCAGGCGCAGATAATGGACACTCCAACCGAAGAAGTTGAAAAAACTCTAAAAGCAATTGTCGACGCTGCAGGGATACTTCTCCCGGCAGAAGACGCTGTCCTGAATTTTCTTGCCGTTCTCATAGTATATACGGGAGCCATCTTTAGATACATTTTAGGACACCCACTTATGATCATCCTTGGTCCGTACATCGGTCTTCTATGCATATATGGATACGATTGCTTTAAGGTTGGGCTGGAATATGTTTATGTGGCCTGCAGCGCTGCAGAAAGGGCTTTAACATGCATACCCTGCATAAGCTGCATTCCGCCATTATGCAATGGAATCCTAGCATTTACAAACTTCTGCTTCGAGCCCATATTCCTTGGGTTCGGGCACATGCTGATAGACCTGGGCAACTCGCTTCTACCGCTAAAAGAATACTTTCCCATCCCGTTTGAGGTTTAGCTGGTGAGTAGCTTTGTTATTGAAGCAGCGCTCAACGATGCGCCGCAGGAAGAAGTCAAGAAAAAGACTGCAGATGGCACAATCGGGAAAAGAGAGAAATATAAATATAAAGGAAGGTAAATAATACACCAATGAATTGCTTTAAATCACTTTTCCCTGTCATAATCATAGCGCTGATCTCTTCCTCTTTTTCTTCTTTTGCCAGAGCGCAGGAGCCTGTTTCGCCCATGATCTCTCTCGGCTCAAAAATTGTCAATACCTTTTACACCGCTGGAGGCGGGGTTCTTTACGTATGCACAGACTACTGTATCTCTTCCTGCTATTATCTCATGGACCTCATTTCACTATTTCTGGGCGTGTGGGGCGTTATTTCTTCATGCATCAGTGTCGTTCTTGCCGTTGTCGGGATAATTACCTCAATGTGTTTTGCCATTCCATTCTGCGGGGGTATACCTTCTATCTGCGTTGCAATATTCTGCAATGTTCCGCTCTCATGTATAGATCTCTGCACCACAATAACAAGCTTCTTGATGGATCTTTTCAGCAAAGTTTTGGAGGCTTTTGAAGTTGTTAATGAAAGGTTTGGGGGTACGGCATGAAGAGTAAGTTGCTTTACGCGCTTATAGCACTCGCAATAGCGCTACTACCGCTCTCTCAAGCACAGTCAAGTGCTATACCAGAGGACCAGCTTACAGACGAATTTGTGAGCTCGGTGCAGAAGCTGCTTTTGTGCCCGGCAGCAGGTGCAGCTACATGCCTGGGGGGGATTGTATCTATCATATCGGCGATAGGCTCAACAATTCTAGGTATTGTCAGTGCGTTTATTGCGCCATGGATCACAGGCGCTGCTGGTGCTCTTGCAGGTGGAATAATATCCTGTCTTGCAGGCATACCCGGGGGTCTATCCATAGGGCCTTTCATATGTATGGCTCTCTCCTCCCTCTGCTCATTTTTGTTCTGTGGAGGCCTTACTTGTGTCCCCTCAACACTCCTTTTCTGCTGTGTTTCTCTGCTTTGGGGCCCGACACTGCTCTTCGATCTCTGTTGGAGTGGATTCAATCTCATATACCATGCTTTCATATGGACCTGGGTCACTGCAGGAGGGCTTGGACCCGGAATGGTGATTTATGCCTGCTTCTCGCTTCCATGGATTCTTCTTAATATGCTCTCCAACCTTGTCTGCAATCTCATACCTGGCTTGAACTGCGCTTTTGACATCATCTGCCAGATGCCTTCATACTGCTGCCTTGCCTGCGTTACGGATGCATGGCTCATTATTTTCGATCTCTGTTATTCTATCGGTATGCCGATCCTTACGATCGTTGGGGATCTAATCGGCATGGTTAATGTGGTGAGTATCTTTCTTGGACTTATTGATATCTTTTGCGTGCAGTCCGTAAACCTCTGTATGGGTTGTATATGGTTAACTGGTGATCTCTGCATAGCAGGGATATCACTCCTTCTCTTTCCAGCCGTTTTGCTTTTATCTTTGGCTCTGTCCATTTTTGGAACCCCCGTTCTCCTGCTTCTCTCTCCTATCATAGCACTGGCATTTTCGCTCTTTTTGGGCACGGCTTTTGCATTGGTCGGCGCTATCGTGGGACTTGTTCTGGGGATCCCCTTCGGTTTTATAATAGGGCCTATACTCTTTGGCATTCTCGGAGCGGCAGCAGGAGCTCTGATAGGTGCAGTAGCCGGGGTTGTGCTGGCGCTCCTTTCGATTCCTGCTCTCATAGCTGTAGCGATAGGAATAGGGATCCTTGCTGCCCTCTTCTCACTGGCGTACTTCGCAGAGCTTCTCGGTTTTGAAGGAGCTGTCTCAGCGCTCATGGAGTTCCTGACTTCATCATGGGGCTCTTTCACAAGATTCATTAGAGAGGGCGGTAGAAGCATTCTCAACACGGGCTCATCTGTGCTTGCAGGGGTAAAAGAAACCTTACAGCGCGTTTTACCATCATGCACCTTCTACTTAGACCTGGGGCCGCTTTTCTTCTCTCTTTGCTATGCTCTGTGGGCCATCTTCGGGGCTTTAGGCTGCGTTTGCTGCTGCGTACCAACAATCCTTTCCGTCTTTGGTATGCTCGTAACGTTCATAGCGCAGCTTTTGTGGAATCTATTCTACAAAGGTGCTGATGTGTGCGGGATTCTGATAGGGGGGGAAATATGAAGTTGTGGTGTGTGGTGATGATGATCGTAGCGATAGCGTGCAGCGCAGTGGCGCAACCGGATCTAGAGCCTTCATTCGAAGCAGTGGTTGAGAGCTGCGGCTCACTTCTCCCGGCTGAGGAAGCAGTAACCCAGATAGTAGCGATACTGGCAGATTATTGCTGGGCTTTCTGCGGTTATCTACTGGCATGGGTTCCAACGGTGCTTAGAGCTTCTGGTTATTGCTTCATAAGCATTTCATCTATGATGAGCCTTGCCGGCAGCTGGCTGCAGATGATAGGCAGCTCCTGCTCCTCTCTCTTGCTCACCGGCTGGGTGTGGGAGCTGTTTGCGGTCTGCGGCTCTGTTCTATCCAATGAGCTCTGTGCAGATTTTGGCAGGATGCTGATAGAGATCGCTGAGAGCACAAAAAGCCTCGGTTATTTCTTCAAAATTGAAGAATGAAAAGGTGAGATGATGAAGAACAGAGGGACAAAAGGTAGAAAAATGGGAATGAGGATCATTGCAGCTCTATTGATCTTTTCCATAGGCCTCTCTACCGCTCTTCCTTTGCCCGGTTCTTTTTCTTCATTGATAGATTACGATATAAAAATACTCCCCGAAGAACTTTCTGCTGGTGATACGGTAGAGATCACTCCCTCCCTCACTTCTTTGACGGTAGCAAACATAGAGCTATTGAGAAAACTTGGACCGTGCTACGGCTTAGGGTGGGATCTCAGGATATTCTTCAACAATCTGCTGGACCTTGAGCTCATCTCACCGAGAGCGAATAATCCCGCGGTTTTGAGATTTGAAGGAAACAAAGCCATAGCGGTTGGTGGAGGCGAGACTTCAGTTACCGCAGATATAGCTGTAAAGTCTGATATTTTTGAAGCAGAGAACATCACAATAACACAGAATGTAAAGGTTACTGGAGAACCCTATCCTGATAAGCCGGGAAGCAGGATCGAGATGCTTCAGTGGTGGGGGGAAGTGATTGAAGTTTCAAGAGAGAATGAGATAGAGGTAAAAATAAGGCTAACAGACTGGGCGAACAATGCTCTCTCCGATAAGGAAATTATTGTAAAAGCAGATGGAAAAGAATATGCTGTTAAAACCAGCGATGATGGAACCGCAGAGATCAGCTTCACAACTGACGAACGTTCGGGCCTGCTTAAAATAATATTCCATGGCAATGATCTCTATGCGGGATGCTCTAAAGAGGCGGAATACTACGTTACAAAGCGGAAGCCTGAAATGGAGTTGAACGCTGCAGTTATTGGGAACGCTATAGAAATAGATCTCTCTGCCCCTGGTCTGGAGTATGAAACAATAGATTTCTATGCGTTAACTGATAACAAATGGCTGTTCCTATTTTCTGCGCAGGTCTCTGATGGAGCGGTAAATAGAACAATAAGATACTATGGAGATGAAACAGAGATAAAGGCCTGCTTTAAGGGAAATGAGGTCTACATGCCTGCAGAGATTACTGCTAAAATCCCTATCACCACTGCCCAGGAATAGACAAAATCAATAGATCAGAAAACAGATCTCTATGAGACACCAGTGAGAGATTAGTAATTTTTTTACTGTGAGGACCCGCATCAACCCGACTTTTGTTTTAGTCATAGATCTTACCTCTTTGCCCATCAATAAAAACTATTCCGTTTACGCTATTTTTATTTACCCCTCTGAAATGGGCTCACTTAACCCTTATACCTATCCAATAACTTTTTCCCTCATCTTCGTTGATCTCTCCCCAGTTCTTCCAGTAAAAGCCTGTTTCCATATGGTCGTTAAAAAATTCAGACCTCTTTAGACAAGGATCATGCTATTACATCAGACCCCTCAATATACTTCATAGATCTCAGCCTCTGCAAGCTTTTCATAACCTTTGAGTGCTATGTAAAATTTGCGATGCCCCCTACGACCCTTAACCCTATTCATAACGTAGTGGTCTATATCTGCATTGTAGAGCCGGCGCATCGTATCCAGATCTCTGTTAGAGATATGGTATCCTTTCTCATCCAGATCC
>WOYO01000095.1 GCA_011620765.1 Thermoplasmata archaeon
AGATGAAATAGACAGATCTCTCTGAACCCTGATCTCTTCCTAGATCAGGATATCCAAGGATTATGAAAGAGCATACGATATAAACGTTCCAAATAGTCTTAATCTTTTATCAATTATTCTTCTTACTTTGTCTATGCCAGAAGTTGATTTAATAAGAAATCGTCAAAATCATCAACCCATGAATCATAATGTTCTAATTCATATAGAGGGAATAAAATTCTATCAGAGGTTTCTTGTTTGGATAACTTTTCAGCATGAACCTCAATAACACCATTTATACTATTCTTATACAGGACTAAAACGGGATATAAGAGATTGGGAAGAGTGAACATACGACCTTGCTACAGCAAGGTCTATATAAAACGTGCTTCGCGCGTTTGTATAAGCTATCAAGAAATTTAAGATTACAGGCGTTAAGATGGAAGAATAGAAGCCAGAGAAAAAGGCAGTCGAATCATTAGCAAATTTTAAGATGCAGATCTTTAGAGCACAAACCACGAGCGTTCATCAGATAACTTGACAGAAAATCATGCTCAACCTCTGAATATCACTCTCTTACTGAGGAGCTTGGGGATAGCCAGAGGCTCAAACGGGTAGCCATTGATCTCTCCATCGACATATCTGTTGATGTCATCAATGGTCATATCCCTGACTTCTCCACTTCTCAACCTAACGGGGTATTTTTCTGCGCTGTGCTCTCTCTCTCCCATGACAATGATCAGGCTTATCCACTCTCTCTCAGCATCCCTTATCCTTCTGGCAACGCTCTCTTCCCTGTCATCTATATCAACTCTTCCATGCAGCTTCTCTTCGATCTCAAGGCAGTCGTTGAGGTATCTCCCATCCACAGGAATGAGTCTTATCTGCGTTGGTGCAAGCCAGAACTTTAGCTCATGCTTCTCTTTTTTCAGAGCATCTTCGAACACAGAATGCATAAGCCTCTCTATCGAGCCAACAGATGTGTGCACTATTATGCAGAACTTTTTCTCACCGCTCTCATCCGTATATGCTATGCCATAACGCTCTCCATCTTCAACATCGAGCTGAACTGTGCATAGCTGAACCGAACCACCGGTAGAGTCTATGGATTGAAATTCATCCTTTATGACCCAGTAGTGTGTTCTGCGATCTAAGACCTCTATAAAAGCATCCTTGCCTGCATAGTTAAGGAGCTCTATTATCCTCTCTTTATATCTCTCATAGAACTCATCAACAGCCCGGAAAGCAACCGCATACTCTATGCCTAAGCCTCTCATAAGGTCAACATGCTTTTTGAATATAGTTTCAAATTCGTCCCATGCCTCTTCTACACTTCTGGAGAAAGAATGCAGATCCGGCATATGAAACGCTCTTAGCCTTTTTAATCCGCTGAGCTCGCCGCTCTGTTCATAGCGAAAGCTCTTCGAGAACTCATATATGCGAAAGGGCATGTGCTTATAGCTGATAACAGCATCTTTGAGCATTCTGAATAGTCCAAAATCACCGGCAAACCGGAGGACAAACTCCTTTTCAGATTCACCCCCCTTAACAACATAGTGCCTTTCATGGAATGACTCTGTCTGCTCTCTTATATCTGGCTCAGCCCAGTTGTACAATATGGGTGTATCTATCTCCATGGCGCTCAGACTGTTCGCCACATCCTTGCAGAAGCGCTGGAGCAGATCAAAGATGAGCGCACCATTAGGATAGAGTCTAAAATGCCCCGAATCACTGGCCGGCTCATAATCTACGATCTGCAGTCTCTGCATCTCTTTAAAAGCATTGCTCTCACCAATCTTTTTCCCGAGCTCTTCACTCAGAAAATACTTCCTCAAGCTCTCTTCCCTTATATTTTCAGCCTCGTTTTCCTCTTTTTTCAGAGGGACCTCATTTCCTTCCTTTGTCAGAATAACGAACCTTTTCTCTACTTTTTGTACAACCTCCTCTCTGGTTTTCTTCCTGGGTTCTATAGTCTTTGAAAGCTCCGATAGAGGGTGCCCCTTGCATGAGAGAACAAAGCTCTTATACCAGCCGAATGGTGCCCTATGCACCTCGTACCTGTCTTCCAGAGCTTTTGCTATGCTTCTGGTTATGTTTATCGCGCTTCCTGGATCCAGAAGTGAGCTGCTAAGATGCGCATAAGGGTACACGACGATTCTTTTTGCGCCAACCTTTTTAGCTATAGCGTCTATTTCTTTGGCGCATTGTTCAACAACAGAATCATCATCTATAGCTTCACAGGTTATAAAAACAACAAGGGGCTCTTCTATCCTTTTCCTTCCTTCTTTTTCATCAATCTCCTCAGCAATGTCCTTTATCTTTTCCCTTGCTTCATATTCAAAATAGTCTGCATGTATTGCTAATATACGCATAGAGATAAAAGTTCATTTTTGCTTATATTTGTTTTGTTTGCTCTCTAATGAAATTATGTGCAGAACTTTGAGTTATGATCGCATCTTTTAAAAGTCAAACAGAAAACTACAGGCGAAAAATCTATACTATCCTAATTAAATCACAGGATATGAAAAACATTTTTGTATTTGGTTATCAAAACGAAGCGTCGGGAAAAACAACGATCTCCATTGCAATTGCAAGAGCTTTGGCCAATAACAATCTAGCTGCGGGAGTCTTCAAGCCAGTTAGCGCCCACAACTTCTGGTATCAGTATGATCACACTTTACGTAATAGTGAGACAGGCATTCTGTTCTGTGAGGACATATTTAAGCTTGCCAATGCAGCAAAGAGCTCTGAGCCCTACCAGCTGTTAAATCCTGTTGATAGGCTCATATCCCAGCCAGACATAGAGAAATATGTGCCTCCCTCCCCCATAGATAGAGTAATCGCAGAGAGGATAACAACATATGAAAACGGTCTCAAGGATTTCTATCTGATAAACGATAATGCGAAAGACAGTTTGATATTCCAGAGCGATGTTGTGCATAAGACCATAGGAGATAAAGAGGCAAAGGCATGTAGCAGCTTCAAAGAATGGGATGAGATCGAGCGTAAAAAACTTCCTGAGGCAATAAAAACATGCTACGAAAAACTATGCATGAGCAAAGAGATAGTTCTTGTGGAGAGCTATAACAATGAGATCCCTGTACTGCTGCCCGGAATAGAGCATGCTCTGATGATTGCCCCGGGGAAGGTGTTCATATATGAAGGTAAGGAATTTTCTGAGTGTTTTGAGGCAAACGTAAGAGCAAAAGGAAGGACGCTCGGTGAAGAGATTTATAGAGAGATAAAGCCTGTGCATATCATGGAGCTCTCACCTCTCAAAAGAGAGCAGCTGGAGGACTATGACTTTCTTGCCAGAGAGATAGGAAAACCAATTCTTGAAACAATGGACGTGCTGTGAGGGCGATAAAAATTTGTTAGAGGATCCTGGCCTCGCAATGAAAAAATAGGAGAGCCACCAGCCGGAATGTAGGCGGGATTTTCAGTCCTGCAGCCACAGAGGTTTCACTCAACAAAACATCTGTGCTGTTTTTATCTGGTCATTCCCCTCTCAAAGACCGGGATGGCTATTATGAGCGTGGCTATCCCGAAGGCGAGCATGACCACGACGTCTGTATATACATTCCCCAGGGTGGCGCCAAACACCATTATCCTCCTCATCGCATCAACTGCGTATGTGAACGGAAGCCACCTCGATATAGTCTGCATGAATGATGGCATCATCTCTATAGGGAAGAATATCCCGCTCAGGAACATCATCGGCAGCGTCAGGGTCATTATGATCATGCTCGCAGTCTCCTCATCCTCGGCTATCGACGTCATGACAATCCCCAGACCTACGAAGCTGAAGACTCCAAGGAAGAGGATAGCGAATATGGAGAGGAGGCTTCCGTACACGTTTATTCTGAACAGGACTATGGCCAGCACCAGGGAGAGTATACCCTGAATGAAGCCTCTGATGATTCTACCCAGAGCCTTTCCTCCGATTATGGAGAATCTGCTTATCGGGGCAGCAAGGAATCCGTTCATCGTTCCTATATCCTTCTCGTATGCTATGGCTCTCGGCAAACCAGTCATTACAGAAGTGATCATGGTCATCATCAGTAGTCCTGGTATGACGAATTCAACGTAGCTGCTGCTCTCCGTTACTCCCTTTGACTCCGCCTTAAAGGGAACAACCATAGCTACAGGATTTATTCCTATCTCTCTGGCCATAGGCTCGAGACCCATGACTGCGTATTCCTCGCTCATAGAGTTTATTATCTGCGTCAGGACCTGTGACAGGATCTGGGATATCTGGGGATTGCTGTTGTCTGTCATGACCGTTATGTCTGCGGTAGAAGAACGAGTGCTCAGAACCTGCGAAAAGTCCTCTGGAATGATGATTGCTCCGAGAGTGCTACCCTCAACAATCATATTCCTTGCCTCTTCCTCGGAAGAAGCGTTCTTCAGAATCATCATTTTTGATTCCGAATTCATCTGTTCTATAGCATATATTATCTCTGACCCGGCACTTCCGGAATCTGCGTTCACTATCGCTACGGGGATGTTGCTCACAGAATTTGAAGATGGAAACATAAAGCTCATCATGGCCATCATTATGAGCGGCATGAGAACCATCATTGCCATGCGCATCTTGCTCCTTCTCAGCTCCATTAAATCCTTCCACGTAATCCACAGCGTGTGCGATATCTCACTCTTTATTCCCATTTATTCACCTCCAAAAGTCAATTTTATAAATACATCTTCCAGACTGGGCTCTATCTCTTTTATGGATATTATCCTGGAATCACTGCTCTTTATGCGGTCTATCACGCTGTCAACGAAATTTTCTCCCTGCCCATATATCCTGAGTTCACCATCCCTGCTGGACACATCCCTGACGCAGTCCAGCTCTCTGATTGATTCAATCGCCTTTGCGCTATTCGTGATCTTCACTTCAAGGACTTTCTCTTCGGAGATCATTCTTTTCAGGTTTTCTGACGTGTCCAGAGCCGCTATCTCTCCGTTGTTTATTATAGCTATTCGGTTAGCAAGAGCGTCCACTTCCTCCATGTAGTGCGTCGTCAGGATCACTGTTATCCCCATCTCTCTGTTGAGCTTGGCTACCAGTCTCCTTATCTCAACGCTTGAGTGCGGGTCAAGCCCGAGGGTTGGCTCATCAAGAAAAAGAACCTCGGGATAGTTTATCAGACCTCTTATCAGGTTTATTCTCTGCCTCATACCGGTCGAGAAGTTTTTTACCCTCTCATTCTTCCACTTATCCATCTCTACGGTCTTCAGGAGATCATCTATCCTTTCATCAAGTGCTTTCTCTTCTATGCTGTAGAGCTTTCCGAAGAGCTTAAGATTCTCATAGGGAGTAAGATAATCGTACAGTATCATCTTCTCTGCCACCAGACCGATTCTCTTTCTGATCTCTCCTGCGTCCTTGACGATATCCAGCCCATCTATAGTGGCAGTACCCGAGGTAGGCCTGAGCAGAGTTGACAGCATCTTGAGAAGCGTGGATTTTCCTGCCCCGTTAGGGCCGAGAAGACCGAAGATCTCCCCCTTGCTTACAGAGAAGGATATTCCTTTCACAGCTTTCACTCCGTTCCTGTATACCTTTACAATATCCTTGACCTCAATTATCTCGGTCATGTTATCACAGTCCAAGCAGTTGGAATGCATTGCTAATATAAATAATATATGACACATCTATTCTGAACAATCTCTTTAGCGCCAGATATCTGGAGCAAAGAGCATGAAAATAAGGTGCATCTCTATTAATGGGGAGTGGCGATATAAAAGGGCTGTTTGCAAAACATTATGGTATAATGGATCTAACAGACAAAGAGTGAAGAAGATAAGCGCTATTGCAGAGACGAAAGACCTTTACGCTGTGGAAGCTGCACCTGGAGAGGTTATAGGTCAAAAAGCAACATTGTTTTCACAACAGCATGATGGTAGTGCTGTTCCATTTTCACCTTTGATTCAAATGCTTTTGGAGGATTTATGGAAAAACACAGAAGTTGGTGAAATGTTTAGGGAGCTTTTAGTCAGGTGATAGGGAAGACAATCCTTGAGACTATCAATATCCTCTGAGATCCTCTTAAAATAATAGCAATACCTCTGGATCCTGA
>WOYO01000060.1 GCA_011620765.1 Thermoplasmata archaeon
ACAGATAACTTTGAGGCTTTTTCGATCTATAAGAGATCAAAGTAGATTAGTGATCATTATAGCGATCTCTGCTTTCTCTTCAGATCTTCCTGCTCACCTTTTAGAATCGAAACCAGCTATAGCCCGGCCGCGCCTTCAGCAGAGGCGATCTTATGTCTATAATAGAGGCTAAGGATCTCACAAGAAAGTTCAACGGCTTTACAGCTGTAGATAGGGTCTCTTTCACCGTTGAAAAAGGAGACATATTCGGATATCTGGATTTGAATGGTGCTGGTAAAACAACGATTGTGAAAGTGATATCCAGTCTATACAGCCCACAAAGTGTAGAAATAAGGATCTCTGCTTCTAAAGGACAAGGTTATAGAGGCTGCCAAGCTTGCAAGAGCTCATGAGCTGCGGGGTATGAAACAACTGCAGGCTGTATTGAGCTCTATAAGATCTTTAGAGAATAAGACGATAACATACATAGCCCACGATATGGGTGAGGTTAAAGGCGGTATGGTTATAAACCTTTCTTGATCAGTAAATTCGAATTGGATTGAAAGGATGAAAATCGGTTGAAGCGCAGAAAGGCCATCGGAGTGTGAAATACCGCGTGGAGTTTGTCAGCAGGATTGCTCCGGATCCGAAAAGTGGAAAAATAAAAATGGTGATCAAAAGAGAAATGGAAACTTAAGAAAGAATGAATTCGTATTCCCTATAAATGAGCCCGTCTTTGAATTCAAAAATATCACAGGAGCGCTCCTTCCGGTTATTTACCAATATAGTTACGATGCGGTTTCCGGTACTGTTCTGATAAAGGCTCTCACATATGAAGGTGTTGTCATTTTCCGCATAGGCGTCTATCATTGCGTTTAAATAGGCATTCATACCACAAATTACATGTACTCTTTCGGAATGAAGGGTCCATCTTACCTCAGGATGAAGAAAGTCACGATATCTTTCCCAGTCTCTTTTGTTTTCCGCTTCAAAGAAAGCAAACAGCCGTTCTTTATTATTCATATTATTCATACATAATCCTACTCCGCTGATATATTTTTTTCGGTTCGTATTTCAAACAGTTCCGGCCTATCCAGGGTCTTCCGCTTTTTCAATGGTTCATCAGGTATTCATTAAACAGTTTCATTTACAAACGTACAGGAAGTACATTTTAAATAAACCACACAAAGGCGGTTGTATTTACGACCGAGCTTGCTTAGTCTAAATAAACCGTGTTTTACACGGTTGTATTTTTATCCTCATCCTGATAATATTTATTTCTGCTGCCTATGTATTCTTATGCACGAAATATCGTAAATTATAAATATGAAAAACGCACCTCTTTATTTTATGGCTGAATATCCTGGAGATCAGATCTCTGTTGAGGGGGGGGCACCCGCGAAGAGTGGCAGATTGTAACCTTTTTGAGAATGAGCAGAGTAAGAAAAGAATTTATGCTCTTGTGGTGTTTGCGGTGTGCTCAATGTTTTGTCTCGAGATGTAAAGATGCTGGTTGCCCTGAGGTTTTTGGTGTGTTTGCTATAGAGTGAGGTGCGATTCAAATGGTATAATCATAACAGGTGGTGAGAGACTAAAAACCACATTGCTGTGAGGGTTGGGATCATGTAATAGTAAGCTATGCAGAGAACTTCGAGGTCATCTTTAGAGCGCATGCATATGTAAGGTTATCAGGGACAACTTTTGGCGGGAAGATGGAGCTTTATAGATCCTTTAAAGGATAAGATAATAACATAGAGAGCCTATGCTATAGGTGAGGTTAAAGGCAGTAAATTCGAATGCAGGTTGAAGCCGCAAAGAACGAAACAGCTCTGGACAGCAAAGATCACAGATATCCAGAAGCGCTTAGAAGCTCTGCGTTAAGTATGCTTGCTCCGGCAGCTCCGCGCACGGTGTTGCTGCCCACTGCGAACATTTTGTAGCCGAGCACACTGTCCTTTCTTATCCTTCCAACACTTATGCTGAAGCCATTGCCGAGATCCTTTCTTGGCTGCGGTCTGTCCTCCTCCTCTCTGAGGATCACAGGTTTCTCTGGAGCTGAAGGAAGTGATAGGCCTTTGAAGCTTCTAAACGCTTCTTTTATCTCCTCTATATCTGGGTTATCTCTGAGCTTTACCTGTATGCTCAGCGTATGCCCTTCTATCACATTGACCCTCGTGCAGCTTGCTGAGATCCTGAAATCTGCTCTTTTTATCCTTCCGTTCTCTAACCTACCGAAGATCTTCAATGGCTCACTCTCTATCTTATCCTCCTCATTTTTTATGTAGGGTAAAATGTTGTTCTCTATATCTATAGAGCTTACTCCAGGGTATCCTGCTCCGCTTAGCGCCTGCATTGTTGTTACATTCAAAGCCTCTATCCCAAAACCAGAAAGAGGCTTGAGAGCAAGGCAGAGTATAATGGTGGAGCAATTGGGATTTGCTACTATGTATCCTTGCCTATCCTTAACAAGCTCTAGGTGCTGAGAATTTATCTCCGGGATCACCAGAGGCACATCCTCCGCCATTCTGTTATCGCTTGCATTGCTGCAGACTATGCAGCCCTTATCGGCAAGCCTTCTTTCTATATCCTTTGCTGTGCCCGAAGGGAGGGCTGAGAAATATATATCAGCTTCAGGGAGATAATTCACCACCTCCATGTCGGCAATGCTCTCAGGCATCTCTGAGTCAAGAACCCAGTGGCAAGCATCTCTATACTTTTTTCCTGCAGAGCGCTCAGAGGCATAAAGCGCCGAGATCTCGAAATCTCTGGTAGGGAAATCTTTAGCACCGCTGAGGAGCTCTACAAAGCGCTGTCCCACCATGCCTGTAGCTCCGAGTATTGCGCACTTTATGCTCATGACTCAAGCCTCCTTAGAGCCTCCTCTATCCTGTCTAAAGGCTGTGTGAGAGCAAAGCGCACATAGCCCTTACCGCGACTACCGAAGCTTTCACCAGGGGTAACAACTATATCCTTTTCTAGAAGTTTCTCTGCAGGCATTCCCTTAACCCAGAGATAAAATGTGCCTTCAGGTAATGAGCACTCTATGCCTCTGCTCAAAAGGCCATCATGCAAAAGATCTCTTCTCTTTTCATATTCTCTAACGCTGTTCATAACACACTCCGGCCTCTCTGAGGAAGAGTATGAAGCTAAAGCTTTTGCAGCCGCTCTTTGAACAAAAATTGGTGGGCCAGAATCAATCTGTGATTTTACCTTTTTAAGCGCTTTTATAACCTCTTCATTTCCAACACAGAAGCCTATCCTGAAGCCAGTCATATTGAACGTCTTTGAGAGGGAATGGAACTCAACGCCATTCATGGAGCACTGCAGGAAGCTAGGCGCTTTAAAGCCGTCAAAGGTTATCTCAGAATAGGCATTGTCATGACATGCGATTATGCTGTTATCGTCGCAGAAGTCAGCTATTGTTTTCATATCCTCTCGTGTGGCAACAGCGCCTGTGGGGTTGTTTGGATATGAAAAAAACATGAGCTTTGTTCTATCTTTTACTTCAATGCTCTCGATTTCAGGTAAAAATTCTTCAGAGAGATTGAATGCAACAGGCTTTCCATCACAGAGCAGCGCAGCTCCCTGTGAATAGACAGGGTATCCTGGATCGGGAACAAGGATCTCGTCCCCCTTCTCTATATAAGCTCTTGCTATGTTCGCTATGCCCTCCTTTGAGCCCAGAAGCGCTATAACCTCTCTCTCCGCATCCAGAGTAACTCCAAACCTCTTTCTGTACCACTCTGCAACAGCTTCTCTAAAGAATGCCTCTCCATCGCTTGAGGAGTATCTCTGTCCTTCTCTTTCATGCATTGTTTTACAGGCTTCCTCAACCACAAAAAAAGGGACCCTCATATCTGGATCCCCTATAGCAAAGGATATCACGTCTTTACCTTCTCTCTTTTTCCTTGCTATCTCTCGCTCAAGTTCCGCAAATGGGTAGCGTGGTAAATTCCTTAACCTTTCAGCAATCATTCTCTATTACCCCCTTAAACACCTCTGCAGGCTCACTGCTCATATAGACCCTGTTATCCATGACCTCCACCTCAAGGCTTCCGCCGGGTAAAGACACCTCTACTTTATCAGCAATCCCTTTGTATCTGTAGCCCGCAAAAACAGAAGCGCAGGCTCCAGTACCGCACGCCAGGGTGAAGCCTGCCCCCCTCTCATAGACCTTCAGCTTGATCCTTGATGGAGAGATAATTTCAGCAAACTCTACGTTCATGTCTCCATTGAAGATCTCTTCTATCCTCTCCGCTTTTGCGGAGAGATCCTCAAAGATAACAGCGTGTGGGTTTCCCAGCGAAAGGAGAAAAGCCTCCACGCTTTTTCCATCAACATCCAGCTTTTTTATCCCCTTTATCTCCGGTTCTGGCATGCGCTCTCTTACTCTGCCAACCCTGTTTCCTCTGAGCTCCAGGTATAATCTGACCTCTCCGCCCTTTGTTTGCAGAGAGATCTCTTTTCCGTCTACATAGCCCTTCTCATAAAGGAACTTTGCCATGCACAGTGCACCATTACCGCACATCTCAGCCTCGCTTCCATCAGGATTAAATATCCTCATCGTATAGCCTTCCTCAAGGTAAAGCACTCCATCGGCTCCGATACCGAAGTGGCGATCGCAGACCTTTCTGACATCTACGCTTATCTTCTGCGATATCCTGTCTATTATCACAAAGTCGTTCCCAAGATTTTGATATTTGTAGAACACTTTTTTCTCTTCCATCACAGCACCTCCTTAGAAAAGAGATCCTCATAGCTTTCTCTCTCTCTGATAAGCCTGTCCCTTCCATCTTCAATCATAACCTCTGCAGCTTTGGGCCTGGAGTTGTAGTTAGAGCTCATGGAATAGCCATAGGCACCTGCATTCTCTATCGCTAAAAGATCCCCTTCCCTGAGCTCGGGCATCTCTCTATCAAGAGCCAGGAAATCGCCGCTCTCGCAGAGGGGCCCAACGATATCATAAAGCTTTTTCCTTCTTCCTATGCTATCGCCCACAAGCCTGACCTTGTGATAAGAGCCATACATGGCTGGCCTTATCAGCGTATTGAACCCTGCATCCACCTGCGCAAAGTTCCTGCCTCCATTACTCTTTATCGTGTTTACTCTGGTTAAAAGCACTGTAGAATCCGCAACAACATAACGCCCAGGCTCTATTGCTATGGGCTCCTTGATTATCCTGCACAGAGCATTTGCTAAAGAAGGGATGTCAAGCTCTCTTTCATCTTCCTTATATGGCACACCGAACCCTCCACCAACATCCAAAAATTCAAATGATATCTGCTCCTTAAAGCTTGAGGCAGTATTTTCTAAGATCTCTGCAGCTCTTATGAAAGGCTCCTCGCTCAGTATACCTGAGCCTATGTGGCAGTGCAGTGCTTTTATCTCATGCCCTTTCTGCATAGCCATGTTGACAGCTCTCTTGAGGGCCTCTTCCTCCATGCCAAACTTTGAGTTTTTATTTCCAGTTATTGTCTTTTCGCTATGGCCAGCTCCAACCCCCGGGTTGAGCCTGAAAGAGAGGGATAGAGGCTTTTTTGCTAAATTGCATAACCTCTCAAGCTCTGAGCAGGAGTCTATGTTTATCATCACACCCTTTTCTGCCAAAAATGCAAGTTCATCGTTTCTTACGCCTGTGCCTGTGAACATTATCCTATCTTCAGGAAAACCTGCCCTGAGACATGCGAGCACTTCACCCACAGAGACTGCGTCAGCAAAGCTCCCTTCCTTGCGCAGCATTTTCAGTATCGCTATGTTCGTATTCGCCTTGCATGAGTAATAGATCCTGTCAAAAGCGCCCTTAAGCTTCCCATACCTCTCCCTTATCTTTCCAGCATCTGTCACATAGAGCGGCGTATCATACTTCTCAGCCAGCAACAATTCATCACTCATTTCCATTTTTCACC
>WOYO01000096.1 GCA_011620765.1 Thermoplasmata archaeon
TTTCTTCTGATGTCTCCATTTCTTCTGGCACCGGAACAGGCATTACTTCTTCAGCTCCTTCTTCCATTACTTCCTTCGGTGGAAAGAGCGTTGAGGCATCAGGTCCCTCAATAGCCAGTCCTGCGGCCTGCGCATCCTCGAACGTCGTGATTGTGTCGTTGGTCAAATAGACCGTCACGTTCGTTATAGGGTTGTTATCTACATCCCTTACATCTCCCGATATGGTACCGAATAACGGTGCCTGCGGTGCTTGCTCATCCAGAGCTACTTCTTCCTGGGCAAAGACATTTATGCCGACCAGAAGAGAGCTCACCAGCATTACAACAAGCAGTCCGCTGAGAGCTTTTCCTTTTTTTGCTTCCATTTTTATCCCTCCTTATGAAACTTATGAGTTATTATGTTAACCGGTATATATAAGTTTCGCAAAAAAGGGTCATATTTTCAAGTGATTGATGCGAAACAAAATTCTGCATTTTATTGCCATACCCCCTATGCACAGGAAACTTTTATATCCATGGCGCCCAATATCCTTTATGCAAGGCAAATGTGATCTGTGTGGCTCTTTCAGTGAGCTTAACAGATGTCCTTCGTGTGGCAGACTTGTTTGTGGCTCATGCTTCGATTATTCAAAGGGCCTTTGCATAGCCTGCTCACAGAGCGCAAAATTTGAAGAAAGAAAGGATATAAAAGACTACATAGAATAAAGGAAGGAAAGAAGCTCTTTTTCGCGCAAAAATATGCTGCTCTTTCTCTCGAGCTCTTCAATCCCTGCTTTTCCGTTTGTAAAATCTTCGCACCTCCCAAGCATAAGAACCTTTTTGCCCATTTTGCAAGCCTCTATGGCTGCTTCTATATTCCTCATATTCCCGTAACCAACGGGAAAACCTGTAACGATGACAAAATCCGCCTTTTTTATAAGCTCCATATTCTTTTTAAAAGCCTCTTCGCTTATAGGAACAAATGGCTGTTCCTCTGCTATCTCTGCCCCGAGCTCAACAACCTTTTCGTGATCCGAATCAAAGAGGTTCACAACACCAGCACTGATCTCAAAATCATATAGCTTTTCAAGCAGAGAGGCCCCCGTGCCACCGCCGCATATCACGTGCACTCTACCTCTCTTCTTACCATCTTTTCTCATTTCCCTGGCTATAGATAGCCCGACACCAAAAGTTTTTCTTATGAGCTCTTCCTTTATAACTTCCTCAGGTGGGCCAAAAGCTATCTGCTCTCCATCCATAAGCAACAAGATCCTGTCAGAGAAATAAGAAGCAAAACTAACGCTATGGGTTGCCATCAGCACTATTTTTCCTTCGTTGCATAGCTTTCTCAACAGCTCCATGACCTCAATTTGCGCTTTGATGTCGAGATGTGCTGTAGGCTCATCGAGCAGTAGAATTTTTGTGCTCTGTGCGATGGCAAGGGCTATGAGCACCTTCTGCTTTTCGCCCCCGCTGAGCTCATCAAATGATCTTTTCCCTAAAGCATCTATACCAACAACTTCCAGTGATCTTTCTACAGCCCTGTTGTCTTCCTCAGAGGGCAAAGAGAACCTCTTTATGTGAGGTAGCCTTCCAAGCATGACAACATCCATTACAGACAGATCATAGCCCAGAGCAGAGCTCTGCTCCACGAAGGCAAAGCGCTTTGCTACATCTTTGCTTTTCATGGCATGAACGCTTGCACCATCAATGTATACCCCTCCTATCTTAGGCTTTAGCGTAGCGCTTATGCATCTCAGCAGTGTTGTTTTACCGGATCCGTTCGGACCAAGAATAGATATAAGCTCCCCGCTCCTGGCATCAAAGCTTATGCCTTTAAGAACCTCTCTGTCAGCTTCGACATCAAAAAAGAACCTGACACCATCAATGCTTAACATTCCTCTGCCTCCAGACAAGGTATATGAAGAAGGGAGCCCCGCAAAGGGATGTTATAATGCCTATAGGGAGCTCGTTTGGTATTAGGAGCATTCTTGCTGCAACGTCAGCCAGGAGCAAAAATACGCCACCGGCAAGAACTGAAAATGGAACAAGAACCCTGTGCTTCGGGCCTACGATCCTTCTGCACATATGCGGCACCATAAGCCCGACAAAACCAATTATGCCTGCAACGGAAACAGAAAAGCTTGTTATCATACAGGCAACAAGCAGCATGAAAAATCTTAACTTCCTCACATCAACGCCAAGATGCTGACTTTTTTCTTCCCCAAGAAGAAGAGAGTCCAGCTCCATAGCGAATGGAAAAACGAGAAGCACAGAAATGACTAGGACAACAACCAGAAAAAAGCTTTTTTGCCATGTCGCAAGGCTTAACCCCCCAAAGAGCCAGAAGAGCATTGAAGAAAATGCGGATAATCTGACAAAGAGGAGAAGGGATAGAAGAGCGCTGAGCAGTGTACCCACAGCTAAACCAACAAGCAACAAAGTCTCTATCCTTTCCCTCCATGCTATGGCATAGACGGCCATTGTAGCAGATATGCCCCCTATGAAAGCAAAGAAGGGCTCCAATGGTGATGGCGCAACCATCGCGGCAAAGAGGGCAGAGCCAGAGGATGTCCCTAATATATATGGATCAACAAGGGGATTTCTGAAGATTGCCTGCATTATGACACCTGCCAAGGCTAGAGCACCACCGACAAGCACCGCTAGAAAAGCCCTGGGAGCCCTGAGATCCCATATAATATCAGCGGTATAGCCCTGCCCACCAATTGGCCCTGAGGGGCCTGAGAGCAGGGAAAGAATGAAGGCTAATAAGAGAAGCAGGAGCTCAATGGAGAATGCTGTAGAGCTCTTCAAGTGCATCAGCCATCCTGGGCCCGGGCCTTGAGATAATATCATCGTCTATGTAATACAGCCTGCTGTTCCTGACAGCATTTATGCTGCTCCATCCAGGCCTCTCCTTCACAGAGGAGATCGTGGTAGAAGCATGCTTTCCCTGCGTTATTATTATGATATCAGGGTTTTCAGAGATCACAAACTCGTTGCTTACCTCTGCATAAGGGCTTTTCAGCTTTTTTCCTATGTTCAAACCACCTGCCTTTTCTATGAGATCGCTACCAAAAGATCCCGGGCCAAAGGTCCAGTATGGAAAAAATTCAAGATATACCTTTGGCTTTTCTCTTGCCAGAGCAGCCTTTTTCTCGACAGCAGCAGCTCTTTCCTCAAAATCTCTTGCGGCAGCTTCTGCTTTATCCTTTACCCCAAGGATAACTCCAAGCTTCCTCATGCTCTCTGCTATTTCCTCTATACGCTCTGGGGCAACAACGAAAACTTTTATTCCCCTCTCTTCTATAGCATTCACAACCTGCAGGGGAGTAAGATCTGAGACTACTAAGAGATCGGGTTTTAAAACCACTATCATCTCAAGGCTGGGGCTTATATATGTGCCTACCTTTTTTATATCATTAGCTTCTGCTGGGAAATCGCTCTCGCTATCAACTCCCACCAGCTTATCACCAGCCCCTATGGCAAAGATGATCTCTGTAACGCTCGGGGCTATTGATACTATTCTCTGCGGGATCGATTGAAGAGAGATCTCTCTTCCATAATCATCCATAACCACCTCCCCATGACCATCCCCAACAACTGGCAGAACCAGAAAGAGAGATATCAAACACACAGAGAGTTTCATAGAACTAATGACCTTTGTTCTATATATCCTTAATTAAACGACCCTCATCTTCCTGGCTATGATAGTATCTGTATCACTGTGCGAAAGAAAAACAATAGCAATAAAAATAAATAGGGAAAAACTCCTTACTTGTTGCGGGCCCGTAGCTTAGTCCGGTAGAGCGACAGGCTCATAACCTGCTGGTCGTCGGTCCGAATCCGGCCGGGCCCATTAAATTAATATGAACCAAGGATCTTCATGAAGGCCTTAACGCTCTCAGCAGGATCCCTGGCATCAGCTATAGCTGATATAACAGCTACGCCAGTGGCCCCGGCATCAATAACCTCTCTCACATTTTCGATGGTTATCCCGCCTATAGCAATTACTGGTATGGTTACGCTCTCACATATTTTACGCAGTCCCTCTATACCTATCGGCTTTTCCTCGGGCTTATTTTTTGTTGCAAACACCGCTCCAGCGCCCAGATAGTTTGCTCCCATACTTTCTGCCTCAACCGCCTCCTTAGGACTATCAACGGAATACCCTATTGTAAAGTCAGGGCATATAGCTCTTGCTAGAGAGAGAGGCATGTCTTCTCTGCCAATATGAACGCCATCTGCACCGCATGCCAGGGCGACATCAATCCTGTCATCTACGATGTAGGTTGCCCTGCCTTTTACTATCTCCTTTATACGGCAAGCGGTCTCAACAAAATCCCTGGTTGACCCCTCTTTTTTTCTAAATTGAACGCAGTCCGCCCCACCTTCTATCGCAAATCTTGCTATATCTTCATGGGTAAAGCGCTCGTTCTGGGTAGTTATAACGCATAGCTTCATGGTTCAACCCCTGTGTCTAAGAAGGAAAAGACGCGATCAAAGAAGGCCTGTTGAAAGCTCGCTGGCCCTCCATAATTGAGGCCTTCACTGCACCTTTTCATCAACTCCAGACCATGCATAGCGGCATAGAAAGGCTCCTCAACAGCAAGGAAACATGCGATAGCTGTTGTAGCCATGCAACCTGAGCCTGTTATGTGCTTCAGCATCTCACTACCCCCAACTATCTTCGCCGTACCAACTCCATTGGAGACAACATCCTCCCTTCCTGTTATCGCTATTGTGCATGAGAGATCCTTTGCCAGACTCTCGGCAATCTCTATAGCCACATCAACATTCCCCTCTCCGCTCTCCACACCCCTCATCTCCGCGCTTTTACCTGCTATTGTGCATATCTCCGCAAAGTTTCCCTTTATAACATCCACACCAACGGCGATTATATCCCTGGCAGCCTCTTTTCTCAGAGCACTTGCTCCACAACCGACGGGATCAAGGACTATTTTTTTATCTGTGGCTTTAGCATGTTTTGCAGCAACAAGCATGCTATCTAACTGCTCTCTTGTTATTGTGCCTATGTTCAAAAGCAGCACATCGGCTTTATCAACTATCTCCTCAACCTCTTCCTTTGCGTAAGCCATCACTGGCAGCGCACCGAGAGCAAGGGTAAAGTTAGCTGTCAGATTTGTGACAACAAGGTTTGTCATATGGTGTATCAGAGGCTTCTTTTTTCTGAGTGCAAGATAGGCTTCTTTGAGATCCATGAAGATAAGGAGTTTTTTTGTATAAAAAGCTGATTAATGCAATGTAATGTAAGGATTGAGCAGCAAAAGATTAAGAGAAAAAATATCGCTATCGATGAAAAAAGTGGCTGCGTTAATCGCGATGCTGCTAGCGTTTTTTATTCCTGTTTTGATAGATGTGCGCATTGAAGAGAGAGGAGAAAGGCAGAGAAAACGGCACAAGGACAGAGATCTTAACAACCGCAGATATTCTATGGATAGTAGAGAGTTAAAAACAACAGTGGGAATTGATATCAGCACCCTATGCGAGAATTGCAGCATAACCGCATTGCATGATGAGGAAAGGGTAAAAATAGATGGTGGGCGCATAGCCTGCTCTAAAGACTAAGAGCTCCTTGAAGAACCTGTGCTCATATTGCCTTCCGGAAAAAAGATTGATGAGTTTAAAGGATAGAGA
>WOYO01000097.1 GCA_011620765.1 Thermoplasmata archaeon
TTTGTGTAGCGTACTGCACATCCTGTACATATGTCCTAATCCATACTAACTTTAACTTTCATAGATCTTTTTAGTTAAGGGTAATTCTCCTGTTAAAAGCAAAACATCAGATAAAGAAAAAAAAGAGAAGAGGAGTTTAGCCGTAGTATGCCAGCAAAAAGTCTAGCCAGCCGGTCTCATAAACCCTTAGATTTCTGTATCTGTCAATGTATTGCTGTGCCGGATATGTCGTGTTGAACCATATGCTTAGGCCGTGTGTCTCCATATCATAACTGTGCCATTCAGAGATCATGCAGGAGTCTATCGCATGCATCACATCAGCAGCAGCAGACATCACATCATCAGATCCCGTCTTCAGATTACCAGCAAAATCGTACAGATCTATGTAATCTGAGTAGGAAAATTGCTGAGTGGCACTTCTTGCGCTTGATATCGCAGGGCGCTCAGCAGGCATAGCATTTATCAGAGCGCTTGAGAAGCGTGCTATTGCATCTGCTAGTGCAGGTACAGCAGAGCTCCTGATAGCTGAAAATGTAACCGCACTATCGCCCCCATAATATCTTGCATATGAATCTACCATCAATCTACCAAGAGCTTCTGCATCCATATATGGATTATTTGACAGGGGCCCTATAATTGAGGAATAATCCCAGCCATCTCCGGGCTCTGATTCCTGCGAGGCTGCTATAACCTCTGTGCTATCATAAAACTCATATGCAAGCTCAAACATCTGCATGAGGCAAGCATCGAAGCCAAGGAGATCAAGGAAACCGCAGGAGCTGGAGATGTATGGCATAACCTGCGATAGCTCTTCAGTTGTCAGTCTGTCTCCGTCTGTGTCATCAAAGCATACATCTTTGAATACCTCTTCCCTCTCTTCCTCCAGAGCTCTCCATCCAGCACCATGGTTCCAGAGAACAAGTGCATGGTTGCGTGCAGGATAGTTTGAGACACAATAATCAACAAAGTCTACAAGGGTTGAGGTATCGCCCATATTCACTTCTCCAAGATCCTCCACAACTTTTGATCTTACTGTGGTTGAAGTATCAGAAAGAACCTCATAGAGCTTTGCTCCTTTATGCCCTATATATCTACCACTATAACCATCAAAGAGCACCAGCACCTTTATGTTGGCTCCTTGAGCAAGCCCTGCTTCCATCTCATTAAGATCTCTAACTCCATAGCTCTCAAGGTTGTTATCTCCATCCAGATATACCATAAAGAGCCATTCGCTCTCCTGCAACTGGGCTCCCGCAAAGGGCAGCACAAGGAATGCTGCCATGACAAAAGCCGCCAAAAACTTTTTCATAAGATTATTTAATAAACTCTTCCTATTTATGGGTTGTTGTCAACTGACTACTCATAAGTAAGTTTTCCTACAATTCTTGGTTTTGGAGCGCTCAAATCGCAAAGGATCATCCTATCATAGAGCACTATGGGCTTCTCTTTCTCCAGTTCTAATGATATGGTGCTACCATCAAGATCCTTTACCCTTGCTGGCAGAAACTGCAATCCACAACCTATGTGCATCATACCCTTTATCTCCCTCTTATAAAATCTGTTAATCTCAAGTTTTGCATCTATCTCGCTCAAGCACCTGATCTCCCCGGAAGAAAGTATGTATCCCCTTTCAAGCTCTTCTGGCTCAACACCCTTCATGGCAAGACCAACTCTATCACCAGCGCATGCTTTTTCATAGTCTATGTCCTGTTCCTGTATCGACCTTATCTGAACTCTCTTGTTCAGGGGAAAAATTGTAAGCTCATCATGCTTTTTTACACAGCCTGAAGAGACTATGCCGAGAATAACTGTGCCCACACCTTTAACCTTGAAAAAATGATCTATGACCACAGCTCCTCTGTCTTCACCTGCGTCCCTTTCCTTTTCGGACATTTTCAATAGCGCCTCTCTTAAAGCTATGGGATCGTTTTCCATAAAAGAAAAGTTCTCTACAGAAGTATCTTTTACAAACTTTGCAACCCTTTCACTATCCTCTGTTATGAATACGCCATCTCTCTTGCAGAGAGCATCGAGCATTATCACCGTCTCTGCAAACTCTGCATCAAAGGAATCTACAACAAACACAACAAAGTCGCTCATGCTCACAGAATGAAAGAGAGAGGATAGCTTCTCAGGATAACTGCTAGGCTCGATAGCTGTTATAACTCTATTATCACTCTTAAGATTGTAGAATGTTATATCGCTGGATGTCCCCCTTTTGCCTATGTTCTTTGCATAATCTCTATGACCCAGGACACTTATCGTAAGATTGCCCATAAGAATAAGCACTTGCGGGGATTATAAAGCTTGCCTTAGCATCAGATTGTTTCTATTCTGAAAAAGACGCCTGTGCCCTTAAGTGTCTCCTGTATCTTATCACCGAACCATATGGCTTCCTCAACTGTGGTGTTATTCCCCCAATCATATACATAATCATATGCTCCTGTGAGAGGCTGAAAGCCCAGGGAAAGCAATCTCTCAGATATGTAGCTCACCTTTGAACCTTCGCTGTTAAACCATATGGTAAGATAGGTCTTCACAATAGCTGAATGGATTGCACTTTTAAATGTTTTTTGGTTCGGCAGTGATGAGAACTTATTCCATGCACTCTATGAGTGTGGTCTCGCCCGCTATAACCTTATCACCTTTTTTTACCATTATCTTTCCATCAACCTCTGCGTAAAGATCAACTCTGGAGCCAAATCTTATGAGCCCTATACGCTCGCCCTTCTTTACAGGCTCATCTTTTCTCACGTAGGTAACGATCCTTCTTGCAAATATGCCAGTTATCTGCTTTACCTTTATTCTACCCATATCTATGAGCGCATATACATTTTTCTCCGCATTCTTCGAATAGGCTGGAGCGTGCGTCCCTCTGCCTTTATCAACCCTCAAAACCTCTCCACTGCACGGAGCTCTGTTCACATGAACATCTGTTATGCTCATAAAGATCGCTATCCTCTTTGTTCCGTTATCATCAAATGCATAGAGCACTTCTCCATCTGCAGGTGAAACTATACCTCTGCCTATGCTTCTCTCTGGATCCCTGAAAAAAAGAACGCCTAGAAAAGAGAGCATAGTTAGAATTAAAGAGACATCCACGCTAATGTATGAGACGAAAAGGGATAAAAGAAGGGGCAGCAGAGCAAAACCCCCTCCCCTAGCAACGAGCTTTAATTTTTTTGGCTTAAGAGTTACAAAAAATTCAGCAAAAGAATCATAGAGACTCGGAAGATAACTGAGAACAAAGAGAGCAAGAAGGAACATAGCAACAAGGCTTGCGGTTTTACCCAGAAGATTGTGTGCGGTGTTAAAATCCATTATACCACTCTCGCTGAGAAATATTATGCCTCCGTTGCGTACTATATTTAGCAGATAGATCACAACAGCCATAGCTGTGGCAGCTATCACCCTTTTTCTCTTGATCTCCTGGGAAGCTACTATGAATCCAACAAAGATCATTATGCTCTGAAGAGCTGTGCATGCAAGCACTATTTCAAATGTTGTGTGAGCACCAAGCACGAAATTGCCTTCAACAGCGGTGCTTACACCCAGTGCTCTGGCAAAAGCGCTTGCTTCCCTGGCTGAGGTGCTCTTCAAAAAAGAGGCTAATGGTGTTATGTACTCTATCAGGAAGTAGGTCAGTGTAGCAATAAATGACCCGAAGGCCACTGTTTCCATTCCTTTAACCCTTTTACGCTTAGAATAGAGATGGATCTCATTCAGAGATATATAAAGAAAAAAAGGGATTGCAAGAAGGCAAAAAACAGCGTTGAAATAGTCATTGATCTCTAAATAGCCTGGAACAAGAGAGGGCCAATATACCCCAAAAAGAAGCCAGCCTATCGAAAAGGAAAGATGAGCTTTATTCTCTGCCCTCAGTAACCAGCCCGTTTCCAAAAAGATCAGGCCAAAAAGAAGAGAAAGGGGTTCAAGCATCTAGCTCTTCAGTTTTATCTCTATGTTTACCCCATCAGGTATCGGTATGCGCATGAGCTGCTTCAGGGCTCTATCACTGGCCTCAATGTCTATAAGTCTTCTATGAACCCTCATCTCCCAGTGATCCCAGGTGGCTGTACCATCCCCACATGGAGTCTTTCTGACAGGAACAAGCAGCCTCTTTGTTGGTAGAGGAACAGGCCCCTTCATACCAGCCCCTGTCTTTTCTGCTATTCCCCCTATGACGCCACATATCTGGTTGAGCTTTTGGAGGTCTGATGAGGACAGCTTTATTCTTGCAACTTGAGGCATGCTCTGCTCCTCTTACCTCTTCTCGATAACTTCCAGGCAAACACCTGCAGCAACTGTCATACCCATATCCCTGACAGCAAATCTTCCCAGTGGCGGGAAATCTTTTGCAGGTTCTATAACCATAGGTCTTGTAGGACTTATTATAACCTCAGCGACATCGCCCGGCTTTATGAATGCAGGATGCTCCTCTTTTGTCTGCCCGCTCCTAGGATCTACTGTTCTTATGATCTCCTCCAGAGTGCAGGCAACCTGAGCTGTGTGGCAGTGGAATACCGGAGTATAGCCAGGAGCGATAGCACTCGGGTGCTGTAGAACAACAAGCTGTGCCCTGAAGCGCTTTGCTACCGTTGGGGGGCTATCAACCGGTCCGACAACGTCCCCGCGCCTTATATCATTCTTTGAAACGCCTCTAACGTTGAACCCCACGTTGTCACCAGGCTCAGCTCTATCAAGCGATTCATGGTGCATCTCTATAGACTTTACCTCTCCAGCCACATGGGAAGGCTCGAAGATTATCTTATCATTTACCTTTAAAACCCCTGTCTCAACCCTACCAACAGGGACTGTTCCGACGCCGGTAATGGAGTACACATCCTGCACCGGAAGACGGAGCGGTTTGTCTGTAGGCTTTGGGGGCACCTGGAATTTGTCCAGTGCTGCTAAAAGTGTATCGCCCTTCCACCAGGGCATATTTTCACTTGGCTTTGTTATGTTATCCCCCTTATAACTGCTGATTGGTATGAACTCTATCTGATCTGTTTTAAAACCGACTGTCTTAAGCAGCTTCTCAGCATCCTCCTTGACCTGTTTGTAGCGCTCTTCACTGTAAGGTGGCTGCGTTGCATCCATCTTATTTATGGCAACAACAAGCTGTGGTACGCCAAGGGTCCTTGCAAGGAATGCATGCTCCCTAGTCTGTGCCTGAACCCCTTCCGCAGCACCTACAACAAGCAAAGCACAGTCAGCCTGGGACGTGCCTGTTATCATATTCTTCACGAAGTCCCTGTGACCAGGAGCATCTATTATCGTGAAGTAGTACTTTGGCGTATCAAATCTGCGATGGGCTACATCTATTGTTAGACCTCTTTCTCTCTCCTCTTTAAGCTGGTCCATTACCCAGGCAAACTCAAAGGTCCCTTTACCAAGCTGATCTGCCTGCTTTTTGTACTGCTCTATCATATGAGCATCAAACTGCCCGGTCTCATAGAGTATTCTCCCTACCGTGGTCGATTTCCCGTGGTCCACATGCCCTATCACGACCATGTTCAGATGTGGTTTATCTTTAGCCATATTTTATCACTCTCCTGTTCTGAAGACATTTCTGTCTTTATATATTTTTCACATGTTTAATAC
>WOYO01000078.1:0-2998 GCA_011620765.1 Thermoplasmata archaeon
TTTTGAACTCCCGAGGGCTTTCGCCCACGAGCTTTCCAGGCTCGCGCCTTTCCAACTGGGCCACCTCGGCTTAAAGTTAATAGGCAAAAGGATTATTAACATTTATGCAATGGTCCATCGATAAAGAGCTCATAGATTACATAATGGAGATATCAAAGGACTATTACCCCAAAGAGTTCCTGGCACTCCTGCGAGCTGATAAGCATGTGATAAAAGAGCTGCTTTTTGTCCCTGCACTTAAAAGCGGTAGTGTGAGTGCTTCATTCGATGCTTTTAATTTGCCCCACTATTTTGATGTTGTTGGTACTGTGCACAGCCACCCCTCTGGAAATGGAGAGCCTTCAAACAGGGACCTAAGGCTCTTCTCAAGGTATCCTGTAAATCTGATAGTTTTTTACCCATTTAGCAGGGAGTGCTTGAAAGTGTATGATAATAAAGGCACGCAGATAGATCTAACCTACGTACTCTGATACATAGTTACTGAGTATTTCCAATATAGTTCTTTTAGCCTCATCTCGCTCCATGCCTATATGGTTCAGGATCTCTATAAAAAACTTTAGAGGCATTGACAAAATAAAAACTACAACCCTGAGAAAAATGGATACTATTATAAGAATCCCGGAGATCATAAAGATTTTTACCTGCCCTTCTATTGTTGTCAGTTCATTATCCTGGGCCATAGATGAAGGAACAGTTTGCATTAAGAGTATGAGAACGGTTAAAAATATTAAAAGCTTCATGCAGGGTAGAAGAATATTATAAGTCCCACAAGAACCGCAAAGGCTATGCTTATGGCTATCACTATTGTAGGGCTTATGCTTACCTTTGCTTCTTCCTCTTCGTAGTACTGGATAAGTCCTGCACCTGATCTCAATCCACTGTTTTTCTTCTTTGCCATATTCTTTCATTGTTTGCTAGATTTAAATAATTTATCAATGCACAGCGTCAAATTTTAGTGGCCTTTCTAACAAAGATACTTTAGAGTCTATTCAATATGCCAGAACCTTGTCGCAAAGAGCGCATATTTCCTCCAGAGAAAGAGCTATTCGAGCCAGATCCTGCCTTTTTTATAGCAAACGCCTCTCAGGCAAGCAGGCTTGTAACCCTGGACCAGTTCTGGGACGGATGTGCTTCACCATCATATAAGTGGCTCCTTGTGCTGGAGCGAAATAACATGTCCTTTAGTAATCGGGCGCATAAATGGTATATCCGGAGATCCCAGCGCGAGGAGCTCATGAAACTGGATGATGGAGAGCGCATGGTCTCTATTCCCTTCGAGAGACAGAGGACAGCGGAAGCTATAGACCTCAGCATAGCGGGAGCAGCAGAGCCCTTTGAAGGCTGGAAGAGAAAGCATGGAAATCTATAAGAGCTATTTACACTGCAAAGCAAATAAAACCACTGTATAACATTGTCAATAGGATTAAATAGAAGATATGGTATTATCTTTGGTGAGAGAATGGTCGTTAAAAGGGAGATGACGAAGAAGTTTCTTGAGGAGGCGTACGCTGGAGAGAGCATGGCTCATATGCGTTATGCCATATTCGCTGAAGTTGCTGAAAAAGAAGGGCTGAAAAACATAGCTAACCTTTTCAGAGCAGTGTCGCACGCGGAGCTGGTGCATGCCAGGAACCATTACAATGCGCTGGGGCACGTTAATGATACATCAAACAACCTCCAGATATGCATAGATGGAGAGCATTATGAAAACACAGAGATGTACCCCGTATACAACAACACAGCAAAGTTTCAGGAAGAGAGCGAGGCGCAGAGGAGCACACACTATGCTCTGGAGGCTGAGAAGATACACGAGAGGTTATACACTGAAGCAAAAAAGCTTGCAAACGATAAGAAGGATGTAGATTACAAAAAGATATATATCTGCCCTGTGTGCGGCTACACAGTTATAGGGGAAGCGCCAGAAAAGTGTCCTGTATGTGAAACTCCAAAAGAAAAGTTCAGGCTCTTTGAAGCCTAAACCCTTTTTTTATTTCACTTTTCTGTTGTCTCTATAATTTACTTTTAGGCAAAGTTATTTATGCAAGCTTATTGCTAATTTTCAATGAATTCTAAGTTGCTGGAAGCAGCCCTCGGGAAAAGGCAGTGTGATCTGGTGCTAAAGAACTGTACGATAATAGATGTGTTTTCCTGCACCAGCTTTGAAGGTAATATCGGCATATACAAAGGCATAATCGCTGGTTTTGGGGATCTTGAAGGAAAAGCAGAGATAGACCTCAAAGGAGGAGTTGTTGCTCCCGGGCTCTTCGACGGGCATGTACACATAGAGAGCTCTATGGTTAGTCCAGCAGAATTTGCTAGAGCTGTTGTACCCAATGGAACGACGTCTGTGATAGCTGATCCTCATGAGATAGCGAATGTTCTCGGGCTTGAGGGGCTGAGATACATGCTTGACTCCTCTAAAGGCTTACCACTGAACCTTTTCTTTATGCTACCTTCATGTGTTCCGTCCACAGATTTAGAGACCTCCGGCTCCAGGCTGTACACCGAGGATCTAGAACTCTTTCTTGAGAGAGATGATGTTCTCGGTCTTGGGGAAGTAATGAACTACCATGCATTATTAAATGGCTCGAAAAAACTTATGGAAGAGCTTGAGGCTTTTAAAAGTAAGAGAATAGATGGGCATGCGCCAAAGCTCTCCGGAAAAGAGCTTGATGCTTACTGCGCTTTAGGAATAGAGAGCGATCATGAGTGCGTGAGCGCCGAAGAAGCTGAAGAAAAACTCAGAAAAGGTTTGAGAATAATGATAAGAGAGGGCAGCGCAGCAAAGAATATGAGAGCTCTACTCCCCCTGGTGGCAGATAACTCAATAGATCGCTTCATGTTCGTTACGGATGATATAAGCGTCCTGGACCTGAAGAAAGGCTATATGAACAAAGTGCTATCCAAGGCAGTTTCTCTGGGCATAACGCCGGAAGTAGCCATAAGAATGGCAACCTTAAACACATGTGAATACTTTCGTATAGAGGGTTTAGGTGCA
>WOYO01000078.1:3098-5599 GCA_011620765.1 Thermoplasmata archaeon
ATCAACATAATATCATTGGTAAAGGATGAGATAGAAACAGAATGGGTGGTAGAGGAAGCGAAGGTGATTGGTGATTCTGTGGTTAGCGACACGGATAGAGATATACTGAAGCTTTGCGTTATAGAGAGGCACAGAGCAACAGGAAGGATTGGTAAGGGCTTCGTTAGAGGCTTCTCATTAAGGTCTGGTGCAATAGCTTCATCGGTTGCGCATGACTCACACAACATAATAGCTGTGGGCACCAATGACAGGGATATCTATATAGCTGCGGATGCGATAGTCTCTTATGGTGGCGGACTTGTGGCTGTTAATGAGGGTAAGATAATGAGCTTTCTTAAACTTCCTATAGCGGGGTTGATGAGTGATGGAAGCACAGAGGACGTCTCCCGGGCACTGCAGGACCTCAATGATAGTGCTGCCGCACTTGGCTGCAAGCTTGATGAGCCTTTTATGACGCTCTCCTTTATTACTATACCTGTTATACCGGAGCTGAGGTTAACGGATATGGGACTGATAGATGTTGTGAAACAGAGAAGAGTATCCCTTTTCGCATAACAGATCATTCTTAGCACACAATGTGGTCCGACGTCTTATACCAGATTACACCATGATCCCAAAGTCACTGTGCTATTAGCTCCTGGGTCTATGCTGCTATGTTAATATAGCCAAATCTTTTTAATAACAAACGTGATTCATCTTATGAGGTTGTTAATAGCGCTGGGTGGAAACGCGATAAAACAGGCAAATGAAGAGGGCAGCACAGAAGAGCAGTTTGCAAATTGCGAAAAAACCGCCAGGGTTATTGCACAGATTGTAAAGCGAATGGGCAAAAATGATAGGCTTTTGATAACCCATGGTAACGGACCCCAGGTTGGAAACATAATGATCCAGCAGGACACTACAAAAGAGATCATACCCGCACAGAGAATGGACGTCGTTGGAGCCATGACCCAGGGGCAGATAGGTTATATGATAGAGCAAAGCCTTCTGAACGCCTTCACAGAGTCCAGGATTAACACAAGAGTCTGCACCGTCGTAACCCAGACGATAGTGAACAGAAATGATCCTGAATTCTTTGATGAAAATGCTTCTAAACCCGTGGGTAACTATATGCGTGAAGAGGAGGCAAAAAAGCTAAAGAAAGCGCACCCAGAGTACATAATCAAAAAAGTAAAACCTGACGAAAAAGGATGGAGAAGAGTTGTTCCATCCCCTGAACCAATCCAGCAGGTTGAAGGAGACATCATAAAGACACTGGTGGATCTTGGTGTTATAGTCATAGCCTCGGGTGGAGGCGGCATACCTGTGATAAAAACGCGAAAGGGCTACAGAGGGGTTGAAGCTGTTATAGATAAAGATCTGGGAGCCGAGAGATTAGCAGAGATAACAGAAATGGATGTGCTTCTGATACTTACAGATATTGAGAGAGTTAAGCTAAACTATGGAAAAGAGGATGAAAAGGATGTAGAGAGAATGAGCGTTGATGAAGCTGAACACTATTTAAAAGAGGGGCAATTCCTCAAAGGGTCAATGGAGCCGAAAGTGAAGGCTTGCATAAGATTTATTAGAAAAGGGGGTAAAAGAGCTATAATAGCGACTTTAGATAAAGCAAAGGATGCTTTAGAGGGAAAGAGCGGAACAGAAATATTCCCTTAATGATAAAAAATCTTAATATACCGGTTTACCAATAACGTTATGGATGCATTCCAGATAACAAGCACTGTGGTTAAGCTCTTTATAGTCCTAGTTTCTTCACTCATGACATATAAATTTTTCATGAAGTATAGAGAGAGCTTGAGCAGGGCAGCGCTCTTCTTATTCATATTTCAACTCATGTTTACGATCACATATTTCTTCCAGTTTCTTATACCTATATTATATGATCCTGCTATAGCCGTAGTGGAAAAAGGATCCAGTACCCATCGTATGCTTTCTGGCTTAACATTCACGCTTTTTGCGTCATTTGAAGTGTTATTCATGTCACTCTTCTCCTTTGATGTTTACAACCCTGAAAGAACAAAGTACCTTGCGCTCATACCTCTGGTTATAACATGCCTGTATACCTATGTATACTTTCGATATGGAAACGTTCTTCAACATTATGATGGCTTCTATGAGTGGATAGCATCACCGCAGCTTCAGCTGATGACAGAGATCCTTGCTATATTTTCATTCCTGCCTGGAGCAATATTTCTCATGTACTCTATAAAGGTAAAAAGGGATAGAAAAAGAGGTCTGCTCCTCGCTTCTGGCTTTCTTATTATTGCTCTATTCGTTTATCTATTCGATAACCTCTCTATACAACCGCCAAACATAATAGTGAGGAGGCTCTTTATTCTCGTGGGACTGATTCTTATATGGCGTTCCCAGTAGAGCGCGGCAATATTTAAGATCCTTGAAAAAGAATAAAGATAGAACTTTCTTATATTCGCGAGCTTTGTTGTTAGACTACTGCAAGATCTAACGGTGAAAAGTAAATAAGAGCGCCCGAGCCGGGATTT
>WOYO01000058.1 GCA_011620765.1 Thermoplasmata archaeon
TGAAAATCCCCCCGCGTCCGCCTCATTTTAGCTTCAACAGCATTTTCTTAACCCTCCCTCTAAAATCTTCTAGCGTGGAATCGTTCACAATCATGATGTCTGCTTTGGCTATCGCATTTCCGATACCCCACCCGAGCTCTCTTTCATCCCTGTTCTCTAGCTCCTCCATGTTTCTTACGTCATCCTCTCTTGCGCGTCTCAGTATCCTCTGTAACCTCTCTTCGCCCTTTGTGTATATGGCTATCAGCACAAAGTCCTTTCCAAACTCTCTGCGAAAGCTCTCTACTTCATCTATGCTCCTTATCCCATCTATGACTATAAAATTACCTTTTACCTTATCCGCAGTCCTTTTTGCCCAAATGTCATTGCCATGCTTTTCTCTCTCCTCTGTGGCAAATCTCCCTATCCTTGAGTCCTCCAGGGGTATTCCCCTTTTTATTGCCTCTTCTCTAACAACATCACCCATAGAAACGATCTCAAAGCCAAGGCTTTTTGCGATAGAAACAGCCTCGCTTTTACCAGCCCCTGGCATACCCGTGAAACCAACAATAGCCCTGCTCATTCTTACCTCTAAAGGATGTAGTCCAGAAATTCGCTCATCTCTCTTCCGCAGTATTTACACTTAAGGATGGGAGTTTTCTTGTCTATTACATAGAATACCCTTTCAACGGGCTCATTAGAGACGTTGCTTATACAACCCGGGTTCATGCATCTCACTATTCCTTTTATGGTGTCTGGCAACTCAACCTTGAATTTCTTCACTTTTTCACCACCCCTTATTATGTTTATTGTGGCGTGGGGCGCAATGAGTGCTATTCTATCCACATCATCTTCATTGAGCTCCATATTCTCTATTTTTAAAATGTCCTTCTTACCATATTTTCTGCTAGAAACATTCATGGCAAGACTTATGGTAGCTTCTGGATCAACCTCCAGTATGCTGAGAACCTTGAGGGCGGTTCCTGCGGTTATGTGGTCTATAACCGTTCCATTTCTTATCGCCTCAATCTTCAGCTCCCTCATTCTACCACCCCCATTATTAGAGAGAGCAGAGCCATGCGCACCGGTATACCGTTGAAAGCCTCTCTAAAGTACCATGCATGCTCCGTGCTGTCAACATCATAAGCAATCTCTTCTACTCTTGGTAGAGGATGCATTACTATGCACTCCTTTTTCGCCATCTCTAAAAGCTTTGAGTCTATCCTGTACCTGCCAGAGAGCTTTGCGTATTCTGCAGGATCAGGGAACCTCTCCTTCTGGATGCGCGTCACATAGATAACATCGGCCTCTCTTATATGATCCTCTATTCTTTCCCCCTCTGCCTCTATGTTTATCTCCTTCTTTACCTCTTCAGGCATCTCAAGCTCTCTGGGGCTTATAAGGAAGATTCCTGCTCCAAACAGACTAAGAGCTCTGGCAAGAGAGTGCACCGTCCTGCCATACTTGAGATCCCCCACAAGCAGAACATTCTTACCCGCTATGCCACCCATAGCCTTTTTCATAGTGTAGAGGTCCAAGAGCGTCTGTGTCGGGTGCTCGCCACTTCCATCCCCCGCATTTATAACGGGTTTTTCACTTATCTCCGCAGCATATCTAGCGGCACCTTCTTTTGGATGCCTTATCACCATAGCATCGCTGTAACTCTCAACAACTCTCACTGTATCGTGCAGATTTTCTCCCTTTGCAACGGATGTTGCGCCTATATCCGAGAAGCCTATGCATCTGCCACCCAATCGAAGCATGGCGCTCTCGAAGGACATCTTTGTTCTTGTGCTAGGCTCAAAAAACAGCGTTGCGAGTATTTTGTGCTCCAGAGCATTGCTCTCCTTTTTTCCCAGAGCAATGTCCACCATTGAGTCTGCGACCGAAAAAACAAGCTCTATCTCCTCTTTTTTTAGATCTCTTATCGAGATTATATCTCTGCCCTTCATAGAGATAGAGAGGGTTTTTGGATTATAACTTTGTTGCTTATTCGTTTAATTACGCAGTGCTGGTGTGTCAACAGGGGCATTAAGAAAGCTTTCAAGCTCTTCGTCCAGCAGGAGCACCGTCAGTGATGCACCCTGCATGTCCAGAGAGGTTATGTAGTTGCCCACAAGAGCTTTAGAAACCTCTGAGGTCTCACTGGCAATAGAGATTATCTTCCTTGCAAGAATGTAGAGCTCCATGAGTGGTGTGCCGCCCATACCATTTATCAGCAGAGCTATTCTCTTTCCCTCCATACTCTTATCCTTCTTTATGGAATCAAACATGAGCTCAGCTATGCTGTCAGCGCTCTCGATGTGCCTTCTTTCTATTCCCAGCTCCCCATGTATCCCTATCCCGAACTCCATGTCCTCATCACCTAGCTCAAAGTTTGATTTTCCTGTGTGTGGCAGGATGCAAGGCTTCAATGCCACACCAATGGATGCGCAGTTGTCTGCGGCTTTATCCGCAACTCTCTTAACCTCCTTGAGCTCATAGCCATTCTCTGCGGCGCCGCCAGCTATCTTTTCAACAAAAACAGTGCCACCAACGCCCCTTCTTCTCTCTTTTTCTCTTATTGAGACATCATCAGCCACAAGTGTGCTCTCTACCTCATAGCCCTCATCGTTCAGCATGTCTCTCGCTATAGAAAAGTTCATCACGTCCCCGCTATAGTTCTTAACTATAAAAAGTGCTCCTTTGTCCCCATAAACGGTTTTGCAAGCCTCCACTATCTGTTCAGGTGTTGGAGATGTGAAAACATATCCGGGACATGCGGCATCCAGCATACCATAACCAACATAACCACAGTGCAGTGGCTCATGGCCTGAGCCCCCACCCGATATGATAGCTACCTTTTTCTCTGGTGCATCCGCTCTAAAGACAAATGCTGGATCATATGACACTTTTATCCCCTTATGGGATCTCTCCATACCCTCAAGCATCTCTCGTACAACATTCTCTGGATCATTTATGAACTTCTTCACAAAGAGCATAAAACTTTTGGTATAAATATCTTATTTTTGTGTAGCTATCTAAAGTAAAGGTATGATCTCAGAGCTTGTGGCTCTCCGGCACGTTTTAAGGACTTTGTGGACGCACCGCAGCAATTTATAAATATCCAGAAAAGCATAATGGTTGGGGGTATAACATGAGTGGTAAAAAGTTTATAGGACTGGTGCTGCTTCTTGCCCTTTTAGGGTGTGAGAGCGCATATGCGCAGCAGCTGAAGGATGGGGTATACTACGCTGAAGAGGATAGTTTTGATGCGCATGGCTGGAAGGGTATGATAACAATTGTTGTAAAAAATGGCAAGATAACAGAGGTGTTCTACGACGAGATAAACCAAAGCAATGAGCTGAAGAACCTGAACAACAGCTATTCGCAAACAATGAAGGCTGCCAGCAAGATAACACCAAAGGGAGCAGCGGAAAAGCTTTCCGCTTCTTTGATAGCAAAACAGGATCCAGCTAAGGTTGATGCTGTTACCGGCGCTACTGGAAGTGTTGAAAAATTCAAAGCCCTAGCACAGAAGGCTCTGAAGGAAGGAGTGGAGAAAAAGAGTGGTAAATACTATCCTGGCTTTTACAGTGCAGAAAGCGACTATGACTCGCACGGCTATAAAGCGTATGCAGCTCTGCTAATAAAGAATGGTAAAGTAGCCAATGCATGGTTCGGAGAGTTTGATAAAGATGGGGCTGTGAAGAGCGCCAATGAGACGTATTCAAATATTATGAAGCAGGTTAGTGGGGTAACGCCTGCAGAGGCAGAGAGAGCATTAGCTCAGTCTCTTGTAGCAAAACAGGATCCAGCCAAGGTTGATGCTGTTACCGGAGCAACAGATACGTCAAAGCTCTTCAAAGAGCTCATGACAAAAGCGCTCTCTTACGCACAGTGAGCGCTCTATAGTGAGGTTAAAACCTCACAACCCTCATCTTTTATGTATAGTGTGTGTTCCCACTGTGATACCAGAGATCCTGTCACCTCTCTCAGCACGGGATAGTTTCTTATAACCCTGCTTCTCTCAAGCATTTTCAGAGCTCTCTGCAAATCTTTTCTCTCCATACCCATCTGTTCTCCTATCCTGACGCACCAGCGCTCGCAGAAAGGCAGGGAAGAAAGAGCTCTGTCTGAGGCTAACCTTTCCATGAGCTCTCTGGCTTTTTCATTGTGCACATTCTTTTTCTCAACAAAATGGTATATATTACCATTCTCGCTCTCCGTGATATAGCCTCTACCAGAGGTTGCGAAGGGCTCCACAGCTATGCACATCTCCTCTCTTATCTCCGGAGAGATTCTCTCCGCTACATTTGGAATGGATATCCCGGCATGAAGGTTGTACTCTGCTACTTCATGCCCCGAAAGATTTTCGATAGGCGCAAAGCCCATCGACGATATCTCCTGCTCTATTATGGCACCCACCTCTCCGGTTTTCATACCTGCTTTTATTAATTTTATCACTCTATCCAGAGCTCTTTTTGAGCTCTCTATCAGCGCAAACTGGGTATTACTCCCTATCTCTACAGTTATTGCACTGTCCCCTATGCATCCCATATAGCATGCACCGCAATCTATCTTCACTATCTGTCCCCTCTTAAAAACAAGATCACAATCGCTTGATGGCGTAAAGTGAGCCGCAGCATCATCAATTGATATGTTAACAGGAAATGCTGGAAAGCCACCCTTTTTCCGCATGTGCTCTTCCATCTCCTCTGCCAGTGATAGGAGAGAGTAGCCCTCGGTAGCTTTTTCTTTTGCGATCTCTAAAGCTTCGGCTGTGATACGCCCCGCTATTCTGTATTTCTTGATTAACTCTTCATCCACGTGAGGCTAAGGAATAGAGCTTACAAATATCTTTCTGTTCATTCTATGGTTAATGATCCCTGTCTTATCACTTTTCTTGAAACGCAATCGTAAACTGTTGATGGTTTTCCATCCCTTTTGCCATCATCTAAGTATAGATCTACCTCATCCCCGAGCTGTGCTCTTGCCTCTTCAACAGTTTTTGCAGGAGGCTTGCCATGCTTGTTTGCGCTGGTTGCGGTTATGGGCCTTCCAAACTTCCTTATTAATCTCAGAGCTATATCCTCATCTGGCATTCTTATACCTATCCTATCCGTACCTCCGGTGAGGATCTCCGGAAACTTCCTGTTTTTCACTATCAGCGTAAGCGCTCCAGGCATGTATTTAACAAACAGTTTTTCCGCACAGTCATCAAACTCAGCGTATTCCCTTGCCATGTTTAGAGAGCAAACAGCAACGCTTATCGCCATGTCTTTTTCTCTTCCTTTTATTTCAAATATCCTGCTGATAGCTCCCTCATTCAGTGCATCGGCACCAAGGCCGTAAACGGTGTCTGTCGGATAGACTATGACCTTGCCTTCTTTCAGCAACAGCGCAGCTTCATCGATCATAAGTTTACTGCATTTCTCCCTATTTTAACCTTGAT
>WOYO01000100.1:0-10098 GCA_011620765.1 Thermoplasmata archaeon
CATCCCTTCTCATCTCTATTCCTCTAACCGGTTCAAGCATATACATTGCTCTCAAGCTTGGCGCCCTTCCATGGCCAACCATCTTCTGCGCCATCATAGCCTATGCCCTTTTGCAGGGTCAGGATCTCAGAGAGGTTAACATAGCAGAGGCTGGTGGAACGACAGGAGCATTGATAGGTGGCGCGATCGCTTTCACAGTTCCTGCAATATGGTTTATGGGGGGCACCCTGACAACAATGGATGTTTTAAGGTTCTCTGTCGTTATTCTCATCGCTTCTTTGACAGGTATTTTTCTATCTTCTTCTCTCCAGGACAAACTTCTTGACACTCTTCCATTCCCTGAGGGACAGGCTACAGCGGAGATGCTGAAGTCTATAAGCGTAAAGAAGAGCTTTTTTCTATCCCTAGCCTTAGCCGGCATATTTTCTCTTCTCAGAGACTTTTATCTGCCTGGGGGTTATCCAGTAAGTTTCCTTGGGATCTCTCTTGTTTTCTCTCCCCTTTTGATGGGGATTGGTGGAGGGTACATAATGGGGAAGAAGACCTCTTTCTCCTGGTTTGCCGGAGCTTTATTGGGCTGGGTTGTGCTTGAGCCTCTCTTCGGACTAGAAGGTTCCATGATCCAGAACATTGGTTTGGGCCTGTTGCTCGGCTCAAGCATCAGTTTTCTTGCTTCTTTTGTTCTAAAAACAAGGTTTTCAAGGATCTCTATAGCCCTGGCTGTGATCTCCTTTGTAACATTAACCGCCATCGGTTTGAATCCTTTAGCCTCGCTCATAGCAGTTCTCTTTGCTTATATGTTTGCCGCGGTTGCTTTCAGAATGACAGGGGAAACAAATGTTGATCCCCTTGAGCAGTTTGGCCTTGTGACAGGGGTTGTGATATTTACTCTGTTCAGCTATATGAATATGAGCATAACAACAACAGAGCTTATAACCACAGTGCTATTTGTTGCATCTCTCGCAGCTGTGTGCGGGGATATAGGGCATGACTTCAAGGCAGCAAAGATTCTGGGCACTGACAAAAAAGAGATCATGAAAATAGAGATAATAAGCACAATAGCTGCAAGCATCGTTGCGCCCATTTTTCTGTTAATTTTATATAAAGCGTATACACCACAGCTCTTTACTGATGTCCTCCCTGCACCGCAAGCGCAGATGGTTGCAAGATCCATCTTTGGTTATGAGCATCCCTGGGCTTTTCTTCTCTCATTCGCACTTGCATTTTCTGCTCAGGTGCTGGTGAAGGATAAGATCCTTTCCCTACCCGCTCTGGGGATAGGAATGTTTCTCAACCTGAACCTGGGATTGCTCTTCTTTGCTGGTGGTCTTTGGAGAGCTATAGATGAGAGAAGAGGAAAAGCGGATATAAACATCCCCTCTTCTCTGCTCGCAGGCGAAGGACTTGCGGGTTTTGCAAGTGCGCTTTTGCTTGTGCTCGGGATAAAACCCCTATATGCTATGGTGATACTTGCTGTGCTATTTCTTGTGTTATTAGTAAAGCATTTAATCCCCCAAAAACATTAATCGCCATGAATCCTCTGATTTCTTTAGGGCTAGTATTTCTCATAGCGTACATCGCATCCCATCTTTTTGGTAGGTTCATACCGAGCGATCTGGTTTATGTTCTGGTAGGAGTGATCCTTGGGTTTTTGGGCATCATACCGGAGAGCATGATGGAGAGCGAATACGCCATCGCATTATTAACTATGGGGATGATAGCATTTCTGCTGTCACCATTTCTTGGTGGGGGAAATCTAAAGGATCTTGGAGCAAAGATGATCACGATAAGTGTGATAGAGTCTCTCTTTACCTTTTTTGTTGTTTTTCTCGGGTTTTGTGCATACTTCAACATCACAGGAAGCATAGACGTGCCATCAGCGTTACTCTTAGGTTCTCTCTCTTCATTAACTTCCCCTGCTGTTGCGCTCATGCAATTCCGGGAATACGGAACAAAGGGCCCATTAACAAAATATTCTACGGGCATGCTGGTTTTCGATGAGGTCTCTGGGCTTATTATATTCATCATAGTGATGAGTGTTTCAAGGGTTATGCTCGGTGCTTCTGTTTCTCCTCTCAGAAATGTCGCTCTGGCGCCGATTATTGAAATACTGGCGCCGATTACGATTGGCACTCTTTGTGGTTTAGCCCTATCGTGGTTCTTTGAAAGAGCAAATGATCACAATAAAGATTCTGTTATAATAACCACGCTGGGATTCATCCTCCTAACTGCAGGCATAGCTAAAGCATTGACGATATCTGTGCTTCTCACAACCCTGATTATGGGAATAGTTGTTGTAAACAGATCACAATATGATGCTGCAGCACATCTTGATGTTTTTATGGGGCCTGCTTTCCTCATATTCTTCGTTATAGCAGGGGCCAACTTGGATCTTGAGGTTATTCCAGAGGCCTGGCCTATTATAATTATATATGTTGCGCTGAGAGCATTTGGAAAGATATTTGGTACGAAGGCGGGTGCCATGATTGTCGGAGCACCAGAGGTGGTAGGAAAACTTGCTGGCTATACCATGCTGGCTCAGGGAGGAACAGATATAGGTCTGGCATTCATGGTTTCTGTTGCAATCCCGCAAATGTCCTCAATGCTTACGATAGTTCTCGGTGCAGCTGCTATATTTGAGATCATAGCACCGTTCACAACAAGAATGGCAATACTGAGATCTGGGGAGGATACTATCGAACCATAAATTATATTTATAAACCACACCAATGCATTCTTCAGGATGGATATAGTTCTTAATCTTGGCATACTGCTACTTATAACGTACATCTTTGCTTTTTTTGCCAGAGAAAAAGTGCCGAGTGTTCTCACCTATATCCTGATAGGACTTGTTCTGGGCAGATCTATAGCAAACTTTATAGATCCAACATTTATGCAACTCGATTCACTTCTCTCTACGCTTGTTCTTGCTTTCATAGCATTTGAGATAGGCGATACATTTAGATGGCAGAACGTGAAGCAGCTCGGCATAAAGTCTATAGCGCTCAGCACTTTTGAAGGAACCTTTACTGCAATCATAGTTTCAACAGGGTTAATGGCTCTTTTTTACTCTGGCATCCTTCATGTAGCTCACCCTATGCCTGTAGCACTGCTCCTTGGTGCTACAGCTGCTGCAACCGCACCCGCAGCTACATTTATGGTTGTAAAAGAAAGAAAGGCCAGAGGGATATTTACAGACTATCTTCTTATGGCTGTGACATTCGATGATGCAGTTGGCATAATAATATTTGATTTTTGCACGGTGATAGCGAGAGCTCTCCTCTATGGAGGAGGTATAAACATGGCAGAGGTTATTGTTGCTCCCCTGCAGGAGATTGGTTATTCAGTCCTCTGCGGTGCAGCTCTGGGGCTTCTGCTGGTTCTTATCTGCAGGTATATACAGGAGAAAGAGGGCTCTCTACTGGTGTCTATCGCAATGGTTTTGCTTGCCGCTGGCCTATCGAACCAGTTTGGCTTTTCTCCTCTGCTCAGCGCAATGGTCCTTGGTGCGGTATTTGCAAACCTTGGGAAAACGTCCAAAAGGGTATTCCAGTATGTGGATGAATGGACGCCGCCCCTATTCCTGCTGTTTTTCGTTATATCCGGTGCCAATCTCGACATTTCCCTTCTGCCGCAGGTCGGGCTGATAGGCTTAGCCTATGCCCTCTTGCGAGCCTGTGGAAAGATCTTTGGGGACAACCTCGGTGCAACCATTGTGAAAGCCCCACCAGAAGTTAGAAAATACCTTGGTTTTGCCATGCTGCCGCAGGCTGGTGTTGCCATTGGATTTGCTATGCTGATAAAGACCATGTTTCCGGAGCTGGGGTACATAACAACAATAGTTATGACTATTGTAATAATATTCGAGATAGTGGGGCCAATAGGCACACAGTATGCCCTTGAGAAAAGTGGTTCGATTGAGAAAGCTGTATAAAACAATAGAGATATTTTCTTTGTGAAGTGCATAAGGATAAATGGGGAAAGCATTGAGAGAGTGTATGGTGATATCGTCTGTGCGGGCAGCATCCTGATAAAGAGCGCTGGAATAGAAGTGCTTCAGAGCCTGGGGGGCAAGAAAATAGCGGATATGAAAATTATGGATACTGGCTATCTTGAGGCAGAGATGGCGCGCAATGCTGGAGCGCACTGGGTCACTGTCTCTTCTATTGCTGAGGAGAGCACTATAAAAAAAGCTCTTGAATGCTCAAAGGATAAAGGTATAATGGTTATAGGAGATCTCCTGGGGGTTGAGGAGAGAAGAGAGAGGCTTATGGAACTTGGTGTTAGAGATTTTCTCTCAGGTAACACTCTCACAATTGATGGAAAAACAGAGGAGTTAAAAGAAGCATATAGACCAGTTGAAGGAAGCGTTAGAACGAAGAGAGTGGAGGTTGATGAACCAAAGCTGCAGATAGCGTTAGATCTGCTCAGCACAGAGCAGGCTATTGGTATAGCGGAGGAGGCTATTGAAGGAGGTGTTGACTGGATAGAGGCTGGAACGCCTTTGATAAAAAAAGAGGGAATGCAAGCGATAAGAGAGCTGAGGGAAAGATTTGGTAGCGCAACCATCGTAGCTGATCTCAAAACGCTTGAGCACGGAAGAGATGAGACTCTACTCGCATGCAAGAACGGCGCTGATATCGTTGGTATATGCGGTTCAGCAAAAGACGAGGTCATAAAGGAGGCAGTGGGCACAGGAGCTGTGATTATGGCCGACCTCATAGCTGCCAGAGATCCTGCGGAAAGGGCAAGAGAGCTCGAAGCGCTCGGCGTCTCTATGCTGGAGTTTCACCTGGCAATCGATGCGCAGGGTGGTGCTTATCCATTCGATGTTTTTGAGAGGGTCTGCAACTCTGTGTCCATACCTGTTGGATGCGCTGGTGGCATGGACGCAGAAAAAGCAAGAAGGGCTTTTGAGTGCGGAGCAGCCTTTATAGTTGCAGGGAGCTCCCTCACAAAAACAAAAGACCCCAGGAGAGAGGCAGAGAAAATAAAAAAGGAATTGAGATGAGGAAGATAACCTTTGAAGAGGCAAAAAAAATTGCAGAAAACAAGAACTTAAAGCCAGCAAGATTGAAGGGAACTGAGGTTATATCCTTTGTTAGAGATTATGGCACAAGATATGTGCCCCTGACCTGGGAGGAAATGAGAAGGATAATAGAAGAGAATGACAGCGAGATCTACGATAACAATGGCTGGATAAGGATCGTTTGACCCTGTTTACCCTACTTTGCTCAAACTACCCAAGCACCCCTGCTTTTCTCAGCCTTTCCTTTATTATGTCTATTCCTTTTCTTATGCCCTCCACATCCTTTGCTCCTGTGCACACTATTTTGCCGGAACCGAACAGAAGAACAACAAGCCTGGGTGAATCAAGCCTGTACACAAGACCTGGGAACTGCTCGGGCTCATACTCCACATTCTCATAGCCTAAATGTGATGCCACCTCATTGAGGTTAAGCTCTGTTTTGAGATCATAGGTTGCGACTATGTTCTGTATGGTTATCTTCGGGTTTTCATTCACCTTTACGCCCATCGCGTTAAGTTTCTCTATCAGCTTTTTTACCGCGATGTGAACATCCTCAACGCTCTTTGCTCCTGTGCAGTTCGCTTTTCCGCTCCTGAAGAGGAGTGTTGCTGTCTTTGGATCGCTTATTCTGAACACAAGCCCTGGGAACTGCTCGGGCTCATACTCCACATTCTCCGGCGCCTCCCTGTTTATCTTATCCAGATCCAGCTTATCCGCCAGGTTCACCGATGCCACTATGTTCTCTACTTTTACCTCATCTTTTTCCATTTTTTACCTCCTTATGGGGCTGCCCAGATTTGAACTGGGGTTTCCAGCACCCCAAGCTGGGAGGATACCAAGCTACCCTACAGCCCCTGAAAAGTAATAGCTTTTTAAACTTTATATACTTTGCTTTATATACTAGGCAAGGTGATCACCTGTGTCCTTTTTATAGGAGCCCAGAGAACAAAGAAGATAGAGGTGAAAAGCTCGGGGCGCTCAGATTCAAAAACTATGCTTACGCTGGCTCAGCAAAGAGGGATATGCGAGAGGAGAAAAAGCTACACTGGCGCATAGATTATCTTTGAGGGAAAGTGGGATAGAGGATCCTGAGCGAAAGAGAAGAGCTAGGTTGCAAAAGCTTTTCTCTTTTTGATCTCGTTCCAGGCTTCGGATGCGGTGACTGCTTATGCGAAAGCATCTGTTCTATTCGGAGGATCTCAGGGGATTAGAGACCATATTATCAGAAAAATATTTATACTATACGCAACATAACAGATAATAGGTGACAATATGTACATCGAAATGTTGATGACAATGTTCCAGGTTGCCTGGATGGGGATTGTGACAACACTGTTTGAGCTCACGATAGACATGTTATACATGTTCTACGACACCTGCTGGATGGGAGTCATAGGTAATATATGCGATGCGATGATAAGCATTCCAGGAATAGGCCCAATAGTTGACACAGTCTGGGAAATGTTCGTTTAAACATCCCACTCCCTTTTTTATCTTATTATTTTTTTATCCTATTTATTCTTCTCATCCAGTTTCTTCTCAATATCCTTCATCAATCCCATGAACGTGTAAAACTCCCATTTTGTCAGCATTGCCCTGCCTGTGAGCCTTTTAAACATGGCCTCTGTCTTCTTTTTCTTGTGCTCCTTATAGTCTATGAGATCCAGCAAAGCTGCGAAGGTCTCATAAAATTTCTCTCTCTCGAAATCGCTCGCTCGCTCTCTTGCCTCAATGTTGAGATCACACCCGGCGGATAGCTCATATAGCACTATTGCGCATGCATGAGATAGATTCATTGATGGGTAATCCTTGCTAGTCGGTATATATATCACAGAATCGCACAGCGCTACTTCTTTGTTAATCAGACCAAAATCCTCTCTGCCAAATGCTATGCCCACATCGCCAGAAAAACCCTTTACTTTCTCTGCAAACTCTTTCAGCACCATGAAATTCCTGGCAGGGTTTTTCTTGCTCTCTGAGATATCGCTCGATGTCCCTGCTACATAGCTTAGCCCCCTTATCGCATCCTCAAAGGAGCCACAGATCTCTGCTTTTTCCAGTATGTCTCTTGCATGCACAGCTCTTTTAAAAGCCTCTTCTCCCAGCTCTGGTGGATTGACAATTGCAAGGCTCTTAAAGCCAAAGTTGTCCATAACCCTGGCTATAGCGCCGATGTTCCCCTGGTTTTTTGGCTCTACCAGGATTACCTTTATCATTCCTTGATCTTCAGCTCCTTCTTCCTTTTGTCCACTATCTCTCTATACTTCTTCGGCAATCCTGTTAAGAGTCCGTATATCTCCTTCTCATTCTTTATGAACTCAGATCTCTTTTTGTTATAGACGAGCGCTTTAAACTTCCTTCTTCTCCATATCCCATCACCCAGATAGTACGCACCCGCTATGAGAACCACTGCTGAGATTATGAGAACCCACCACCACCAGTCACCAATATCTTTCAAAAGAGGCACCTCTCCTTCATAAAAAAGAGCATAAGAAGAGATCCCTGTGAAGATAGCTCCAGCCACAGTGCCAACTATTCCCAGAGGTAGCTTAAGAACATTGCCTATTTCTCTAAGGTTCATGGGTATAAAAGGGCATTCTTCTTAATATTTTTTGACTTTTTATCTCGCATACTGCACAATACATATTAATCGATGCAGCACAATATCCATCGTGCGCTTCAAAGAGCTCGATGCCCTCAGAGGTTCTGCTGTGCTGGCGATGATCGTTTTCCACGCATTCTATGATCTTGATCTCACAGGCGCTATAAACATAGATCTGTCTTCAGGCTTCTGGTGGTTTTTTCCAAGAGCAATAGCCTCGGTGTTCATATTTGTTGCAGGGATCTCCCTTTCTCTCAGCTACTCCTCCGGCAGAATGAATTTCTTGCACTATTTTATCAGGGGTGTGAAGCTCTTCGGTATAGGGATTGTTATAACGTGCGTTACCTACATTTTTGTCCCTTACGCTTACATACGTTTCGGCATTATTCACTTCATCGGCATTGCTACAATGTTATCATTTCCTTTTTTAAAACGCAGCAGCCTCTTAAACATAAGCCTGGGCATGCTCTCAATAATCGCTGGTTTCTGGCTTAAGGGCGTATATGCCCCTTATCCATACCTTCTCTGGCTCGGTGTCAAGCCCTATTCGTTTTACACCCTGGATTACTTCCCCGTTCTCCCATGGTTCGGGGCTATTCTTTTCGGCATAGCCGCAGGCAACTTTTTTTATCCGCAGCATAATAGGAGGTGGGATATGAGAGAAACAGAAGCATTAGAGCCTCTAGCAATCATAGGTAGCCATTCCCTGCTCATATACCTGTTGCACCAGCCAATCCTGCTATTCCTTATATCTCTTTTTGAAAAAATAATATAAATGGGATGAAACATAGCGCCATTATGGATCGCCCGATATATCCTCCGGTTGTGCTTCCCTTTCTCTTATTTTTGCTACTCTTAGGATTCCTGTTCTTCTTTATTTTTGCATCTGCTGTTAATGCTGTTTTTACAGCTCTTGGTCTCCCACCATGGACGGCTTACGCGCTCTTCATCCTTTCCCTTGCCGGCAGCTTCATAAACATACCGATAAAAACCATTGAGGTTGAAGAGGTGAGGTATAAAGTGGATACTTTCCTGGGCAGGCTGTATCCTGTTAGAATCGTTGAGCCTGCATCAAGAAAAACAACCATAGCAATAAACCTTGGGGGGGCTATCATACCGATCGCCATTTCCTCTTATGTCCTCATCACAAAAGCCTACGGGTGGCCCAGTTTTCTGCTGGCCTCTATTCTGATGATCATGATATGCTATTCTTTTGCAAGGGTCGTTCCTGGGGTGGGAATCGTTATGCCCAATTTCATACCCCCGATCTCCGCATGCTTTATCGCTTTGTTTGCTTCCCTGCTGTTTGGTTGCCTTGAGCTCGCGCCTTTCGTGGCTTATTTTTCTGGTGTACTCGGAACATTAGCTGGTGCAGATCTTCTGAACTTAAAAAAGATCTCAAAGCTTGGAGCGAGAACGGTGAGCATAGGAGGTGCAGGAACGTTTGATGGCATTTTCATAACCGGTATTTTTTCAGTCCTGCTAACAACATTGCTTGTGTGATCCTGCGGGTTACAATCTCAAAATTTTCTTGAACCATGCAGGCATGGTAAAACCAGAGTAAAGAAAAAACATTGCAATGAATATCAGTATGCGTCTTATGTAAAGGAGCGCTCCTGCACCGAAATTCTCCTGGTACTGGATGAGATATGAAAGGGCAAAGAAAGAGAGAGAGAGCACAATACCTTTTACCTTCTGCTCTTTAGATCTTATCACAATGGTATAGTATATGAGAAATGCTGGAGCTACAAGAGAGAGACACAGCGTCAGCCACATTGCGGATATTGTGTTTTCATGGCAAACAAGCTCGGTTATGCCTCCATAGGCTTCTGCAAACACCGGAGGGTTAAGAACGATGAGCGCTACGCAATACAGGGTTAGGGCCAGAAATAGAACCACGAGCCATTTTCCACGTTTGGGGTGTATGGTGAGAGAAGCAAAAGATGCGCTGAAGAATGGTGCTGCTGCCTGCGCTATGAAGACGCCCAGAGGGATAATGGGGGCCATCATCGCTACGCTGTTCTCTTCGGAAGGAAACCTGAGCAGAAAGACAAACACGTACTGAATAGCTATAGTTAGGGAGTATAAAGAAAGGAAAAGTGTGGGCAGCAGGAGGTTGTCCCTGTACCTTTTAAACAGCACATAAAACAGGTAAAAGCACAGAACGGAAATTAGCGCTGTAGAGACATTAACCAGTATCATAATCTCAGGGTCCATAGTTCTTTATGATTTATCTATTATATACTTTATATTGTTTTTGTTTTTTAAAGTTTATTTTTGTTAGATGATCAGTGCCCAAATCGATCTTAAATCATAGCCGGACTGCTTTTATGCGCTCTTTTTGAGATCATCAATTTAATAAGGGCATAAAACCCGGAAGAGATGAGTACAATAGATCCTTATGCCCCACCATGCTCTGTAGATACGATCAAAGGATCTCTGGCTGTGAGTATGAGACGCATGAACC
>WOYO01000100.1:10198-19653 GCA_011620765.1 Thermoplasmata archaeon
TGCTCTGTAGATACGATCAAAGGATCTCTGGCTGTGAGTATGAGACGCATGAACCCCTTATTTAATAAACCACTTAAGGCACTTTGAGATATTCTAAACCAGCCTGAATAGAGGAATAATTCAACCATTCGATGAGCTAATCTTTTCGAATGCTCTAATAATCAGATAGACAGCCCCCATAACAAGGACAATTGTTGCCCCGGATGGCACATCCAGCAGATATGAGAGATACAAACCTGCTAATGAAAGAGCGGTTGAAGCAATAATAGAGAGGGCGATCATGCTCTTTAACCCCCTGCTTCTTCCTCTCACTATGGCTGGAGGCAGGGTGAACATTGCTATTGCAAGCACTATTCCCACAACCCTGACCAGAACGACAGTGCTCACGGCAGCCAGGATAAGGAGAAGATAATCGAAAAATTGCGACACGCCAACCGCTTCTGCAAACTCTTCGTCAAAAGAGATGAGCTGGAACTCTTCATAAAATATGGCAATTATAACTATCACCAGTGCCGCGAGTGCTGCGGTGAAAAAGACCTCATTTCTGGTGATCAAAAGGATGTTACCAAAGAGGTAACTCGAGACGTCAGGAACGTAACCTGGTGCAAAGCTTATGAAAAGCACCCCCAGAGCCATGCCGAGAGCCCATACTATGCCTATGGCTGTGTCATCTGATGTCTTTCTTCTTATAACCCCTATAACCATCGCTGAAAGAACACTGAAAGGTAGAGCAACATATATTGGATCAAAGCCCAGCAGGAGCCCCAGACCTATGCCTCCATAAGATGCATGAGCAATACCGCCGCTAAGAAAAACCAGCTTTTTCACCACTATAAAAGAGCCCATGAGCCCTGCGATTATGCCAACAATCATCGTTGCCAGGATGGCATTCTGCATAAACTCGTACATCATTCATGCTCCCTGAGGACTCTGTGAGGAAGACCATGGGCGAGTATATCAACAGGGCAGTGATAGAGCTCAGAGACATTCTCCAGCGCCCCTTCTCTTTCTCCGTGGTAGTAGAGCTTTCTGTTAAGGCAAGCAACCTTTTCTATACTCTCTGAAATTATACCCACATCATGGGTCACAAGAACTATCGTCTTCTTCAGCTCAGGAAGCAGATCATAGAATGAGGTCTTTGCCTCATAGTCTATGCTGGCAGTCGGTTCATCAAGTAAAAGGATCTCTGGCTCTCCCACTAGGGCTCTCGCTATCAGAGCTCTCTGCACCTGGCCACCAGAGAGCTCCCCTATCATCATATCCTTCAACTCTTCTATCTCGAGCATTTTCAAAGCTTTTTCAATCTTTTCCTCTCCGTGCTCTTTCCTGTAGGCGCCCATCTTAACAGCTTCATAGACTGTTGCGGGAAAGTCTCTATCAAAGAGAGAGAGCTGGGGGACATAGCCTATCTTTGCTCTCTGCCTCTCAGGCTCTTCACCAAAAATCAGAACTCTGCCTCTCTCGGGCTTTATGAGGCCCAGGATGGCTCTCAGAAGAGTTGTCTTTCCTCCTCCGTTAGGCCCTATTATCGCAAGGGTGCTCTTCTCTTCAACCTCAAGGTTTATCCCCTGAAGCACCAGCTCTTTTCCTAGCCTCACCCACAGATCTCTGATCTCTATAGCATTCATCCTTTCATAGCCTCCGCAACATTTTGCATGTTTTCTATATAGTTCTCTGCCAGCGGATCTATGACCACAACCCTCCCTCCTATCTCTCTGGCTATTAGCTCTGCGTACCTTATGTCTTCCTGTGGCTCTGTAAAGACCAATTTTATTCCTTCTCTTTTAGCAATTTCTATGACCTCTGAGATCCTGGCTGGCGTTGGCTCTTTCCCCCCTTCTTTAATAGCCAGCTGCTTTATACCGTAGTCCCTGCAGAAATATCCCCATGCTCCATGGAACACCAGGATCTTTTCAACACCGGAGAGTGATTCACCTAGCTCTGCATCGAGAGAGGCGAGCTTTTTTGTATAAGAATCCCTGTTCTGCTCATACTCTGTTCTGTTTTGAGGGTCTATCTCTACAAGAGCCTTGCATATGTTGTCAACCATTCTGGCTGCGTTCCTTAAAGACAACCACACATGGGGATCATTGTCTATGAGATTTATGCCCTCTGAGGCATTTACAAGCACCTTAGAATTTTTGAATGCTTTCAATAACTGCATCTCCGTTTCTATTCCGGAACCAGCAACCACAAAAAGATCTGCACCTGACGCGGTAGAGATCTGCCCCGGGGTTGGTTCGTATGTATGCGGGGAGGCACCGGGTGGCAAAAGGATTGTTACCTCTATGCCATTGCCCCCTGCAGCCCTGACAAATTCTGCTAAGAAGGGCGTGGTGACAGCAACATCAATCTTTTCATTACCCTCTGCAGGGTAGAGAAAAAGAAGTGCAATTAAGAGCGCCAAATATTTCACACATCTTCAGTGTATTATTAATATTTAAGGATTTTCTTAATAATTTTTATTAAAAAATAATAAAAAGTATAATAACAATTGTGTCTATGGCCATAGTGAGCATATCTGTGGATGATAACCTGCTCAGAGAGATCGATGAGCTGCAGAGAGAAGCGGGCTTCTCCGGGAGGTCAGAGGTGATAAGAAGCGCTGTGAGATCATTTGTGTCAGATAGTAAAGAGATAAAACAACGTCAAGGCCTGCAGGATGCTGTTCTTATAGGCGTCCATGAGCAAAAAGCTGAGCAGAAAACCACAGAGATAAAGCATGAATATGAGGAAGTGATAAAAACACAAAACCACACACACATAAGCCCGGACAGATGCCTGGAGATCTTCGTGCTTCATGGAGACTCTGAGAGGATGGAGGAGTTTTACAGGAAATGTCAGAGATCTATGGATTATATAAAGATGTTTTATGTCTGATAGCTGGTGCCGCTTCTATGATCTGCTCTGACTATGCATCCAGAGATCATAGAGCTCATCCCTCACCTCTTTTAACATAAGAGCCTCTTTCAAAAGCTTTTCTGTGAAGATCGCCACTGTAATGGCACCATCAGAGCATTTACTCTGCTGGGCCTTCAGCAGCATCTTCGGCTAAGCCAGAAGGGCTTTCCTCTTTATAGAGATCTTTTTCGAATACCCTGAACATAGGGGATAGCAGAACAGTCTCTTTTGATGGCTCTTCTAATATTATTGGTCAATCAAGGAACTGCGAAGCATATGCTGGTTTCTCAAGCATTATGTCCTCACACAGACAGCGCAGCACCTCTGCGACACTCCATGCCTGTGATATGCAGCCGCCCCTTTCAAAGGGCTCATCGCCGGAGCAGACCTCCTCTATGTTGCCCGAAGGCAGAGCCTCCAGCATTAAAGGCATGAGAAGATTCTCATAAGAAAACTCTCTCGCCTCTTTTGTATAGTTTGAGAGCTTCAGATACGTGGTTATAAAAGGGCCCATGAGCCAGGGCCATACTGTGCCATTATGATACGCTCTATCCCTCTCAACAATGCTTCCTCTATACCTGCCAGTATACCTGGGATCATCCCTTGACAGAGTGCGGAGCCCGAAGGGGGTTAACAGGCTATTCCTCACCGTCTCCAACGCGCGCATAGCATTTTCCCTGTGCACAGGGGTATATTCTAAAGATAGGGCTATGATCTGATTGGGTCTGAGAGAATTATCAACAAAGTCCTCTCCTATCCTGTCAGCAAAATAGTTTCCATTAAAGAACTTTCTCTCAAAGCTCGCTTCGATACCATAGCATATCTTTCTGTAAAATTCTGCATCATACTCCAAATAACCCGCCATCCGCTCCATGACTTTGAGCGCATTGTACCACAGCGCCTGGACCTCTACAGCCTTTGGACCCCTTGGGCTACACGGTTTATCCTCCACAATGGCATCCATCCATGTAAGCTGATCTCCATGTGAGATGAGAGAATCTTTATCCATCTTTATCCCACTGGTTCCGTTCATATAGCTATAGATTATGGAATCCAGCTTATCCCATATGCTCCTGAGAAAGTCGGTATCATTCGTGTACAGAAAATATCTGTAAACCCTGTCTATGAACCAGAGAGATGCATCAACGCTGTTGTACATTATGCCTCCTTCTTCTGTGAAACCGTTCGGTATCACACCGTCGCGCACATGAGATAAGAATAGCTGAAGAACCTCTTTTGCATCCTGAAAGCGTCTGGTCACAAGCAGCAGGCCTGGCAAGGATATCAGCGCATCTCTGCCCCAGTCAGCAAACCAGTGATAACCTGCCATAACACTTTTCCCCCCTTCCCTGTTGACCACAAATCTGTCAGCTGAAAGAATCAAAGCATTGATAACATCGCTCTCTTTATATGGATGGAGTCTGTAGAATTCATCCTTGAGCGCCTCCCTCCTCTTCTTCTCTTCCTCTATGCTAAAGTTAACATAAGGCTCATTCATGGAGAGAGCTATGCTCAGAGTGGACGGGCTCTTCATATCTATGAATATAGAGCCGGGGGAGAAGAGATCTTCATAGCAATCCTCCTTTCGCTCATCATCTAAAGGATAGTATGCTTTCACTGTTTTTCTATCCTCATCAAATAAGAAGGGCACAGATGAGGTTATGAAAGCTTTATCACCATCCCTGCTTACGCAGAGCCCTGTGTCCTTTCCGCAAAGCTCCATGCTTATCTCGCCATTTCTATCGCTCACGCTATACATGTGTCTGAAAACAAACATAGGTATAAGCTCGAATCTGAAGTTTCTTTCAGAAAAACTCTCCAATCTGTAATCAATGACAGTAGCATTCTTATTGTAAGGCATGAAGAGCCTCTTCTTCACGTATATCCCATCTGAATAGAATGAAAATTCATGAAACAGGTTAAAGTCATAACCATGGAAATCCAGCTTCTTTCCATTTATCCTTTCATCCATGTTTGAGACAATAACATTTCTGTTCACCGGGGGATCCAGAGGGCAGACAAGAAGCCCATGGTACTTTCTTTTATTGACAAAGGAAGGGGTTGAGGATGCATAACCCCCAAGCCCGTTCGTTTCGAGCCATTCAAAATCAGTGCTCCTTCTATTGGATCTCATTCCCCACCACTCCTGCGTAGACGCTGTATGTCTTCTTTGCTATCTTCTCCCATGTGAACTCTGCCAGCACTCTCTCTCTGGCGTTCTTGCCCATAAGCTCACGCTTTTCCGGGCAGCACAAAACAGCAGATACCCCCCATGCTATATCATCAGGGTTATGCGGATCTATGTGAACGCCGCACTGCTTATCCCCCTCTGGCACAATCTGCTCCCTGAATCCGCTTACCCCTTTTGCTCCAACGACAACAGGCTTACCCATGGACATAGCCTCTGTGCACACAATACCAAAAGGCTCATAGAAGCTTGGAAGCACAACAACATCACTTGCTGCATAGTGAAGGATTCTCTCATGCTCTTCGACGAACTCTGTTCGCATAACAACTTTATCCTCCAGGTTGAGCTCTTTTATCCTTCTTCTCAGATCATTCTCCATCTCGCCAACACCAAGGATAACGAGCTTTGTATTCGGGTAGTCTTTCAGTATTTTAGGCATTGCCTCAACAAGATTCTGAGCTCCTTTAACAGCAGTAAGCCTACCGACAAACAGAAGCATTATCTCATTCTCTCTTAATCCATATCTCCCTCTAAGCGCAGAGATCTCTTCTTTGCTGAAGTTCTCCATAGAGTACTTCTTTTCATCAACACCATTCCAGCAGACCGTTATTTTATTTCCTGGGAAACCTATGGATATCAGATGATCTCTCATCGCATAGCTAACGGTGATCACACAATCAGCTTTATCTGCGCCCATGTACTCTACATCCTCAACAACCCTGGAGCCTTTGCCCATGCTCCTGCCCTTTTCGGTGGAATGGACATGAAAAACAAGCGGTAGGCCTGTCTCATCTTTTATCGCAGCACCAGCCATGGCACCGAGCCAGTCATGAGCGTCAACAACATCAAATTTCTTACCCTCCTTCTTTATCTGCTCATTAACTACCTTTGAAGCACTCAATATGTTGTATGTAAAAACATCAGAGAAAAACCTGAGCCCTTCACCCCAGCGCTTCAACTCCTCACCTGCAAATATGTTTAAAGCCTGGGTCAAATCTATTATCATTGGTCTGTGAACCTCAACCCCCTCCCAGAGATCTCTTGTAGGATATTTGTTATCTCTATTTAGCGTGTATACCGTTACATCATTGCCCATAACAGCAAGCTGTTTTGTGAGCTCCATAGTAAATGTGCCTAAACCACCAACAATCGTTGGTGGAAACTCCCATGAAATGTGCAATATGCGCATAATGAAAAGGGGATATACCCCTATTAAACTTTTTTATTTATCTCTCTGTTACATTGCTGGTAAGCAAGGCGTAGTGATGATAGCTAGCAGGATACCGGGAATTGTCAGGAGTTGCGGCCTTAGGGGTTCTAAAGAAAGAGCGACCAGCATTGAGCGAAGAGAGAACAATTCTACTTAATTTTATCTGATTCTATGGGCATTCTAAACGTCAATTCCTTTCTTCCATGCATCATAGAGATCATCTATGCTCATATCTATCCTTTCGTCTATCTTCATATACCTATCCTCAGTCACCTGCCCTATATGGATAGCATCCCTGCACAGCTCTTTAAAGCTTTTTTCCTCTCCCTTCTCCACCTCAACTATCCATCTACCATTACTCTCTGAAAAGAGCTTCTGATCAAAGCGGCTTGCCTTACCGGGGATGCTTTTTATGCTCACTTTTGCCCCGAAGCCGCCAGCGAAAAGCATCTCCGCGAGAGCTACGCCTATGCCACCGTCAGATACATCATGGCAGGATGCTATTATCGCCAGATCCATTGCCTTCAACAAACTTCTTGCCTTTTTCATAAAGCCTTTGCTGTCCACCTCCGGCACCATTCCGCCATTCAGGTTTAGAAGCCTTGCATACTGCGATCCCCCTAACTCGTTATCTGTTTCTCCTATAAGGTATAAGCTGTTGCCATCGCTCTTCACATCCATGCTGACAGCCTTTCTGACATCATCTATTATCCCTATCCCCATCAAAACAGGTGCTGGTAAGATCGCCCCCATTGAGCTCTCATTGTAAAAGCTCACATTACCGGAGATTATAGGGAGATTAAAAGCCATCGCAGCATCAGCTGTGCCTTCACACACAGAGACAAAATCCCCCATAATCGATTCATCCTCAGGATTTCCAAGATTGAGGCAGTCCATTAATGAATCTGGTTTTGCGCCGACCGCAACTAAATTTCTCAGAGACTCTTCTACAATGCACATGCTACCCCTGTATGGATCAAGGCCAACTTTTAGCGGGGAAGAATCGCTTGTGATAGCAAGGCCTCTCATGCTCTCCAGGGGCTTTATTATCGCTGCATCACCTGGCCCCTTTGAATTGAAGCGCCCCTGCAAGGGATAAAGCACAGTATTTCCCTGAATAACCTGATCGTATTGCTTTATAGCATACTCCTTGCTTGCCACATCAGCATAAGAGATCATATTCAATAGCACTGTGTTTAGGTTCTCAGGCTCCCTGAACTCTATCCCTCTTTCTCTGACCTCTCTCTTCCTGAAGGACCTCTCATATTCCAATCCAGATAAAAGATCCATGGGCATGTCAGCAACCTTTGTGCCATTGGAGAATATCCTTATTCTCCTGTCCGAAGTGACCTTCCCTATGGGCGCAGCATCTATGTCCCACTTTTCAAAGATCTCCAGAGCTCTGCTGAGATTTTCCTCTCTGACCGTGAGCATCATTCTCTCCTGGCTCTCAGATACCCAGATCTCCCATGGCTCCATTCTCTCTCTCAAAGGCACATTGGCGAGCTCTATCTCTGCTCCTAGCTCAGAGGACATCTCACAAACACAGCTCGATAGCCCTCCACCACCAAGATCTTTCATCCCTGTCACAAGCCTCTCTTCAACGCACTCAAGCACAGCATGTATCAAAACCTCTTTTGTTAGAGGATCTCCAAGCTGAACAGCTGGTCTGCTAAAAACCTCAGAGCCTTCGCTCAGCTCATATGAAGCGAATGTAACCCCATGTATGCCGTCCCTGCCCGTCTTTCCTCCGGCAATAACAAATATATCCCCTTCTCCACCAGCCTTGCTTCTCACAAGATGCTCTTTTCTCATTATCCCTGCACAACCCACATTCACAAGGCAGTTGCCGGTATAGCTCTCATCAAAGCATATCAAGCCGGAGATCGTTGGAACACCTATTCTGTTGCCATAATCAGAGATCCCTTTTACAACGCCCCGAAGGAGGTAGGCAGGATGCTTGGTTCCCCTGGGCAGCTTTTCATACGGCATGCTCAGAGGGCCGAAGAAGAGCATATTCGCTAATGCGACAGGTTTTGCCCCCATGCAGAGAACATCCCTCACTATGCCCCCAACACCAGTAGCAGCCCCTCCATAGGGGTCCAGAGCGCTGGGGTGATTGTGTGACTCCAGAGCAGCAACATAGTAATGGTCCTCATCAAACTCAACAACACCGGCATCCTCACTTATTATGCCCTCTCTTGTGCATTTGAATATAGTTCTTCTCATCACGGGTTTGCTGCTCTTATATGAACAGTGCTCACTCCATGACTGCGCTATCGCTTCTAGCTCCACTTCCGTAGGCTCTCTTCCCTGCTCCAGAAAAAATTTCTGTATTCGCTGCATCTCTTCCAAGCTGAGGTTTAGCTGTCTCCCTTTACTGATGTCTATAAGCTCATCATCGCTCAAGCCTCTAAGCCTGATCATTCTTTACCTCTATCTCAAAATCGTTTATAACCGGGTTTACAAGAAGTTTTTCGCACGCTTCATTAGCAACCTTCATAGCATCCCCATCCTCTACAAAGAGAGAATAGACCTTTGATACCCTCACTTCCTTAACATCAACACCAAGCATATTTAGAGATCTCTTAACTGTATCAGCCTCAGCATCCGCTATTCCTTTCTTCAGAAAGACCCTGACATCGACCTGCATGAGACAAAGCTTATTCCGCACTGATATTTCTTTCTATAGAGCGTTCTGTGGGCACTGCTGATTTTTCCAGTGCTTTCAGCTCTTTCACATCTTTCAATAGCCATTTTTTGCACGTCAGGATTTAAGAAGGGATGAGCTTCAAGAATACTTCGAGCAGGGTTTTTTGAGCATTTTGGCTCTCTTCATTGCAGAGAGTTTTATATGGTTGTTTATTCCCTTATCCTTTCGAAGCTGTTTCTTTCTGTGTGTTTTCAGACTTGTTGAATAATAGAGTAAATTATTAGTGGCAGGATCTCATTCCACAAAATAGAACGCTGTGGGGTGCTTCCAGTTCTTCTTTATCCTCTCCAATCTCTTCCTAACAGGTGTGCTAAATGAATAGAACTCCTCCATAATCGAAGATGTCAAAAGCTTCCTTATATGATCTCTGATTCTTGCTCCACAAGAACATACGGGTGGAACAACTCTTCTGAATATTCTATCTGAAGTATACTCAAAATCAT
>WOYO01000100.1:19753-27177 GCA_011620765.1 Thermoplasmata archaeon
GATTCGGCTTCCTTCTTGGACGTGCTTACCGGAGGAGGGATATATCAGGCGATGAAGTCAGGAGAGATCGCGGCAAGATCGATCATCGATGAAGACTATAAGTGGAAGAAGGCGATAAAGGACGTCTATAGGCACCATCAGATCGTAAATCCCGGATTATTCGCGATGAATCTATTTGATGTGAAGAAGTTGAACCCAAAACGTATTTAAAAGATTTTTGGATGGCTCGAAGGTTCAAAATACGGACATCGAGCATTGAGCCGTGTAAATCATCGTCTCGCTAAATCTTTGAAGTGTTATCCACTTTTAGAGCGTTGTCACCAGAAGATTAAACACGTACCCAGCCATAATCGCGAAACCAAAAATCGTGATGATGTACGCAGCCAGAAACTTCTTTTTAAACATCGCGGAAAGGAGCGACATCTCCGGGATGCTCACCCCGGCACCGCCTATAACGAGAGCCATCACAGCACCGGTGCTTAAACCCTTCTCTATCAGCGCAAAACCGATTGGAATGAGTGTTTCTGCCCTTACATACATCGGAACGCCGACAGCTGCTGCGATTGGAACGACAAATGGGTTATCCGCACCAGCAAACCCTGCAAGAAATCCTTCTGGAACGAATCCATAGATGAAGGCACCGATCCCGGTACCGATGAGAAGATATGGCATCATTTGTTTGAAGAGCGTCCATGCGAATCCTGCAGATCGGTTAATTCTCGATCTAACATCCATATCGACCGGTAAATCCTCTTTCCCACCGATTACAGCCACAGATTTTATCTGATCTTCAAATCCGAGCCTGTCGAATATCATGCCAAGAACGACCGCAGCAATGAAAGTTAGGATCACATAAATGACCACGATCTTCCAGCCGAGTAATACGGCAAATAGCGATACAATTATCGGATTTAAGATCGGAGAAGCGATTAAGAAAGACATACAGATGCCAAAAGGTATGCCGACTTCAAGCATTCCGAGGAGTAGCGGAATCGTTGAACAGCTGCAAAATGGCGTGAGAGCACCGAATCCTGCTCCAAGCACGCTTCCAACGCCTTTACCACGCCCCTCTAAACTTTTCTTTATCCGTTCTGCGGGAAGATACTCCTGAATAATCCCGACGATAAATGTTATACCTATGAACAGAATCGTCAATTCTGCTGCTATCTGGATAAAGACCAAGCCAGCAGAGATCAAATTCTCTACAAACGTCGTATTACTCATCCTCCAGCAACTTCACCTGATTTATTATCTCGATCACCGCCCCATCCGATAGCCTGTAATACGACCACTTTCCATCCTTCCGCTCCTTTATCAACCCGGCATCCTTTAAAATGGAGAGGTGATGGGATATGGAAGATTGGGGCCTGTTCAATGCGATCATCATCTCGCAAACGCAGCGCTCTCCCTCTCTCAAAAACTTCAGGATCGCGAGGCGACACGGGTCCCCCATCGCCTTTAAGATGTTGACCTCCGCATTCAAATCATCGCCCTCTATCACTCTTGTAAGCGAGCGAAGTTTTTTAACAGCGCATTTAGCCTCATCCACATCGCCCATCAATCTCGCCAATCTGTCGGCAGCGTCTTCACGCACTTCTGCTTCTAAACTCATCTCTTCACCTGCTAGCAACAACCGCCGCTATCTCCTTCGCCTCCACCCTGAGAGAGCAAGCTATGCCAGTTCTTTCCCCAGCACTCGCTGCACATGTATACCATTCCAAGATCTCTATGGTTTGCTAGAAGTAGCGGCACATCTTCCTTACCACACATCTCACACTTAGTCATATCAATATACCTCGATTTGTCCTATTTCTTTCTGCTCTCGTAATACTTTTGATACTCCCTCAAGAACGCTTCTTTATACGCGTCCTCACTACCTTCCGCAATGGGGTTCATTGGCTTAAGTGCAGCTAGCAATTCGTCCCCTGTCAAATCCTCTGGCTTATTTCCGGCATTATAGTATCCCTCGAACGTCTCGTCCAATCCCTTTATTCCAATCTTTTTGCCGCCCACATCAATCTGCCGCACGCTAACGATCCTTGGACCACCGCAACAACCGCCGCCACCAGAGAGCCTTCTAAAGAAGCTTTTTCCCTCGTCCTTTTTTTCCTCATCCTTCTCCATGGTTTTTACCTCCGTCATATGAATGAACTTGGATATGTATAAAGTTTTGCACAAATATTGAAAGCATATCCATTGCTGAGCTCTTTTAAAAGAGCCTATATTCTCTGAAAAAAGATCTGTTGAAAAGAAGGTTTATCACCAGATTTTTATCTTCGCTTTTTGTGGAAAATTTTTTATGCAGCAGATCAATAACCCATATGGAAAAAACATCAAAGCTCTCTGGTTTTTACAAGCTTAGTGTGGAAGAAAGAAGAAAAAAGCTGGCTGAAATGCTGGAGCTCAGCGAAGAGGATTTCAGAGCAGCACTCACTATCGAGAGCGCTGACAGAATGATTGAGAATGTCATAGCCCTCGTGCAGCTCCCCTTGGGCATAGCAACGAACTTCACCATAAATGGCAGGGACTATCTTATACCGATGGCGATAGAGGAACCGAGCGTTGTTGCTGCCGCGAGCAACATCGCAAGAATGACAAAAGGTTTTCATGCCACAGCTGATGAGCCAATAATGATAGGCCAGATCCAGATAACAGATGTAAAGGATCCTTTTGCAGCAAAGGTCAGGGTGATTGAGAAGAAAAAAGAGATCATCGAAAGAGCAAACCAGTGCGATCCAATCCTTGTTGGACTCGGTGGTGGAGCAAAGGACGTAGAAGCAAGGGTCATAGATACGCCCTCCGGACCAATGCTCATAGTCCATCTGCTGGTTAATGTAAAGGACGCCATGGGGGCTAATGCTGTTAACACGATGTGCGAGACCGTAGCTCCATTCGTCGCAGAGCTCGCTCAGGGAAAATACTTACTGCGCATAATCTCAAATCTTGCAATGCACAGACTGGCAAGAGCCTGGGCGGTCTTTGATAAGGATATGCTTGGTGGTGAAGAAGTTGTTGATGGCATTATAAAAGCATTCGAGTTCGCAAATGCTGATCCATTCAGGTGCGCTACACATAATAAGGGCATAATGAACGGAATAGACGCTCTCGTTATTGCTACAGGCAATGATTTCAGGGCTATTGAGGCTGGTGCGCACACCTATGCCTCTCTGGGCGGCTATCATTCCCTAACCCAGTATTCAAAGAATGAGGATGGAGACCTTGTGGGATCGATAGAGCTGCCGATAGCCTGCGGCACGATAGGTGGAGCAACTTCCAGTAATCCAGTAGCAAAGCTCTCATTGAAGATTTTGAGTGTAAAAAGCTCCCAGGAGCTTGCATGCGTGATGGCTTCTCTAGGCCTGGCTCAGAACCTTGCTGCTCTGAGAGCCCTTGCCTCTGAGGGCATACAGCGGGGGCATATGGAGCTTCATGCACGCAACATAGCCATAATGGCTGGGGCTGTTGGGAAGGAGATAGACATTGTTGCAGAAAAAATGGCAAATGAGAAAAAAGTGAGGGTGGACAGAGCAAAGGAGATCCTTGAAGAGATGAGGAAGTAGATGGAGAGATACTCAAGACAGCTAAAGCTTATTGGTAGAAATAATCAAAAAAAGATTGCCGGGAGCACAGTCACAGTTATTGGGGCTGGAGGCCTGGGATCATCTGCCCTCCTTTACCTTGCTGCAGCAGGCGTGGGCAGGATAAGGATAGTGGACTATGAGAGGGTAGAGCTATCAAACCTGAACAGACAGGTGATCTATACGGAAAAAGACATGGGAAAGAAAAAGAGCACCGCTGCCGCAGAGAGACTGATGAGGTTAAACGGAGAGATATCTGTGGAGGCAATAGATATCAAGGTAGATGCAGGAAACGCCAGAGAGATCATAAAAGGGAGTGATGTTGTTCTTGATTGCCTCGATAACTGGGGAGCAAGATTTGTTGTGAACAGAGCATGCGTTGAAGAAAAGATCCCTCTCATCCATGGAGCTGTTGAGGATATGTGCGGGCAGCTGATGGTAGTCAGACCAGAAGGGCCATGCCTTGCATGCATTTTTTCTGAAAAGCTATCCGCAGAAAAGAAAGGACTCAATGTCATAGGCTTTACTCCAGGAGTTGTTGGTTGCATGGAGGGGATGGAAGCGATCAAGATCATAACGGGAAAAGAGAGCATGAAGGATGAGCTTTTGCTCATAGATCTTGAAACCGATGAGTTTCAGAAGATAAAGATAGCAAAAAAAGAAGGATGCGAGGTTTGTGGATGATCTGGGTTTCGTTATCAGAAAAAATAGACTATCAGGAAGAAGTGGAGAGGGTTAAAGACCCTGAGGCGGGGGCTGTTGTTGCATTCATTGGCACGGTGAGGAGCGAGGAGAACAGGGTAAAGGCTCTTGTGTATGAGCACTATGAAGGAATGGCAGAAAAAACCCTTGGAGAGATAGCGGAAGAGGCCTGCACACGATTCGGGATCCTGAATGTATCGATAGCCCACAGCTATGGGGTTGTCGAAGCTGGCGAGAGTGCGGTGGTTATAGCGGTCTCTTCAAAGCACAGAAAAGAGGCTTTTGAGGCCTGCAGCTGGATCATGGACAGAATAAAAGAGAGAGTGCCGATATGGAAAGAAGTTATAAATGAATAAGATTATATTAGAGCATGAAAGAGGGATTTATTGTTTCAAACAGGGTGCGAAAAGCGATTTTTTCCGCTGTAGCCAGCGGTGCAGATAACATAGAGCAGATAGCAAAAAAAGAGCGCCTTATGCCCGCCCAGGCTCAAAGAGCCCTCAAAGAGCTAACGGACAACGAGCTGATAGAGGAAAAGGACGGGAAGCTCCGCCTCACAGAAGAGGGGGAGAAAACACTGCAGACAATGAAAAAAGAAAGAATGATATGATGAACAGAGCAAAAGAAGGAATCAGGATCAAGGGCACAGTTACCGAGGGGTTGAAGGAAGGGCGATATTTTCTTTTGAAGGAAGGTTATACAAAACAGATAAAGGAAAAGCTCGGTTTTGCACCTTACCCTGGAACACTCAACATAAAGACAGAAGTTAGATTACCAGAAAAACCAGCATGTGTATTAGAAGGCTTTTCGGAGGAGGGAAAGGAGTATGGGGATGTCCTCTGTTATGAAGCAGTGCTCCTGCACAATGAAAAAGAGGTAAAGTGCTTTGTAGTACGTCCTCTGCTCTCCAGCGAAAAAGAGGTTATAGAGATAATACATGAAAAGAGGCTGAGAAGCATGCTTGGTTTAGAGGATGGAGATGAGGTTGAGCTCTGGCTCTAGGCTAATTTCTTCTAAATCTATCAAAAATGCTTCCCCTCTCCTGCTCTTCAGGTTTCTCTATTTTTACTCTATAATAAACCGTAACATCCCTGCTACCAGCCTCATTGTTAAAGACCAGCAGATATGTTGTCGTTTCTGATGTGCTCTCATCCGTTTCCGGGTCTGTCGCAAACGGAGCCGTGGCGTTGAATTCATACTCATTTATATAGTACTGGCGGTCTAGAGGGGGCTGGAGCCCTGCTCTCTCCCTGATGATAAAAAAGTTGATCTTTTCACCATTTGCTGTCTTAAAAGCCCCTACGATCCTGTCTCCGCTTGAGATGTAGTCCAGAGCTACAGTGCTTTCTTTCCCTGCAGGTACCACAATCGAATTATCCCATTGCTCTACAGGGCTCTGAGGCTCCGGCGCAGCAGCATCCTGAGCCACTGCAAGCGAGATCAGCAACAATAACACAAGCAGCTGTTTCATATTATACTATATGCAACTTCCTTTTATTTATATTTTGGCCAGCTTCAAAATGCGTATGGAAAAGAGATATTAGCCAAAAAGGTAATCAGATAAAAATGAAGTTTATCCTGATGATCATAACCATAATGCTGGCAACGGTGAGCTGCGCAAGCGCTCAGCTGGATTTAGGGCAAGCAGTTGAAAGAGTGACCCCTTCAGTTTTTCTTGTTAGAACATATGACTCAAACGGAAAAACACTGAACCTTGGCACAGGATTTTTTGTTGAAGACACGGGTGAGCTGGTAACAAACTGGCATGTGATGAAGGGCGCAGGCAGTGCTGTAGTGAGCCAGGGTGGAAAAACTTACAGAGTGCTCCGGATATTAGCTATAGATGTAAACAGCGATTTAGCAATCCTGCAGGTGGAGAGAGAGGTTGAGGGCATACCTCTCCGTGAGGATCTCCCTAGAGTGGGGGAGAGCGTTATAGTCATAGGTAACCCTTTAGGGTATGAGAACACCGTATCAACCGGCATAGTTTCTGCTGTGAGAACGAATGGTGATAGAACAACGATACAGGTAACAGCACCGATATCGCCCGGATCAAGCGGAAGCCCTGTTATAGATGTCTATGGAAGAGTCATAGGGGTTGCTAATTCCACAGCTGTGCGTGGACAAAACATAAACTTTGTGATCCCGAGCAGGGAAGTAATAGAGATGCTGCAGACAGCTGGAACGGGTGGCATCTCCGGCTCAATAAAAGCCTACAAGGGGGATCCTGTGAAAAATATCACGGTGTACCTCACCAACAGAACAATAAAAGATCTGTGGGACGCGGAGAGCGCTGGTCTTCTGGCTAATGGTGAAGAGACCGCATTTCTGCAGTACAATGCAGAACAGATGAACGAATACACCGGGACGATATCAGGGCAACTTTTAGATGCCGCAGGAAACCCTGTTAGCGGCACCATAAGGATGGATGGAATAACTGAGCCCACAGACATGCAGGGGAGTTTTGTGATCTCCGGCCTTTTTCCTGGAGAGTACACACTCAAAGCTGAAAAAGATGGAGCGCTTGCTGAAGAGAGAGTGGTGATCGAAGCAGGAAAGAATGTCTCTGTTTTTCCTGTTATCCCGAAGGTTGTGGAGATCCAAGCACCAGAAAATCTATCATATTTTCTCTTAAAAAACATCCCTCCCGGTGAATACTCTGTTTTCGCAAGGGGGGAGCTTGAAAATGGCACGGTGCTCACGGGCTACTCTTTAAACATCTCTGTATATTCCAGCACTAAAAGCACGGATATAACACTATACCCTACAAAACCCGTTTCTATGGATCTATCATTCAGGGATGAAAATAAGGTTATAGTCACACTTCGGGATGCACACGGGCAACCCGCAGGAAATGGTTATGAAGTAAATCTGTTTACCACCTATGGAAGAATAGTGCCAGAAGAAGCTTTTACAGACAAAGAGGGCAGAGCTTTCGCGGTTCTTTCAGATAGCAAAGGCGCAACGGTGACCGCTGTGTACCATGACACATCAACATGGACCACAATCTATGACATAGAAGTCAATCAATAGAAGTACTGAGGGGGCAAGGAGAGGAAAATTTAAGTTTTCCAGGCAGCACTCTTTCTCCTTTCCCCTTTCTCAGAGGATCAGGCACTGAAGCCTTTAAGGCTCCAGTGACAC
>WOYO01000066.1 GCA_011620765.1 Thermoplasmata archaeon
ATCCGATGATCTGAAGGATAAAAGCGAGGAGAGGCTAAAGAGAGCAAAAGCAAGCATAGCAAAGGGAAAAACATTTGAAGTGCCTGTGTGCTATGGCGGCGAGTTCGGTCCAGATCTGAGCTTTGTTGCCCGGCACAACGGTTTGAGCGATGAAGAGGCAATAGAAATACATTGTTCTAAAGATTATAGAGTATATATGCTCGGATTTCTGCCCGGTTTTCCTTACCTCGGGGGCATGGATGAAAGAATAGCTGCGCCGCGCCTGGAAAAACCGAGAACAAAGATACCTGCAGGCTCTGTGGGCATAGCAGGAAAGCAGACAGGAATATATCCTGTAGAGAGCCCTGGAGGCTGGAGAATCATCGGGAGAACTCCCTTGCGCTTATATAACCCTGAAGCAGAAGATCCTGTGCCGATAAGGGCTGGCGATACGATAAGGTTTAAGAGAATATCTGAGAAAGAATTTTTGGAGAGAGCAAAATGAGGATAGTGAGCCCTGGGCTATACACAACTATACAGGATCTCGGGCGCTATGGCTATCAATCCTTGGGCATTCCAGCCTCTGGCGCAATGGATGAGTACTCTTTTCGCATAGCTAACATGCTCGTATCGAATGAAGAGAGCTGCGCAGCTCTGGAGTTCACGCTTCTTGGCCCCACAATAATTTTTGAGGAAAAAACAGTTTTTGCTCTCGCCTGCGATGCTGAAGCCTCCCTGAATGATAGTAAAATAGAGGGATGGAGGAGCTATAAAGTTGACCCCAAAGACGTTCTTAGAATTGGCAGGATAAATAGAGGGTGTAGAGGATACATCTCTTTTTCTGGTGGCATAGATAGCCCCTTAACCCTCGGCAGCAGATCCTGTTGCGCAATAGCAAGGATAGGCAGACCTTTGAGGGCGGGAGATGTGGTGAAGTTAAAGAGCGCTGGAAGCGCAGAAAAAAGGTTAGAGAGCAGATACCTGCCTAGATGGAAGAACAGAGTTAGAGCAGTGCTTGGACCACAGGATGACCACTTTACAGGCAGGGGTATTGATACCTTTTTGAGCTCTGAGTACAGAGTCACAGACCATTCTGACAGGATGGGATACAGACTTGAGGGAAGAGAGATAGAGCACGCAGAAAATAGGAAAGAGATGATCTCTGATGGTATCCCTCTTGGAGCGGTGCAGGTCCCGGGGGACGGAAAGCCCATAGTTCTTATGAAAGACAGGCAGACCACAGGGGGATATCCAAAGATAGCTACTGTTATAACAACCGATATAATGGATATTGCACAGATGAAAACTAAAGATAGCCTGAGATTCGAAGCAGTAACCTTAGAAAAAGCTCACTCGATCCTTGCGGAATATAAAAGGAGGCTTGAAGATATAAGAGCATCGCTTTCAGCAAAAAGGTGCAAAATGATAATAAATGGGAAAGAGCATTATATCGAGGTTGAAGAACTGTGAGAGTTGTGCTTTTGCACGATTTCTATCTGGATCATTATGTGAGGTTGCCTGATTTTGAAGAGAGCATGGAGAAGATAAGAGAGATCCACACGCGTGGGGGTGGAAACTATCTGGGCATAGAGCAATCCCTGTCTCATGGGGGCTCAGCAACCAATACGTGCAGGGCTTTAGGCGCCTTAGGCATGGACTGCTCCCTTATAGCAAAAACTTCAGAGCTCGGTTATGAACTGCTCGGTTATTTTTTGGAGGGTGTAGACCTATCGTATGTGAAAAGGAATGGAGAGCTGGGGTTAACGACAGCTCTTGAGTTTGGTGGAGAATCTAACGTTATGATAAATCACCCCGGCTCCAACAGAGATTTTGGATTCGATGATCTTGAAGATGAGGATCTCAGACTAATAGAGGATTCAGATATGCTTGCCATATTCAATTGGTCCCACAACAGCAAAGGAACAGAGCTTATAAGAGGGCTGCTGGATCTGGCTTTGGAGCACGAAATAAAAACATTCCTTGATACGAATGATCCCAGTCCTAGAAAAGATATGGATGAGCTCAGAGCACTTGTAAAGCACCCTGGGCTAAAGATATTGGGCCTGAATGAGAATGAGCTAAAGCTGATCTCTGGTAAGGATGATATCGATGAAGGAATAAAGGCTTTGGAGCGATTCTGCAGAGTAGATCTGCACACAAAGGATTTTTCCTATTCCAGGGGCAAAAAGGTAAGCTCTTATAGAGTAGAGGTTAATAGGCTGACAGGAGCAGGGGATCACTGGAGTGCTGGCGACATATATGCAGAGCTGATGGGTTATGACACTGAAAAGAGGCTCAGGTTTGCGAATGCTTTTGCAGCCCTATACGTCAGCACAGGCAGAACTCCTGCACTTGAGGAAACAATAAACTTTCTTTAACTTTAAGGGCCGTAACACAAAATTGAGCAGCATCATTGCGTAGAAATTTATAAATAAGAAAATCCGTATTTCTTTCATGAATGGGCCGCTTGTTGAATACAAAGAGATCTCTGTGCCCTTTAGGCGTACATTCAAGACAGCTCTCAGGGAAGCTAATGAGAGCCACTCTGTTGTTATAAAAGCTGTTCTGGATGATGTTGTTGGTTTTGGGGAGTCCTGCCCTTCCTTAAAGATAACGGGGGAAAGTGTTGAAAGCGTAAAGGACCACTTTCCTCTTATGGTAGAGCGCATCAGGCCTTTTGAAGATCTTGTTAGCCTTGTTTCTATGATAGATTCGGTTGAGGGCTGCATGGAGGGTAACACCGCTCTGAAATGCGGCTTTACTTCTGCGCTGATAGATGCATACATGAGAAAACACAGGATAAGGATGTCAGCCAATCCAGTAAAAACAGATATAACCATATCCATTGGAAGCAAAGACGAGATCTTAAATGAGATCCAGATGCGTCTGGATGAGGGCTTTTCTGCTTTCAAGATAAAGATAGGGCTGGAGCTCAGCAGAGATATAGAGCTTGTGAAGAGCATAAGGGATAGCTTTGGATATGGGATCTCACTTTTACTAGACGCGAACCAGGGGTACACAAAGAAAACCGCAAGAAAAGCTATTGACTCTTTATATAGATATGAGATAGATCTCATAGAGCAGCCGCTTCCGGCATGGGACAGAAAAGGCTTGGCGCAGATAGGTGGAGGCATTCCAATAATGGCTGATGAGTCTCTCTTCAATGCGCATGATGCATTGGAGCTGGCAGACAGGGTGGATTACTTTAACATAAAGCTGAACAAGAGTGGTGGTATAGCTGAAGCTCTGAGAATAGCCAGCATTGCTAAAGCACGTGACGTAAAATGTATGGTTGGCTGCATGGGAGGTGAGACTTCGGTTGGGGTAACAGCCGGATTTTTCTTAGCCTCTCTGATAAATGCGCCCCTGGTGGATCTTGATTCTCCCTTGCTGATGAAAGAAAATCCTGTTAAAGGAGGGATAAGATATGAGAAGGATCGCATTTTCCCACCCGCTGGCTTTGGTTTCGGGATAGAAGGGGTTGAAGGATGATCACAGAACCTTTTGCTGTTTTCGCTGTTCTGATATGCATAGAAGCACTGATACTGTTGCTGAAGAAGCCTCTAGCAAAGCTCTATTATTACATTCCTCCGCTGGTATGGATGTACTTTGTGCCTATGCTTCTCACCACGATGGGTGTGCTTCCTGGTGCTTCCATAGTCTATGATTATTTAAATTCATATGCTTTGCCTGCGGCTCTTTTGCTGATAATGCTTTCATCCAGCATAAAAGGAATAACAAAAATAGGGCCGCAGTCTATTCTGGCTATGCTCGTTGGCTCTCTCGGCATAATTCTTGGCTCCATACTTGGCTATGTTATATTCAAGCCATACCTTCCCTCAGACATGTGGGGAGCCCTTGCTTCCTTATCTGCAAGCTGGATGGGTGGCAGCGCTAACATGATGGGAGTGTTCGAATCATTTAATGCACCACCAGAGCATCTCTCGCCCGTTATAATAGTTGACACAGTTATAGCTTATGTGTGGCTTGCGCTTTTGATCTACCTCGCAAAGTATCAGAGATCCATTGACTCAAGAAACGGGGTAAGCAGCGAGATTATGAGCTTTCTTTACGGCAGGGCTGAGAATGTAAAGGAAGAGAGAGGAAAGCCAATTACCATAAAATCGCTCATAGCGCTTGCTTTATTAGCAGCAGTATTTGTGTATCTAACGACCATGATCTCAAGGTATATGCCAACTTTTGAGGGAATATCCTCTTTCGTATGGATCATAGTGATCATCACGGCCATTGGTGTAGCTCTCTCTTTTACCAGAGCCAGAGAGCTGGGTGGGGGCTCAACCATAGGGTATCTCCTTCTTTATCTTTTCCTTGTTTCTGTAGGCGCGAAATCAAATTTGGCTGACATTGGAGCTACGCCAGCGGTATTTGGCTGGGGCATGGTTACGCTATCCGTTCACATAATCCTGCTGCTGCTCCTTATCAAACTTATGAAGCTCCCCATGTTTCTTTTCGCCAGCGCAAGCATGGCAAATATGGGTGGCACAGCAAGCGCTTCTGTGGTTGCCGGAGTGTATAATGGCAGTTTAATACCCATAGCTGTTATAATATCTGTTCTTGGCTATGTTATTGGTACATATGGTGGGCTTCTGGTGGGGATTGTATGCAGCGCATTATAGCCATTATAGCCTCCCTCTGTTTTCTGTTTATTCTGTCGGGTGGAGAAAGCCCATCGGACCTAACCAATGCCCCAGCTATGATCTCCGTACCAGTATCAAATGTGGTTTCAGAACCTGGAGCTGGAGTGCTGGAAACCCAGTGTGTAATGGGAGAAAATGTCATGATAATAGAAGAACGTAATGGCTGGACAAAGATCATAGCTTTGGAGCAGCCAAGCAGGAAGGATGAAAGGGGATACCCGGGCTGGGTGTATAGTCAGAATGTGACATCATGCACCTTTTCATCTCCTGTTATGGTTGTGGAGGATATAGCCAGAGTGTATGATGATCCCCTTTGCAGCAGGATAAAATGCACCCTTCTTTTAGGGAGCAGGGTAGATCTACTGGAGCTTAACACAAAAACTGCGCACATAAAGCTACCAGATGGAACAGATGGTTATATCAGAGAGGATTATGTCTCTCCCAAAACGCTAGATCATAGTGTTGAGTCCGTGATCGAGCATATGCATCACTTTCTGGATCTCGGATATCTGTGGGGAGGGACAACACCATATGGATTCGATTGCTCCGGTTTTATATATCGCATAGGAAAAGTTCATGGATATGATCTGCCAAGAGATTCCAGAGATCAGGCGCTTTGCGGCATCGAAATCGATGAGCCTGAGAGAGGGGATCTCATCTTCTTTGGCAGCAACGGAAATGTTACACATGTGGCCCTTTATCTTGGTGATGGAGAGATCATCCACGCTGTGGGCTCCAGTGGGGGAAGCAGGGTTACGATAAG
>WOYO01000025.1 GCA_011620765.1 Thermoplasmata archaeon
TACCCATAAGTATTGAGACCAGCGACGCTATGAGCGTCACGACCACGACCCACAACCCACTGACGATTTTGCTAGCCATTATTTCACCAATAATAATGGGCTCTAATCCTATTTAAACATATCTAATGCAACTCACGCACGACCTTGCCACGGCCACATACAGCTAAGACTCCCGCAAATAGCCAGGATTACGGTTAAACAGCGCATTTACTACTGGCAGCACCATTGCTACCAGAAAATCTTCATGCCTTTTTTTTTGAGCTGACGTAACAGATCTAAGGGCAATGAAAAAGAGCCCAGGATTTTGCCCATCTTATAGAAGCTCAGGGTAGAAACACAGTCTTAGTTTATATGTGCTTTAAAATATCTGTGAGCTTCTCTGGGGCGATCTTTGACTTCATCTCCGTAATAACACTCTCGTAATAAGCAACCTGCCTCTCTGCCTCCTTCAGCTCTTTTTCTAAAAGCTCCTTTCTTTTTTTCCATCTCTCTAGCTCTCTGAGTGTTTCAAGAATAGCAGAAATCTCATCATCCATACAGGAAGTCTTCTTCCTCCTTTAAATAAATTTACCTTAGAGATGTCTTAAATATATGAACAGCTTTTTCGCGTATGGATCTCAGCCCTATGATGCTTTTTGCTCTTATACTCTTCATAGGAACGAGCGTATCCTACTTATCCAAAAGATTTCATATAACCGCTGTCCCTATATTTATGATCCTGGGCATAGCCCTCGGTCCTTTCGGGGCAGGTATAGAGAACTACGAAGGCTTGAGTTTCATAGGGGATATGGGCTTACTTATGGTAGTTTTCATAGCTGGCCTGGAAGTTTATAAAGAAGAGATTGCCTCAGCTGGTGACACTGTGCTCTTCTGCTTTCTCAACACCATTATTTCATTCTCTGCTGGTGTTTTCATCGGATATATCTTTGGCTATAATGCCTATACAAGCATGCTCATAGGCTCTATACTTATATCCTCTTCGGTGGGTATAATAATCCCGCTGATAGCGGGAAAGGAGGACCTCAGGAGCAGATTTGGCTTTCTTACTCCTTCAGTTGTTATTCTCGACGGCTTAAGCCTCTTTTTGCTGGCATTTGTTATAGAGATGAGCAAGGGCAGCAGCATCATAAATTTTCTTGCTTATTCTGCTCTGTTTATTGCCCTTCTTCTGCTACTGCTCCCGAAGCTCGCTAATAAATTCTTTATGAGAAACACCAGAAGCGCATACGAGCTCCCATTTGTGTTCATGTGCCTTGCCAGCTTTGTTGCTATAGCAGAGCTCATCGGGCTGCCAAACATATTGATAGCATTCCTTTCAGGGATAGCCCTCGGGAGGATCATAACCACAAGAGAGGTGTATGACGAGATAAAAGCGATAGGAGAGGATTTCCTCATGCCAATCTTTTTTATACTGCTCGGTATGGAGCTTGACTTTTCAGTCTTTGCTGAGAGCCTGAGCAACTTTGCTTTTACCGCCTCTCTCATCCTTATCCTTATGATCTCAAAGGTAGCAGCAGGCATAATATTTGGAAAGATAAAAAGATATGACAGAAAGGAGAGTTTTCTTATAGGCTCTATATTCTGGCCGCAATTAAGTGCCACTCTGGCAGCTACCGAGGTGGCATTTGCTGCAGGGCTATTTGATGATGTTGTGGTTGTGGCTGTGGCATGCATGGCTATAGTTACATCCCTGGCAACGCCGATTATGGTTGAGATCCTTGCCGCCCAGAAAAAGAACAGCGAAAAATGATTTAAGCACAAAATGCTCTAAAGCTCTATGGAAAAAAGAGAGGAAGAGATAAGAGAAAAGCTGAAGGATGTTGTTGATCCAGAAATAGGAGTGAGCATAATGGAGATGCATCTTGTCGATGAAGTGAGGATTGAAAATAACAAAGCTTACATCACCTATCACCTCACAGCTCCTTTCTGCCCCCCGGTTTTTGCCCTGCATATCGGGAGAAACATAAAAAAAGTTGCGATGAGCATAGAGGGCATAGATGGTGTGGATGTAAAGCTTAAGGATCATGTTCAGGCCGAGGACATAAACAAGATGCTTGAAAGCATGGAATGAAGGCGTATATAGAGAGTTATGGTTGCACACTGAATAAGGGTGAAGCCTCTCTTATAGAGGATAGCCTGTCCAGGAAGGGCTTTGAGTTTGTAGAAAAACCGGAAAAAGCTGATGCAATATTCATAGCCACATGCGCAGTAATAGAGGCAACGGAGAGGCATATGCTGAAGCGCATAAAGGAGCTATCTGCGCTAAAAAAGGAGGTTTATGTAACCGGCTGCCTGGCTGCATGGAGGGATAAAGAGATAGAGGAGCTCGGCGCCACACCTCTGAGAAAGCTCGATTTTGAGGATCTCCTGAACGAGAGCTCTGCGGACAGAGCTAACAGGGTCATATCAACCATACCAATAAGCACCGGTTGCCTCGGAAAGTGCTCTTACTGTGTGACAAGGACTATAAGAGGAAAACTGAGGAGCTATGAACCAGAGCTCATCATCGAAAAAGCGAAGGATCTCATAAGAAATGGAACAAAGGAGATAAGAATAACAGCGCAGGATGCTGCATGCTATGGCTTTGATAGAGATAATTTCTATCTGCCAGAGCTTATAAGGGGTATAACTTCCATAGAGGGCAGATTCAGAGTGCGCGTTGGTATGATGACCCCCAACAATTATTTGCGGATAGAAAAAGATCTTCTTTCCTCTTTCGCAAACAAAAAGGTGTACAGGTTCTTCCATTTACCACTACAGAGCGCAGATGATGAGATCCTTAAGGCGATGCGGAGAGGCTATACCTTTGATGAGTACAGCGAGGCTATAAAAAGAATAAAGGAAGAGTATACAGAGAGCACTATCGCAACGGACATAATTGCTGGTTTTCCCGGCGAGAGCTGGCAGAGCTTTATGAAATCGTACAGAGCATTGCAGTTATTGAAACCGGATATAGTGAACATAACACGCTTCTCACCAAGGGAGGGAACTGAAGCGTATTCCTGGCCAAAGCCTATAAGCAGGGAGGTGAAAACCAGATCAAGAATGCTAACCAAGATTTCAAGAGACATAACAACAGAGATCAACAGGAGCTTTATAGGAATGCCCCTTGAGGCGCTCACATGCGAATATGGTAAGGATAACACCGTTATGGCCAGGAGTAATTTCTATAAGCCGATAGTCATTCCCGCTACCAAACTGGGAAAGTTTATAAGAGCTAAGATTATTGATGCAAACAGGATATATCTTGTGGGGAAGGAGATATAAATATGATCGATATAGAGCTCATAAGGAAAACGCCAGATATCGTAAGGGAGAGCCTGAGAAAGAGGAATATGGGTGAGAGCGCCCTGGATGAGGTTATAGCAGCTGATGAAGAGTGGAGGAAAACCCTAACAGAGATAAATCAGATGCGGAAAGAGAGGAATGAGCTTGCAAGAGAGATAGCTAATAGCAATGAGAGAGAAAGATTGATCTCGGAGACAAAAGAGATAGCAGATAGCATAGCTAAAAAAGAGAGCGATCTCAAAACAATAGAGGAAAAACGCTTTTCCCTTCTCTCAAGGATCCCGAACATCATTTTGCCTTCAGTGCCCTATGGCAAAAGTGATGACGATAATGTGGAGATAAAGCGCTGGGGCACTGTAAAAACCCTTGATTTTGAACCAAAAGATCACGTTGATATAGGCCTTGCTCTTGATCTCTTCGATATCGAGCGGGCTGCAAAGGTGAGCGGCGCAAGATTTTTCTATCTCAAGGGAGATGCTGTTTTCCTGGAGCTTGCCCTGGTGAGATACGCTTTTGATGCGCTATTAAAAGAGGGTTTCGTTCCTGTGATACCACCTGTTTTGACCAGGGAATTCGCACTTTTTGGCACTGGCTTTTTACCCTTCGGAGAGGAGAACATATACAGAATAAAGGGTGAAGATCTATGCCTTGTAGGAACGGCAGAGGTGCCCTTGGGTGCGATGCACTCAAATGAGATATTCTCTCACAAAGAGCTACCAAAATACTACGCTGGTTTCTCTACATGCTTTAGAACAGAGGCTGGAGCTCACGGAAAGGATACTAAAGGCATCTTCAGAGTCCATCAGTTTGATAAAATAGAGATGTTCAAATATTGTTTGCCTGAAGAATCTGAGAGCGAGCATGAAAAGCTCCTGCAGACCGCTGAGCGCTTATACCAGGGTCTGGGGATCCCGTACAGGGTCGTTGAGGTCTGTTCCGGTGAGCTGGGCGCAAGTGCAGCAAAAAAATATGACATAGAAGCATTTTTGCCAGGTCAAAAAGAGTACAGAGAGGTTGTCTCCTGCAGTAACTGTCTGGACTATCAGGCAAGAAGGCTCATGATAAGATACAGGAGCAAAGAGGGGGATATAAAGTTCGTGCATACCCTCAACTCGACCGCTATAGCGATAGAGCGCACCATGGTTGCAATCCTTGAGAACTATCAGCAGGAAGATGGCAGCGTCCTTGTGCCTAAAGCACTACAGCAGTTTATGGGTAAAGAAAGAATAGATAAGTAAAAGAAGAGAGGAGAAAGAACAACGGATTTATTCTTTGAGGGCTGTTACCCTTATGCAGATAAGAGAAGCTAAGCAGAGCGATATAAAGAGCATCGCGGATCTTTATGAAGAGCTTAATAGCGAGCACAATGCGCTCCTTCCGGAGATCTTCAGGAAAGCGGCCAGAGCCAGCATAGAATGGCACATCTTTTCAATATTCGGTAACTTCAATTCCACAATCCTTGTAGCAGAGGAAGAAGAGATCCTGGGCTTTGCCCACATCACTGTAGAGCAGGTAAAGAACAACTCGATGTTCGAAGACAGGTGCTATGCATGGGTTCATAACCTCTGTGTCAGGAAAGAAAGAAGAGGGCAGGGTGTTGGTAGCGCTCTGATGAAAGCGGCTGAGAGCTGGAGCGCAGAAAGAGGAGCCACAACCATGGAGCTCACAGTCTGGGAGGCAAATGAGGGGGCGCTCCATTTTTATGAGTCTCTAAGTTATAAAACTCTGAACAGGCACCTCACAAAATCACTCCGCAACGAGAAAAACTGAGGTAAAGCTGTCTGGAGCTGCAGAAGATGCAAAGCTACCACTGAGCATAACATGGCTTTGATGTATCCATTTCGGTCAGGCGCTATTCACTGTAAAGATCTCCCTGCGGTTAACAAGAGATCTTTTGTCTGCGAATCTTGAA